>NZ_JANUEW010000029.1:0-75597 GCF_024807515.1 Pseudomonas sp. BIGb0558
AAACCGGCAGGACGCCGGTTTAGCCGCGACGGGGCAGGGACGCCCCGTCGCGGCGGCCCGCGGAGCAATGCCGGAGTGAGGGAACACCGAGCCTAGGCGAGGTGCCGACAGGCGGGGCAGAGCCTTTTGCTTACTTTGGGCTGGGCCGGCATTCCGGCTTTTCCAAAGTGAGTCGCTGTAAGAGCGAAACCATAAGCGGCCGTTACCGCAGCAACGGATATGTACTCAATCCCAAAGCATCCCTGAACCCCCCCGCCGCATTCGTTCAGCGAACGGCATGGGCCTTCAACCCCCGCAACAACAACTCCAACCCTTGCAAAGCTTCTTCCAGCCGCTCGCCCGGGCGTTGATCCTGGGCGATCCAAAGCGATGCACTCACCATGCTGCCATTGATCAGCCTCGCCAACGCCTGGCTGCACGCATGCTCGATGACCCCCGCCTGCATCAGGTCATCAAGCAACCGGCACAGCGAATCCACGCATTGCTGCTGGTCGGTCGTCCCCAGCACCGCCGGCGCATCCTGCAGCACAATGCGCTGGACCTCGGCATCCTGAGCCATACGCAAATAGGCCCGGCAGCGTTCGCAAAACCCGTCCCAAGGGTTCTCGGCCCGCTCGGAGATACGGAGCAGGCTCGCATCCATTTCACCGTCGAGCTGCGCAACCACCGCCGCCAGCAAGCCTTTCTTGTCGCCAAAATGATGGTACAACGCACCCCGGGTCAGGCCGGCGCGAGCGGTGAAATCATCCATCGACGTCTGGGCGTAGCCTTGCGTGGCGAAGGCCTGGCGGGCGCTGGCGATCAGGCGGGCGCGGGTGTCTTCGATCATGTCGGCACGGGCTCGGCTCATGGATAAGGCTCACAATAGGTGATTGACATACGACGCGTATGTTACGCATGATTTGTCACATACGCACCGTATGTATTTTGCCCCGAAAACCTCGAATAGCAAGTTTCAGGGCGCTCAGGAAGAGGTTACACACCATGGCAAACCCCTACGCCGAGCTGTTCCAGGCGCCAGGTTCCAGGGCTTTTGTACTGGCGGGCATGCTCGCCCGCATGCCGATCTCCATGACCGGGATCGGCTTGATCACCATGCTTTCGCAGGTACACGGCGGTTATGGACTGGCCGGCGCCGTGACCGCCACCTTCGCCCTGGCCACGGCGTTTTGCGCGCCCCAGGTCTCGCGATGGGTGGACCGTTATGGCCAGGGCCGGGTGTTGCCGGTGGCGGCGTCCATCGGCGGCGGCGCGCTGTTGCTGTTGTTACTCTGCACCCGCATGCAGGCGCCGACCTGGACGCTGTTCATCTTCGCCGCCCTGGCCGGTTGCATGCCCAACATGTCGGCCATGGTACGGGCGCGCTGGACCGAGCTGTATCGCGGCCAGCCCAAGCTGCAAACCGCGTTTGCCCTGGAGTCGGTGCTTGATGAGGTGGTGTTCATTATTGGCCCGCCGGTCTCGGTGGGCTTATGCGTGCTGCTGTTCCCCGAAGCGGGGCCGTTGATTGCGGCGCTGTTCCTGGCGGTTGGGGTCACCGCTTTCGTGCTGCAACGCCAGACCGAACCACCGGTGCATGAGCACCACGCCGAACACGGGCGTTGGCTGATCGCCTCGCCCTCGGTGTTGATCCTGATGGTGCTGTTGATGGCCATGGGCGTCATCGTCGGCGTGGTGGACGTGGTCAGCGTCGCCTTCGCCCAGCACCAGGGCCAGCCGGCTGCCGCGAGCATTGTGCTGTCGGTGTACGCCATCGGTTCGTGCCTGGCCGGGCTGGCGTTTGGTGCCCTGAAATTGAAAGCCCCGTTGCCTCGCCAGTTCCTGTACTGCGGCGTGGCGACGGCGATCACTACGCTGCCGTTGTTGCTGGTGACGAACATTCCCGGGTTGGCGGCGGCAATCTTCATCTCTGGCCTGTTCTTCGCCCCGACATTGATCGTGTCCATGGCGTTGGTGGAACAAATCGTCCCGCCGAGCCGCCTGACCGAAGGCATGACCTGGCTGATCACCGGCCTGAGCATCGGCGTGGCCATTGGCGCCGCCAGCTCGGGCTGGATGATCGACCGCTTTGGCGCACCCAGCGGGTTCTGGGTGGCGCTGGCGGCGGGGGCGGTGGTGCTGGGTGCGGCGGTGTTGGGGTATCGGCGGTTGGGGTGATTACCCTGTCACCAGTGCGCCGCGATGTTGCAGGAATTCGTTCAGCGCCTGCCGCGTGAGATCGTTCAACGTCACTTTTTGCCGGGTTGCTGCGAGGGCAGCGGCCAAGTGGAGGTCATGGCCGACACGGACGTTGAACGAACCCTTGCAGGGCTTTTCCGGTGTTTGCCCAAGGGCCTGGCAGGTCTCGATGTAGTCGTCTACGGCGTTGCAAAAAGCCGCGTCCAACTCGGCGACGGTTTTTCCCTCGTAACTGACCAGGGCCTTGATGAAAAGCAGCTTCCCGAACAGGCAATTGTCTTCGATGCTGGCTTCGATGGAGCCGATGTAGCCTTTGTGTTTCAGCTGGTTGTTCACTGAATCAGTTCTCCTGATTTCAATTGTTCGATGATCTGGCGCCGAATGTAGTGTTTCAGTTCGTTGCCGGGGTGAGGCTTGTGCAGGGTAATCATTGCACTGGGGTCGCCCCTGTCGAACCTGACCCGGCTACCCGCCCCTTCGATTTGCGTGTAGCCCAGGCGCCGCAGCAGTGTGACGAGTTCGGGCCAGGTAAAGGCCGAGTGCTCATTGAGCAGTTTGGCCAGCAGCTTTTCATTTTTCGACACGGCGATCCTTGCCTGTAACTAAATGTAGTTGCAATTGATGGGTTGCGTCAATGATAGGACAGCCTCGCCGAGCCTCTCGGTGTTTGATGTAACCCTTGATGACACCGTTGCCTGCGCTCCAAATCCCCCGCTAATTTTTCCCCTCCGGATTCGTTTTATAGGGACGACGTGCCTTTGTGCTTCCTGCCTATTGCCCCGGATCCCAAGAAATGAACGCTGAAGACTCCTTGAAACTTGCTCGCCGGTTTATCGGGTTGCCCCTGGAAAAACGCCAGATGTTCCTCCAGGCGTTGCAGAGGGAAGGGGTGGAATTTTCGCGTTTTCCGATTCCGGCAGGCGTAGAAGCAGAGGACCGCCAGGCGCTGTCTTACGCCCAGCAACGGATGTGGTTTCTCTGGCATCTGGACCCCCACAGCGGCGCCTATAACCTGCCGGCGGCAGTGCGTCTGACCGGGCACCTGAATATTTCTGCCCTGGAGCAGGCGTTCGTCAGCCTCATCGAGCGTCACGAGACCTTGCGTACGGTGTTTCAGATGCAAGCCGATGACACTCTTCTACAAGTGCCGGCGCAGCAGGGCTTGACCCTTGAACATGTGGATTTGAGCGCCTTGCCTGCCGGCGAACGTGAGTCCGAGGTGGTGCTGGAGGTCGAGCAGCAGTCATTGCGCCCGTTCGACCTCGCCCAGGGGCCGCTGCTGCGGGTACGCCTGCTCAAGCTGGCCGATACCGAACACGTCCTGCTGCTGACGCTGCACCACATCGTCTCCGATGGCTGGTCGATGAATGTGTTGATCGACGAGTTCTGCCGTTTTTACGACGCCCACGATGGCGCAACCCCGTTGGAGATGGCGCCGCTACCGATTCAATACAGTGATTACGCCCTGTGGCAGCGTCGCTGGCTGGAGGCTGGCGAGCAGCAACGCCAGCTGGATTACTGGCTCGCGCAACTGGGGGATGAGCACCCGGTGATGGAGTTGCCAGCGGACCGTGCCCGCCCATCGATTCCCACCTACAACGGCCGACGCCATGAGTTGACGCTCGACAGTGGGTTGGCCGATCAACTGCGCCAGGTGGCTCGCCAGCATGGCGTGACGTTGTTCATGTTGTTGCTTGGGTCCTTTGCCGTCCTGTTGCAGCGCTACACCGGGCAGAACGATCTGCGTATCGGTGTACCCATTGCCAACCGCAACCGTAATGAAATCGAAGGGCTGATCGGTTTCTTCGTCAACACTCAGGTACTGCGCCTGCCGTTCGATGGGCAAACGTCGGTCCGTGAACTGCTGGCGATCGTCAAGGAAGCCGCGTTGGGCGCGCAGTCCCATCAAGACTTGCCGTTCGAGCGCCTGGTCGAGGCCCTCAAGCTTGAGCGCAGTCTCAGCTACAACCCGCTGTTTCAAGTGATGTACAACCATCAGCCAGAGGTCGCGGACGTTACCCGGCTCACCTTGAAGTCCGGGCTGCAATTGGGCGTGATCGAGTGGGAGAGCCGCAGCACTCAGTTTGACTTGAGCCTGGATACCTTCGAGAAAGCCGGGCAGTTGCACGCCTCATTCACCTACGCCACCGACCTGTTTGAAGCCGCGTCGATCCAGCGCCTGGCGCAACATTGGCACAGCGTGTTGCGCCGAATCGTGGACGATCCTGCCCAGCGCGTTGGTGAAGTGCAATTGCTTGGTGTCGATGAGCGTCAGCGCCTGATGAGTGAGTGGGGGCGACATGACACGCTTTATCCGAGCCAGCTCCCGGTTCACCAACTATTCGAACAGCAGGCCGCCCAGGCGCCTGACGCAGTGGCGTTGATCTTCGAAGGGCAGGTGCTCAGCTACGGCGAGCTGAATACGCGCGCCAACCGTTTGGCCCACCATCTGGTCGCGCGTGGTGTAGGCCCTGAAGTGCTGGTGGGCATTGCCGTCGAGCGCGGGCTGGACATGGTGGTGGGGCTGCTGGCGGTGCTCAAGGCCGGTGGTGGTTACGTGCCGCTGGATCCGCAATATCCGGTCGACCGTCTGCTGTGCATGATCGAAGACAGCGCCTGTGTGCTGGTGCTGACCCAGTCCTCGTTACAGGAGCGCCTGCCAATACCACCCGCGGTGCAACGTGTGTGCCTGGACCAGGACCACGCCTGGCGTGAGGCTGACGGCAATAATCCGGTCGGTACCGTCGATGGCGAGAACCTGGCCTATGTGATGTTCACCTCGGGCTCCACCGGCCGCCCGAAAGGCGTCGGCATTACCCATGCGTCGCTGACCAGACATGCCTTTGTGTCGTTGCAGTTCTTTGGCCTGAGCGCCTCCGATCGGGTGCTGCAATTTTCCACCTTCAACTTCGACGGTTTCGTCGAGCAACTGTACCCGGCGCTAATCTGCGGGGCATCGGTGGTGTTGCGCGGCAACGAAATCTGGGACAGCGAGACCCTGTATCGCCAACTGATCGAGCAGCGTATCAGCGTCATGGACCTGACCACCGCCTACTGGAACATGCTCGCCAAGGAGTTCGCCGCCGTGGGCCCCAGGGATTATGGCGTACTGCGCCAGGTACACAGTGGCGGTGAAGCAATGCCGCCCGAAGGCCTTTTGGCCTGGCGCCAGGCTGGACTTTGCGCGGTGCGCCTGCTCAATACCTATGGGCCGACAGAGGCAACGGTCACCGCCACCACGCTGGACTGCACCGACTATGTCCTGGGCGCTCAGCCGATCCCGCTGACGCTGCCTATTGGTCATGTGCTGCCTGGGCGCAGCCTGTACGTGCTGGACGACAACGGCCTGCCGGCGCCCATCGGCGTAGTGGGTGAGTTGGTGATCGGTGGTGAACTGTTGGCCCGTGGCTACTTCGGCCGGCCATCCCTCAGCGCCGAGCGCTTCATGCCTGACCCGTTCAGCGGCTCGGGTGCGCGCCTGTATCGCACCGGCGACCTGGCGCGGTTCAACACCGAGGGTGTGCTCGAATACGTCGGGCGTATCGATCACCAAGTGAAGATCCGCGGTTTCCGTATTGAATTGGGGGAAATCGAGGCGCGTCTGCTGGAATTGCCCACCGTGCGTGACGCAATTGTCCTGGCAGTTCCCGGACCCAGCGGCCTGCAGTTGGCGGGGTATGTGGTGCCCGCCGACAAGGCTCAGGAACAAGGCTCGTTGCGCGAGGCGATACGCGCACAGCTTGCCGAGCATTTGCCGGACTACATGGTGCCCGGGCACGTGGTGTTCCTTGATGCATTGCCGTTGAGCCCCAATGGCAAACTGGACCGCAAGGCCTTGCCATTGCCGGACGCCGGCCAGGTCCAGCAAACCTACGTTGCGCCCGCAACCCCGCTGGAGCAGGCCATCGCGGGTATCTGGCAAGACGTGCTGAAGCTTGGGAAGGTGGGCTTGCACGACAATTTTTTCGAGTTGGGTGGTGATTCGATCATTTCCATCCAGGTGGTGAGCCGAGCGCGTCAGGCGGGTATAGGCCTGAGTTCTAGGGATGTGTTCATTCACCAGACCGTCAAGGCCCTGGCGGGCGTTGCCCGGCTCGACGGCGAGGCTTTTACCGTGGACCAGGGCCCGGTCACCGGTGTGCTGGCACTGTCCCCGATCCAGCAGCTTTTTTTCGAAACCCCAGTGCCGGTACGGCATCACTGGAACCAGGCGGTGCTGCTGCGCGCGCTGGAACCCTTGCAGGCCGACGCGCTTAGCCGAGCCTTGTGTGCCTTGATGGTTCATCACGACAACCTGCGGGCCCGGTTCACCCACGGCGTAGATGGCTGGAGTGCCGAGATTGCCGAGCCGGCTACGGTGCCCGATGACGTGCTCTGGCAGGCCACTGTCGGGGATAATGCTGAATTGCAAACACTGTGGCTTGACGCGCAGCGCAGCCTCGACCTGCAACGCAGCCTGGTGCGTGCGGTCCTGGCGACGCTGGCCGATGGCAGCCAGCGGCTGTTGCTGGTCATCCATCACCTGGTGGTGGACGGCGTGTCCTGGCGCATCCTTCTGGAGGACCTGCAGCAGGGCTATCGTCAGGCGCTGGCGGAACAGCCGGTCAACCTGGCGGCCAAGACCAGTTCATTCAAAGCCTGGAGCAAGCATTTGCAGGGGTACGCGCGCCGTGAGGACGCGCAACGGGAACTGGCGTACTGGCAGGCGCAACTGCACGGCGCCAGCCGCCCGCTGCCTTGTGAAAACCCTCACGGCAGCCTCCAGTGCCGGCATGCCCACGTGGTGCGCAGCCGTCTGAGCCCACAGTTGACCCGACAATTGCTGCAGGACGCGCCCGGGGCTTATCGCACCCAGGTCAACGATCTTTTGTTGACCGCGTTGGCACAGGTGGCAGGGGCCTGGACGGGGCAGGCCGATACGCTGATCCAACTCGAAGGCCACGGCCGCGAAGAGTTGTTTGACGACATCGACCTCAGCCGCAGTGTCGGCTGGTTCACCAGTCTGTTTCCGTTGCGGCTGACCACGGCAGCCTCGTTGGCGGCATCGATCAAGCAGATCAAGGAGCAAGTGCGCGCCGTTCCGCTTAAAGGTATTGGCTTTGGCGTATTGCGTTATCAAGGTGACGTGGCGACCCGGCGGATTCTCAAGGGGCTGGAGCAACCCCGGATAACCTTTAACTACCTGGGGCAGTTCGACGGCAGTTTCGACGCCGGGCAAGGCGCCTTGTTCGTACCCGCAGGCGAGGGCGCAGGCGCCGAGCAGGACGCCGACGCCCCGCTGGATAACTGGCTGTCGATTGAGGGTCAGGTCTATGACGGTGAGTTGGAGTTGCGCTGGACGTTCAGTCGCGAAATGTTCGCTACCTCCACCGTGCAGCGTCTGGCCGACGATTACCGTACGGCCCTGCAACAGCTGATTGAGCATTGCTGCAACGCGCAGGCGGCGGGGCTTACACCGTCGGACGTGGCGCTGTCGGGGCTGCAACAGGAGCGTCTGGATACCCTGGAGAATCCGGCGAATATCGAGGATATCTACCCGCTGTCGCCCATGCAGCAAGGCATGCTGTTCCATAGCTTGTACGAGCAGGCAAACGGCACCTATATCAACCAGCTGTGCGTGGATATCGATGGCCTGGACGTCGAGCGGTTTCGCGCGGCCTGGCAAGCGTGCGTCGATGCCCACGACATCTTGCGCAGCAGCTTCCTCTGGCAGGGCGAGTTGGCCAAGCCGCTGCAGGTGATCCATCGTCGGCTCGCATTGACGTTCACCTGTGAAGATTGGCAAGGCCGAGGGGACCTGGCTTTGGCACTGGCGAATTTTGTCGAGACCGATCGTGCGGCAGGGTTTGAGCTGGAGCGCCCGGGCCTGTTGCGCCTGACGCTGATTAAGACCGGGCCACGGCGTCATCATCTGGTGTTTACCAACCACCATATCCTGATGGATGGCTGGAGCAGTTCGCAGCTTCTTGGCGAGGTTTTCCTGCGGTATGGCGGGCACGCGCCCGCACAGCCGGTGGGGCGTTTCCGCAGTTATATCGAGTGGTTGCAGCGCCAGGATGGCGCGGCGGACGAGGTGTTCTGGAAAGAACACCTGGCGCAATTGCAGGAGCCCACACTATTGGCATCGGCCCTGACGGGCGGCGATCGATCCCGGGATACCTCGGGTTATGGCCTGTTCCACCAGGCGCTGCCGGCTGAACAAACGCGGCAGCTGGAAGGCTTTGCCCGGCAGCGCAAGGTGACCGTCAATACGCTGGTCCAGGCCGCGTGGTTGCTGCTGTTGCAGCGCTACACCGGCCGTGACGCCGTTGCTTTCGGCTCCACCGTGGCCGGACGTCCGGCTGACCTTGCCGGCATCGAGCAGCAGTTGGGCCTGTTCATCAACACGTTACCGGTGGTGGGTAATCCCAAGCCTGAACAGACGGTTGATCAATGGCTTCAAGCCGTCCAGGCGCACAGCCTGGCGTTGCGCGAGCATGAGCATACGGCGTTGTTCGATGTGCAGCGCTGGTCGGGCCACAGCGGCGCGGCGTTGTTCGACACGTTGCTGGTGTTCGAAAACTATCCGGTCTCGCAGGCACTGGAACACGGTGCGCCGAGCGGCCTGGCGTTTGGCGCGGTGGCCAATCATGACCAGACCAACTACCCACTGACGCTTGGTGTGACCCTGGGGCAGACCCTGGCCTTGCATTACAGCTTCGATCGGCAGCACTTCAGTGCGCCGTTCATTGAGGCGCTGGACGGCCATTTGCGTTGCCTGCTCGAGCAGATGTGCGCCCAGCCTGCACGGACACTGGGCGAGCTGAACCTGTTGAACGACGCGCAGCGCCAAATCCTGGTGCAGGACTGGAACGCCACCGCCACGGTCTACCCCCTTGAACGCGCGGTTCACCAACTGATTGCAGACCAGGTAGCTCGCACGCCGCAAGCCATCGCGTTGCAGTTCGGCGAACAGCAGTTGACGTACCGGGAGCTTGATCAGCGCGCCAACCAATTGGCCCATCAACTGATCAGCCTTGGCGTAGGCCCCGAAGTACTGGTGGGGCTGGCGATGGAGCGCAGCCTGGAGATGGTCATCGGCTTGCTGGCGGTGCTCAAGGCCGGTGGGGCCTACGTCCCGCTGGACCCGGACTACCCGACGGAACGCCTGGCCTACATGATCGAAGACAGTGCCATCGGGTTGCTGCTGAGCCAGCGTCGCCTGTTGGCGCAATTGCCGATCCCGGCCGGCCTGGCCACGTTGTGCCTGGACGAACCGGGCGCCGAAGCGTTCCCCGCGACGTGCCCGGGCATCAGCCTGGCGCCGGAAAACCTGGCGTACGTGATCTACACCTCCGGGTCCACCGGCAAGCCCAAGGGTGCCGGCAACCGGCACAAGGCGTTGACCAATCGCCTGTGCTGGATGCAGCAGGCCTACAGGCTGACGGCCGACGACGCGGTGTTGCAGAAGACGCCGTTCAGCTTCGACGTCTCGGTGTGGGAGTTTTTCTGGCCGCTGATGAGCGGTGCGCGGCTGGTGGT
Source organism: Pseudomonas sp. BIGb0558 (assembly GCF_024807515.1). NCBI lineage: Bacteria > Pseudomonadati > Pseudomonadota > Gammaproteobacteria > Pseudomonadales > Pseudomonadaceae > Pseudomonas > Pseudomonas sp. BIGb0558. The sequence goes on from NZ_JANUEW010000029.1 coordinate 9,700, forward strand.
GGCGGCCCCGGGAGATCATCGTGAGCCCACAAAACTGGTGCAGTTGATCACGGCCCGGCAGATCACCACGCTGCACTTTGTGCCTTCGATGTTGCAGGTGTTCTTGCAGGACGCTCAGGTCAGCCAGTGCACCAGCCTGACGCGCATCGTGTGCAGCGGCGAAGCGTTGCAGGTGGACGCGCAACAACAAGTCTTCAGCAAGCTGCCGAATGCCGGGCTGTACAACCTGTACGGGCCCACCGAGGCGGCCATCGACGTGACCCACTGGACCTGCCGCGAAGAAGGTCGCGACAGCGTGCCGATTGGCCAGCCGATCGCGAACCTGCAGACCTACGTCTTGAGCTCGGACCTGACACTGGTGCCGGCCGGCGTGATCGGTGAGTTGTACCTGGGAGGCGAAGGCCTGGCGCGTGGGTACCACCGTCGTGCGGGCCTGACGGCCGAGCGCTTTGTCGCCAGCCCGTTTGTGCCGGGTGAGCGGCTGTACCGCAGCGGTGACCTGGTGTGCCAGCGGGCAGACGGGGTTATCGAGTACCGCGGGCGTATCGACCATCAGGTGAAATTGCGCGGGTTGCGCATTGAGCTTGGAGAGATCGAGGCCCGACTGCTGGAGCAGGAGGCCGTGCGTGAAGCGGCAGTGCTGGCGGTTGAAACGCCGGCCGGCCTGCAACTGGTGGGCTACGTGGTGCCCACCTCTCCTGACGTGATGGACGGCGGGCCCGACGTGCAGGCGGCGTTGCGTGATGCGCTCAAGGCGCACCTGACGCACACCCTGCCGGACTACATGGTGCCCAGCCACCTGCTGATGCTGGCCGCGCTGCCGTTGAGCCCCAATGGCAAGCTCGACCGCAAGGCCTTGCCGGCTCCGGATGCCCATGCTCGGGCGGCCCACCGTGCGCCTCGCAGCGAGCTTGAATGCCTGCTGGCTGACCTGTGGCGTGACGTGCTCAGCGTCGAGCAGGTGGGCCTCGATGATGACTTCTTCGCGTTGGGTGGCCACTCCCTGCACCTGGTGATGCTGTTGTCCCGTGTACGTAATGCCTTTGGCGTAGAGCTGGCGCTCAAGGCGTTCTATGACTTGCGCAAATTCGAAGACCTGGCGGCCCATCTGCAAGCGGCCGCCGGGGCGGAATCGGTGCTCGAATTCGATTTGATTTTCGACGCCCTTGATCAATTGGAGAAAGACGATGCTTAAGCCCGACCCGTTGCGCTCCCAGGAAATGCTTGAGCGAATCAAGGGGCTGGAGGGCCACAAGCGCCAACAACTGTTCAGCAAGCTGGCTCAGTCCGGGGTGAATGTGGCCCGCTTGCCAATTCTTCCCGCCAGCGAGACCGGCGCCTTGCCGATGTCTTATGCCCAGCAGCGCCAATGGTTTCTCTGGCAACTTGAGCCTCGCAGCAGCGCTTACAACATAAGCTCGGCCATACGCCTGCAAGGCCCGCTGGACGCGCACGTGCTTGCGCGTAGCGTTGACCACGTGGTTGCCCGGCATGCCAGCTTGCGCACGGTGTTCTTTGAAGACAATGGCCAGGCGCTGCAACGGGTGTTGCCCGCCGACTCGGCGCGCGTCGTTGTCGACAACCCTGCGTTGGGGGCGGCAACCCCCGGGCAGGCCATCGACCAGTGCCTGGCTGTAGAGGCCGCCTGGGTCTTTGACCTGACACAGGGGCCGTTGATGCGTGTGCGTCTGTTGAACCTGGGGCCCGACGATCATTTGCTGGTGGTGACTGTGCATCACATCATCACGGATGGCTGGTCCATGGGAATCATGGTGCAGGAGTTGCTTGAGTACTACCGTGCCGACCTGGCAGGGGAGGTGGCGGATTTGCCGGCCTTGTCGATCCAGTACCTCGATTACGCCCAGTGGCAGCGTCAATGGCTGGAAGCTGGCGAGCGCGAGCGCCAGCTTGCGTACTGGCAACGTCAGTTGGCGGGTGAGCAATCGGTGCTGGCGTTGCCGTTGGATCATGTACGGCCAGCGGTACAAAGCTACGGTGGCGCCAGCCTGGACTTCGGCGTGCCGCCGGCCCTGACCGAGCGCTTGCGGGCATTGGCGCAGCATCAGGATGTGTCGTTGTTTATGTTGCTGCTGGGAGCGTTTCAAGTCTTGCTGTTCCGCTACAGCGGGCAGACGGATATCCGCGTAGGCGTCCCGGTCGCCAATCGCAATCGTCTGGAGACTGAGCGGCTGATCGGTTTCTTCGTCAACACTCAGGTGTTCAAGGCAGACCTCGATGGCACTCGTGGTTTCGACAGCTTCCTGCAGGACGTGCGGCGGATTGCGCAAGAGGCCCAGGACCATCAGGACCTGCCGTTCGAGCAACTGGTGCAGGCACTTCACCCGGAGCGTAGCCTGAGCCACAGTCCGTTGTTCCAGGTGATGTACAACCACCAGCAGGGCACGGCGGGCGCCGGTGCGCAGGTTGGTGATCTGCACGTACAGGCGGTGCCGCGACCTCAGGTTTCGTCCCAATTCGACTTGACCCTGGATGTCAGTGAACCGGTGGATCCGGGGCAGGGGCTGGCGGCTACCTTCACCTACGCGACAGACCTGTTTGAGGCTGCGAGCGTGGAACGCCTGAGTCGACACTGGCTCAATCTGTTGCACGCCATCGTTGCCAACCCGGCACAAAGCCTGGGTGAGTTGCCGCTGCTGGATGCGTACGAGCAACGAGAGTTGTCGCAGGGCTGGAACACTACCGCCACGGTCTACCCCCTTGAACGCGCGGTTCACCAACTGATTGAAGGCCAGGTAGCTCGCACGCCGCAAGCCATCGCGTTGCAGTTCGGCGAACAGCAGTTGACGTACCGGGAGCTTGATCAGCGCGCCAACCAATTGGCCCATCAACTGATCAGCCTTGGCGTAGGCCCCGACGTGCTGGTGGGACTGGCGATGGAGCGCAGCCTGGAGATGGTCATTGGCTTGCTGGCGGTGCTCAAGGCCGGTGGGGCCTACGTCCCGCTGGACCCGGACTACCCGACGGAACGCCTGGCCTACATGATCGAAGACAGTGCCATCGGGTTGCTGCTGAGCCAGCGTCGCCTGTTGGCGCAATTGCCGATCCCGGCCGGCCTGGCCACGTTGTGCCTGGACGAACCGGGCGCCGAAGCGTTCCCCACCACGTGCCCGGGCATCAGCCTGGCGCCGGAAAACCTGGCGTACGTGATCTACACCTCCGGGTCCACCGGCAAGCCCAAGGGTGCCGGCAACCGGCACAAGGCGTTGACCAATCGCCTGTGCTGGATGCAGCAGGCCTACAGGCTGACGGCCGACGACGCGGTGTTGCAGAAGACGCCGTTCAGCTTCGATGTCTCGGTGTGGGAGTTTTTCTGGCCGCTGATGAGCGGTGCGCGGCTGGTGGTGGCGGCCCCGGGAGATCATCGTGAGCCCACAAAACTGGTGCAGTTGATCACGGCCCGGCAGATCACCACGCTGCACTTTGTGCCTTCGATGTTGCAGGTGTTCTTGCAGGACGCTCAGGTCAGCCAGTGCACCAGCCTGACGCGCATCGTGTGCAGCGGCGAAGCGTTGCAGGTGGACGCGCAACAACAAGTCTTCAGCAAGCTGCCGAATGCCGGGCTGTACAACCTGTACGGGCCCACCGAGGCGGCCATCGACGTGACCCACTGGACCTGCCGCGAAGAAGGTCGCGACAGCGTGCCGATTGGCCAGCCGATCGCGAACCTGCAGACCTACGTCCTGAGCCCGGACCTGACACTGGTGCCGGCCGGGGTGATCGGTGAGTTGTACCTGGGAGGCGAAGGCCTGGCGCGTGGGTACCACCGTCGTGCGGGCCTGACGGCCGAGCGCTTTGTCGCCAGCCCGTTTGTGCCGGGTGAGCGGCTGTACCGCAGCGGTGACCTGGTGTGCCAGCGGGCAGACGGGGTTATCGAGTACCGCGGGCGTATCGACCATCAGGTGAAATTGCGCGGGTTGCGCATTGAGCTTGGAGAGATCGAGGCCCGACTGCTGGAGCAGGAGGCCGTGCGTGAAGCGGCAGTGCTGGCGGTTGAAACGCCGGCCGGCCTGCAACTGGTGGGCTATGTGGTGCCGACGTCGGCGAATCTCGACGAAACCGCACGACCGCAGTGGTTGGACGCCGTCCGTGCCGCGCTGCGCCAAGGGTTGCCGGACTATATGGTGCCCACTCAGCTTCTGCTGCTCGATGCCTTGCCTGTAGGCCCCAATGGCAAGCTCGACCGCAAGGCCTTGCCGGCCCCGGATACAGCCCGCGCCCGCGCTGAATACCTGGCGCCCCAGGATGCACTGGCCTGTCAGATTGCAGGGATCTGGCAGCAACTGCTGGGTTTGGAGCGGGTAGGCCTGGGCGACAATTTTTTCGAGTTGGGCGGGCACTCCCTGCTGGCGACGCAAATGATGATGCAGATTCGCGCCCAGGCAAATCTCGACGTTCCACTCAAAACCCTGTTTGTCACCGAAACACTCGGGGATTTTGTCCAGCAAGTCCGCACGCTGCAGTCCGAAATTCAACCTCTTCAAGACGAGTTGGCTAAATCCTTGGCCGCCCTCAAACGTCTATCTGCTGATGAGCTTGAAAATCTGATTTCCTAGTGAGGACTGCGGCGTGCAAAAGTTAATCGAATCGGTGGGAACGCTTTCTCTGGCAGAAAGAAAAGCGCTCGCCGTTTTGCTTGGGAAAAAGGGCATCAACCTGTATGGCTTGACCCCCGTTTTCAAGCGCGATGCGTCAGAGCCGCTGTTGCTGTCCTACGCACAGGAGCGCCTGTGGTTTCTCTGGCAACTGGACCCGAAGAGTACCGCCTACAACATGTCATCGGTCCTGCGTCTGCGCGGGTCGCTGGATGTGCCTGCGCTTGAGTCAGCGTTCAATAGTTTGATTGCTCGCCATGAGCCGTTACGTACCACGTTTGCCGAGGAGCAGGGGCGTACCGTGCAACGGGTTGCCGCCAGCGCCGCCCTGACCATCGAACTGCAGGATGTGAGCACGCAGGGCTTGAGTGACCCCGCCCTGCACGCTGTCATCGAGGCCTGCACCCAGCAGGCCTTCAACCTTGAGCATGGGCCGCTGTTGCGGGTGAAGTTGCTGCGGCTGGCGGCGGATGAGCACGTGCTGGTGCTGGTTCAGCACCATATCGTTTCCGATGGCTGGTCGATGCAGATCATGGTCGAGGAACTGATTGAGCTCTATGCCGGTTTTCAGCACGGGCGACCTGCGGTATTGCCAGAGCTGGCGATCCAGTACGCCGACTATGGCCTGTGGCAGCGTAACTGGATGCAGGCTGGGGAGCGTGAGCGCCAGCAGGCCTATTGGCAGAAACAACTGGGGGGCGAGCAGCCGACCTTACAACTGCCTGCCGATTTCCCGCGCCCCGCGATGATGAGTTATCGCGGTGCGCGTCTGGACTGTGTGCTGGCGCCGGAGCTGGCGGCAGGCCTCAAACACCTGGCGCAACGCGAAGGCGTGACGCTGTACATGCTGCTGCTGGCGTCGTGGCAGATCTTGATGTACCGCTACACCGGCCAAACGGATGTGCGTGTCGGCGTGGCGGTGGCTAATCGCAGTCGTGCGCAGACCGAGCGGCTGATTGGTTTTTTCGTTAACACTCAGGTCTTGAAAGCGCTGGTTGACGGCCGTGCACCTTTCAGCCAAATGCTGGCGCAGGTCAAGCAGACGGCGTTGCAAGCCCAAGAGTTCCAGGACCTGCCGTTCGAACAATTGGTGGAGCTGTTGCAGCCTGAGCGCAGCCTGAGCCACAGCCCGCTGTTTCAAGTGATGTACAACCATCAGGGGCTTGAACGCTCCAACCCGGTGGTGGCGCAGCTCCCGCAGTTGTCGGTCGAGAACATGGGAGTGGCTCACCTCACGGCGCAGTTCGACTTGACCCTGGAAACCTATGAGACCCGGGAAGGCCTATCGGCCTCGCTGGTATTCGCCACGGATCTGTTCGAGGTCGCGACCATCGAGCGGCTGCAGGCTCATTGGTTGAACCTGCTCCAGGGCATTGTCGCTTGCCCGGGCCAATCGGTGGATGAACTGCCGCTGTTTGACGCATTGGAGTTGCAGCGTCTGCTGCATCACAGCAACCCGTCGGCCAAACCGGTACCTGTACAGGCCGTGCACCAGCAGATTGCCGAGCAGGCCCGCCGCACTCCCGCTGCACAGGCATTGACGGTGGATGGCCAGGCCTTGACCTTCGAGGCGTTGCAAGCCAGGGCCAACAGCCTGGCCCATACCCTGATCGAGCAGGGCGTGGCCCCCGGCGTTCTGGTCGGTATCGCGGCGCAACGCAGCCTGGACATGGTGGTTGGCCTGCTGGCCGTGCTCAAGGCGGGCGGTGCCTATGTGCCGCTGGATCCGGCTTATCCCCAGGCACGTCTGGACTACATGATTGGAGACAGCGGCATCGGCCTGTTGCTGACCCAGGCCTCCCTGGCACCGCGGTTTGCCGGGCTGCCTGGGTTGCGCCTGTTGTTGCTCGACCAGCAGCCGTCCCGGCTGGGCCTGGATGCCCAGGCGGACCCGCAGGTGAGCGTTGCGCCCGATGACCTGGCCTATGTCATCTACACCTCGGGGTCCACGGGCAAGCCCAAGGGCGTGATGGTGCGCCACGGCGGGCTGAACAACTTTGTCCAGAGCATGGCGCAGCGTCCGGGCCTTTCGGCCACTGACCGGGTGTTGTCGCTGACCACGTTCTGCTTCGATATCTTTGGCCTGGAAATTTACCTGCCGCTGGTGACGGGTGCGACCATCGTGCTCGCCGGCCAGGACGTTGCCCAGGACCCGGGGGAAATCCTCGCACTGGTCGCCCGGCAGGGTGTTACCGCGGTACAAGCCACACCGTCCACTTGGCGGATGTTGCTGGACCATCCAGAAATAGGCTGCCTCAAGGGATGCAAGGTGCTGTGCGGTGGCGAAGCCCTGCCGCAGGCGTTGGCCTCACGGATGATCGAGGCCCTCGGCCCGGTATGGAACCTTTACGGACCGACGGAAACCACCATCTGGTCCGCCTGCCATGAGGTCACGGCCCAGCAGCCCGTGCCCTATCTGGGGCGGGCGATCGACAACACTTCGCTGTTTATCGTGGGGGCGGATTTTTCGCCCGTGCCCGTCGGCGCCAGCGGCGAACTGCTGATCGGTGGCGACGGCCTGGCGCGCGGCTACCACCACCGACCGTCCCTCACTGCCGAACGGTTTGTGCCCGATCCTCATGGCCCGGCGGGCGGTCGCTTGTATCGTACCGGTGACCTGGTCCGTTCCCGGGCCGATGGCGTCATCGAGTACCTCGCGCGGCTGGATCATCAAATCAAGATCCGCGGGTTTCGTATTGAGTTGGGTGAGATCGAAGCCCGCTTGCTGGCCAGCGAGCATGTGCGTGAGGCGGCCGTGGTGGCCTTGCCGGGCACCGCGGGCGATCAGTTGGTTGCCTATGTCGTGCCCCGTGAACCCGTGCTGGTGCAGGGCGATGCGCTGGCCCAGGCGGCCGTACGTGACACCCTGAAGGCCTGGCTCAAATGTGAGCTGGCCGACTATATGGTGCCTGCGCATTTGTTGTTCATCAGCGCGATGCCCCTGACCCCCAACGGCAAGCTCGACCGCAAGGCATTGCCGCCGCTGGATATCAACCAGATGCAGGTGGCGTACGAGGCGCCACAGAGTCCCTTGCAGCAGCAAGTGGCAACGATCTGGCAGGAGGTGCTGAAGGTGCCTCGGGTGGGGCTCAATGATGACTTCTTTGAGTTGGGCGGCCATTCGTTGCTGGCCACTCAGGTGATGTCCCGGGTACGCAATGAGCTTGGGCGAACCCTTGCGTTGCGCCGCTTGTTTGAGCACAGCACCCTCGCGGCTTTTTCCAGGGCGCTGGCCGAGGGGCAGGCTGATCATGTCCTGCCGATGCGGGCGGTGGCGCGGAACCAGCCGTTGGCGCTGTCCTACGCCCAGGAGCGGCAGTGGTTCCTCTGGCAATTGCAGCCGGACAGTCCGGCCTATCATTTACCCCGCGTTTTGCGCTTGCGCGGGCCGCTGAATGTCGACGCCTTGCAAGACAGTTTCAATGCCCTGGTGGCTCGCCATGAACCCCTGCGCACGACCTTCGTGCACAGTGATACGGGCCCTGTCCAGGTTATCGCCGTCGACACCGGCGTTTGCATAAGCCGGCATGACTGGACCGGACAGGAGGCCAGCGACGCCCAGGTCATGGCATTTGCCCAGGTGCAGGTCCAGCGTCCTTTTGATCTGGAGCGTGGCCCGCTGTTGCGTGTCGAGTTGCTGCGTCTTGGCGCAGACGACCATGTACTGGTGCTGACCCAGCACCATATTGCCTCGGATGCCTGGTCGATGCAGGTCATGGTCGAGGAATGGATGGCCGGCTATGAAGCCGGTTGCGCGGGGCGGTCTTTGCAGCGGCCGGCATTGGCGATCCAGTACGCCGATTACGCTGCCTGGCAGCGCCAATGGATGGACGGCGGCGAGCGTGAGCGTCAATTGGGCTACTGGACCCGGCAGTTGGGCGGGCCGCAGACGGTGTTGCAATTGCCCACCGATCGCCCGCGGCCGGCGCAGCAAAGCCAGCGTGGTGCTCGCTGTGACCTGTTGTTGGATGCGTCCCTGAGTGATGCCCTCAAGCGTCTGGCCCAAGAGCAGGGCGTGACGCTGTTCATGGTGCTGCTGGCTGCGTTTCAAGTGCTGCTGTACCGCTACAGTGGTCAGTCGGATATCCGTGTTGGCGTGCCTGTGGCCAACCGGCATCGTCTTGAGGTCGAGCGCCTGATCGGGTTCTTCGTTAACACCCAGGTGCTGAAGGCCGACGTCGAGGGGCGGCGGTCTTTTGTCGACCTGCTGCAACAGGTCAAGCAGCACGCCTTGCAGGCCCAGGAATACCAGGACCTGCCGTTCGAACAACTGGTAGAGGCGCTGCAGCCCGAACGCAGCTTGAGCCACAGTCCGGTTTTCCAGGTGATGTTCAATCATCAGGTGCAGTCAGCCAGTGCCTTTTCACAGTTGCCTGGCGGGCTGGCGGTCGAAGCGTTGGTTGGGGATGACACCCTGGCAAAGTTCGACCTGACCCTGGAAACCACAGAAACCGCCGAAGGCATCGGCGTGTCGTGGATCTATGCCCGCGACTTGTTCGACAGCCGGACCGCCAGCCAGCAACTGCAAGATTGGCATCGATTGTTGCTGGCGTTTGTCACGGATGCCCGCCAGCCCGTCGGCGAGGTGCCGTTGGGGGACGAAGCCAGCCGTCGGGCGGCGGCCGCGCTGTGTACCGGCCCGGTGCGCGAAGCCCGCGCTGGTGACAGTGTCCAGCAGCGGTTCCAGGCCCAGGTCGCACGTGTGCCGCAGACGATTGCGTTGGTGTGTGGCGCCGAGCAGTTGACCTACCAGCAGCTCGACCAGCGGGCGGAGCGCCTGGCGCAGCGCCTGCAAACCCTGGGCATTGGCCCGGGCAGCCTGGTGGCAATCGGCTTTGAGCGAGGCAGTGCGTTTGTGACGACGGTGTTGGCCATTTTGCGGGTAGGGGCGGCGTTCCTGCCGTTGGACCCGCGAGCCCAGCGCAGCCGTATCGGCGGCTTGCTGCAAGACAGCGGCGCTGCCTTGCTGATGGCTCCCGGCGAGTGGCTGCAAGAACTGGACGGTCAGGTAGCGGTGATTCCCACCCTGGACCTGCACGACGCCCTGGTGAGCGGTCCGGCGCGCCCGCCGCTGAACTACCCGGTGTACCCGGCACAGTTGCCCGCGTATGTCGTCTATACCTCGGGCTCAACCGGCAAACCCAAGGGCGTCGTCGTCACCGGGGAGGCCTTGGTCGACTATGTGGATTCGATTCTCGACCTGCTGCCCATGGCGGATATCCGCAGCATGGCGCTGGTGTCTACGGTCGCTGCCGATCTTGGCTACACCGTGCTGTTCGGTGCGCTGTGCGCCGGCCGGACCCTGCATGTCCTCGATCCGGAGTTGGCGATGGACGCCAATGGTTTTGCCGAGTACATGCACCGCCATGAAGTGGACGCTATCAAAGTGGTGCCGTCCCATCTTGAATCCCTGCTCAAGGCCGTCAATCCCGCAAACGCCTTGCCCCGACGCTGCCTGGTGCTGGGAGGCGAGGCCTGTTCGAACACCTTGCTTGACCAGGTTCGAGCGCTGGCGCCGGCGTGTCAGGTGTTCAACCACTATGGCCCTACCGAGACGTGCGTAGGTGTCCTGGCGGGGCTCGTCGGCCGGGTTGAGCCTGGGTGCATCGTGCCCCTGGGCCAGCCGATGGCCAATGTGCGGGCGCATGTTGTTGACCAGAATTTGCAGGCGGTGGCGCCGGGCGTGCTGGGTGAGCTTTATCTCGGCGGGCCTTGCCTGGCCCAGGGCTATCTGGGCCAGGCGGGCATGACCGCCGAACGGTTTGTGCCCGACCCTTTTGGTATGCCTGGCGAGCGACTGTACCGCACCGGCGACCGAGTGGGCCTGCGCGACGGCCATATTGAAAGCCATGGGCGCATCGATGACCAAGTGAAGATTCGCGGTTTCCGCGTCGAGCCCGGTGAGGTCGGCGCGTGCCTGCGCGGGCTTGGCTTGTTGAGCGACGCCACGGTCATGGCTCGGGAGGGCGTCCACGGCAAGCAGTTGGTGGGGTATGTGGTACCGCGCGATCCGGCGGACCTGGCGCCGTCCCGGCAGTTGGCGATGCGTGAGGCCGTGGTGAGCTACCTGCGTGAACACCTGCCCGAGCACATGGTAGTGGCGCAGGTGGTGGTGCTGGAAAAACTGCCGCTGACGGCCAACGGCAAGCTGGATCGCCAAGCCTTGCCCGCGGCGGATATGCAGGCAGTGCGCATGGCCTACCAGGCGCCCGAAACCGACCTGCAAAAACAGGTCGCGCTGATTTGGCAGCAGGTCTTGCACGTGCCGCAAGTGGGGCTTGGCGACAGCTTCTTTGAGCTTGGCGGCCATTCGTTGCTGGTGATGGGGGTGCTGTCGCGCCTGCAACTGGAATTGGGGATCAAGGCGCCTGCACAGTTGGTCTTTGAGTTTCCAACACTGAATGAGTTTGTCGACCACCTGGAGGCCCCCGCAGCGCGGTTGGATGCCTCCCGGTTGAGTCGTTTGGAAAGTTTGTTGGATGAGGTGGATGAAGCATGATGGACGATAACGCGGCTGCACTGAAGATTGCTGGACGCTTCATCCTTTTGCCGCTGGAAAAGCGCAAGGTGTACCTGCAAAAAATGCTCGAAGAGGGGATATCACCGGCGAACCTGCCCATTCCCCAGACCCGTTCCAGCCTTGAACACGTGCCGTTGTCCTTTGCCCAGGAGCGCCAATGGTTCCTGTGGCAACTGGAGCCTGAAAGCAGTGCCTACCATATTCCGCGTGCCCTGCGTTTGCGGGGGACGGTTGATCTCGACGCCCTGCAGCACAGTTTCAATCAACTGATCGCGCGCCATGAACCGCTGCGCACCACCTTCAAGGATGACGAAAACGGGGTCTATCAGGTCATTGCCCCGCAGGGCGAATTGCACATCGAGCAGGATGCCTTGCCGGCGGCGACCGATCCTGCCGAGCGCCTGCAGCAGATTCGCCAGGCGGTGGGCAGCGAAACCCGGCGTCCGTTTGACCTGCTGAACGGTCCGCTTATAAGGGTCAAGCTGATCCATCTGGCGGATGATGATCATGTGTTGGTAGTGACACAGCACCATATCGTCTCCGACGGCTGGTCCATGGGCCTGATGGTCGACGAGCTGATTTCGCGTTACGCCGCCAGCCAGCAGGGCCGTACGCTGGACATGCCGCCCTTGCCGATTCAATACGCCGATTACGCGATCTGGCAGCGGCGCTGGATGGAAGCCGGCGAGCGCGATCGACAGCTGGCCTACTGGACCCGCCAATTGGGTGACCACCCGCCGGTGCTGGAATTGCCCACCGACCATCCGCGTCCGGCGGTGCAAAGCCTGCGTGGCGCGCGTCTGGATATCCCCTTGAATGGCGAGTTGAGCGAAGGCCTCAAACACCTTGCCCAGCAACACAACGCCAGCTTGTTCATGGTGCTGCTCGCCTCGTTCCAGGCGTTGCTGTACCGCTACAGCGGCCAGCACGACATTCGTGTCGGGGTACCGGTGGCCAACCGTAACCGGGTGGAGACTGAGGGGTTGATCGGATTCTTCGTCAATACCCAGGTGCTCAAGGCGAATGTGGACGGCAGCACGCCGTTCCTGGACCTGTTGCAACAGGTCAAGGATGCCGCGCTGCAGGCCCAGGATTATCAGGACCTGCCGTTTGAGCAACTGGTGGAGGCGCTGCAACCGGAACGCAGCCTGAGCCACAGCCCGTTGTTCCAGGTCATGTACAACCACCAGACCGTCAAACAGGACGCTCGCGCCCAGCACCTGGATCTGCAGGTCGAGGCCCTGGAGTGGGATGTTCGCACCGCCCACCTGGATTTGACCCTCGATACCCTTGAAGGGCCGCAGGGCCTGGCGGCTACGCTGATTTACGCCACCGACCTGTTTGACGCTGCCACCGCCGAGCGCATGGCGCGGCACTGGGTGAACCTGCTCCACGGGGTGGTCGCTGATGCCAGCTGCGCGGTGGCCCGCTTGCCGATGCTTGGCCGTGAAGAACAACAGGCGTTGTTGCTGGATTGGCAGCAGGCGCCGTCAGTTGCGTTACCGCTGGTGCATGAACGCATTGCGCAGCAGGCCCGGGAGACACCCACGGCCATTGCCTTGATTATCGATGAACAACGGGTGACATTTGCGCAGCTCGATGCGCGTGCCAACCGCCTGGCCCATGGGCTGGTGGCGCAGGGCGTAGGCCCGGAAGTGCGGGTAGCCATCGCCTTGCCGCGCGGTGAAAACCTGATCGTTGCGTTGCTGGCAGTCCTCAAGGCGGGCGGGGCGTACGTGCCGCTGGATACCCAGTATCCCCGTGAGCGCCTGGAATACCTGATGCGTGATGCGCAGATCGGCTTGCTGCTCAGTGATTCGGTGTTGCGCGAACAATTGCCGGTGCCCGCCGGTGTAGCGGTGCTGGCCCTTGATCAGTTTGGCGTCGCCGACCAGCCTGCCACGGCGCCGCATGTCGAGCTGTCGCCGCACACTCTGGCCTACGTCATCTACACCTCGGGGTCCACCGGGCAGCCCAAGGGTGTCGCGGTCGCCCATGGCCCGTTGGCGATGCATTGCGTCGCCATTGGCGAGCGTTACGCCATGACCGCAGACGACTGCGAATTGCACTTTATGTCGTTTGCCTTCGACGGCGCCCATGAGCGCTGGCTGACGGCGCTGACCCACGGTTCGCGCCTGTTGCTGCGCGATGACAGCCTGTGGACGCCGGAGCAGACCTACCAGCAGATGCATCGCCACGGCGTGACCGTCGCGGCGTTTCCGCCGGTTTATTTGCAGCAGTTGGCAGAGCATGCCCTGGCCGTGGGCAACCCGCCCGCGGTACGGATCTACTGCTTCGGTGGTGATGCCGTGCCTCATGCCAGTTTCGAATTGGTCAAGCACACGCTTAAGCCCGAGCACATTATCAATGGCTACGGCCCGACCGAAACCGTGGTCACCCCGCTGATCTGGAAGGCAGGACCGCAGGATCGGTGCGACGCGGCTTACGCGCCGATCGGCAGCCGTATCGGCCAGCGCCGCGCCTGTGTCCTGGATGCCGACCTCAACCTGTTGCCGGCTGGCGCCAAGGGCGAGTTGTACCTGGGCGGCGAAGGCCTGGCACGCGGTTATCTGGACCGCCCAGGGGCGAGCGCCGAGCGTTTTGTGGCGGACCCGTTCGACCAGGCGGGCGGTCGTTTGTACCGTACCGGCGACTTGGTCTGTCAGCGCGCCGACGGTACGTTTGACTACCTGGGACGCATTGATAACCAGGTGAAGATTCGCGGTTTCCGGATTGAACTGGGAGAAGTCGAGTCGCGGTTGCAGGCGCTGCCTGAGGTTGCGGATGCGGTGGTCATCGCCCAGGAAGGCGGGTCTGGCAAACAACTGGTGGGCTACGTTATTGCACGTCAGGACCTGCGCCACGAAGGACTGGGAGAGCACCTGCGCAGCCAGCTCAAGACGGTCCTGCCAGACTACATGGTGCCGGCGCATATCCTGTTTCTTGCACAGTTCCCTTTGACGCCCAATGGCAAGCTGGACCGCAAGGGCTTGCCCAAGCCTGATGTCAGCGCCTTGCAACAGCAACGCTACGTAGAACCCCGGACCGAGCTTGAGCGGGCCATTGCCGGGATCTGGCAGGCGGTGCTCAAACTGGAGCGGGTCGGCCTGACCGACAATTTCTTTGAATTGGGCGGCGATTCGATCATCTCCATTCAGGTGGTCAGCCGTGCCCGCCAGGCCGGGATTCGCTTTACCCCCAAGGACCTGTTCCTGTACCAGACTGTCCAGGGGCTGGCCGGTGTGGCGCAAACGGGGGCGAGTGCCCAGGTCATTGACCAGGGGCCTGTCACCGGCGCGTCTCCATTGCTGCCGGTGCAGCAAGCGTTTTTTGAGACGGATATCCCCCAGCGACATCACTGGAACCAGTCTGTGCTGCTCAAGCCGGCCGAGCCGTTGGCGGTAGAGCCGCTGAAGCGTGCGCTGGCGGCATTGGTCAAGCATCACGATGCATTGCGCCTGGGCTTTGCCCAGGGGCAGGCGAATTACCGCGCAATCGAGGCCGATGCCGACAACCTGTTGTGGCAAGCCTCCCTTGCTGACGCTAACGAGCTTGAAGCGCTGGGCAATGAAGCGCAGGCCAGCCTTGACCTGGAACACGGCCCTCTGTTGCGTGCCGTATTGTCGACCCTGGCCGATGGCAGCCAACGCTTGCAGTTGATCATTCATCACCTGGTGGTGGATGGCGTGTCCTGGCGGATTATTTTCGATGACCTGCAGCAAGCCTATCAGCAGGCGCTGCAAGGCCAGCCGTGCACCCTGCCGGCCAAGACCAGCGCCTATCGCCTGTGGGCCGAGCGTTTACAGCGCTATGCCCGAGCGCCTGAGCGCCAGCTGGAGGTGCAAGGCTGGCAGGATCGCTTGCGCAATTCGCCGCTCGACTTGCCATGCCGCGAACATGCCAGTGACGCCGGTCAAGGCTTGTCTGGAACGGTCCAGACCCGCCTGGACAAAGGCTTGACCGAGCGCCTGTTGCAGGGCGCGCCGGCTGCGTATCGCACACAGGTCAATGACTTGCTGTTGACGGCCCTGGCCCGGGTTATCTGCCAGTGGACGGGGCAACCCTCGACATTGATCCAGCTGGAGGGCCACGGCCGGGAAACGCTGTTCGAAGACATTGACCTGACCCGTACCGTGGGCTGGTTTACCAGCGTGTTCCCGGTCAACCTGGTGCCTCAGGAGGATCTTGGCGCTTCGATCAAGTCAATCAAGGAGCAACTGCGCGCGGTGCCGGATAAGGGCATAGGCTTTGGTGTGCTGCGTTATCTGGGCGATGAGGCCACGCAACAGGCCTTGCGCGAGTTGCCGTTACCACGGATTACCTTCAACTACCTGGGGCAATTCGACGCCAGTTTTGATGATACGCAAGGCGCGTTGTTTACCCCGGCCACGGAAAATGCCGGTGCAGACCATAGCGCGCAAGCGCCCTTGGGCAACTGGCTGACGCTCAATGGCCAAGTGTTTGGTGGCGAGCTGAGTTTGAACTGGGCGTTCAGTGCCGAGCGTTTCGAACCGGCGCTGATCCAGCACCTGGCGGATGAATATGCCGGGCAACTGCGTCAGTTGATCGAGCATTGCTGCGAGCCCGACCATCAGGGGGTTACCCCCAGCGATTTCAACTTGCTGTCGTTGAGTCAGGCTCAGTTGGACAGCCTGCCAATGGCACCGTCGCAGATCGAAGACATCTATCCGTTGTCGCCGATGCAGCAGGGGATGTTGTTCCACAGTCTTTACGAGCAGGAGCAGGGGCTCTACATCAACCAGCTGCGGCTGGATGTCGATGGCCTCGATCCCGAGCGTTTCCGCGAGGCCTGGCAAGCCATGGTCGATGGCCATGATATTTTGCGTACCGGGTTCATCTGGCACGGCGCGTTCGAGCGGCCGATACAGGTGGTTCACAAACAGGCCCGGTTGCCGTTTGAGGTGTACGACTGGCGCGAGCGCGCGCAACTGGCGCAAGACCTGGATGAACTGGCCCTGCAGCAGCGCCGCGAAGGGTTCGACCTGGCCGCGGCGCCGCTGTTGCGCCTGGTGCTGGTTCGCACTGAGGCCTCGCGGTATCAGGTGATTTATACCAACCACCACGTGCTGATGGATGGCTGGAGCAACTCGCAGCTGCTGGGTGAAGTACTCCAGCATTACTGTAACCAGAGCGTGGCGCGCCAACCGGGTCGTTTCCGTGATTACATTGCCTGGCTGCAACGCCAGGACAGTGTCGCCAGTGAGCGGTTCTGGAAAGAGCAACTGGCCCCCTTGAACGAGCCTACTCACCTGGCCCGGGCTATTGCCCATGACGCCGATGAGGTGGGGGCGGGTGAGCATGCCCGTGTGTTGGATGAGGCCCAGACCGAGCGCCTGGCCACGTTCGCCCGGCAGCAGAAGGTGACCCTCAACACATTGGTCCAGGCCGCTTGGCTATTGATCCTGCAGCGCTATACCGGCAAGGATTGCGTGACATTTGGCGCCACGGTGGCGGGGCGCCCAGCCGATCTGAAAGGGATCGAGCAGCAGATCGGCCTGTTCATCAACACCCTTCCGGTGATCGCTTCGCCCCGTGGCGAACAGCGTCTTGATGGGTTCCTGCAAGTGGTCCAAGGCGCCAACCTGGCGTTGCGCGAACATGAACACAGTGCGTTGTTCGACATCCAGCGCTGGTCCGGGCTGGAAGGCGAGGCGCTGTTTGACACCCTGTTGGTGTTTGAAAACTACCCGGTGTCGCAGGCATTGCGTCAAGGTCAGCCACAGGGCCTGGTGTTTGGGGATGTCAGCGTTCATGAACAGACCAATTACCCGTTGACCCTCGCGGTCAGCCTCGGTCAAGTGTTGTCGCTGCACATGAGCTTCAATCGCAGCCACTTCAGCCCGCAGGCCATTGAACGTTTGTGCAACCAGATGGCGCAGGTGCTGTTGCAGATGCCCGATTTCGCCGAGCGCCCGGTGGGCGAATTGCAGGTTTTGGGGCGCGAGGATTACCAGCAGCAGGTGGACACCTGGAATGCCACCGACACCACCTACCCGGGCGAATACGCCGTACAACGATTGTTCGAGGCCCAGGTCAGCCGTACGCCGCAAGCGATTGCCCTGGTGTTCGGCACCCATCAATTGACCTATGTCGAGCTGAACCGGCGGGCCAATCGCCTGAGCCAGCGTTTGATCGAACTCAACGTCGGGCCGGACGTGTTGGTGGGCATTGCCATGGAGCGCAGCCTGGAAATGGTCGTGGGCCTGCTGGCGGTACTCAAGGCAGGGGGCGCCTACGTGCCCCTCGATCCTGATTACCCGCGGGATCGCCTGGCCTACATGATTGACGACAGCGGCATCGGGTTGCTGCTGACCCAGGTCACCGTGGTTGATCGCCTGCCCCTGAGCCAGGGCGTGCAGACGCTGTTGCTCGATCAACTGCCGGACGATGGTGCCGAAGCGGGCAATGCCCTGGTGCCCGTGGCGCCGGACAACCTGGCGTACGTAATCTATACCTCCGGTTCTACCGGGCAGCCCAAGGGCGCCGGCAACCGTCATGTGGCCTTGAGCAACCGCTTGTACTGGATGCAACAGGCCTATGGGTTGCAGCCCCAGGACGGGGTCTTGCAGAAAACCCCGTTCAGTTTCGACGTGTCGGTCTGGGAGTTTTTCTGGCCATTGATCATCGGTGCGCGCCTGGTGATGGCCGCCCCCGGAGATCACCGGGACCCGCTGAAGCTGATCGAGCTGATTGTGCATCACCAGGTCAGCACCCTGCACTTTGTCCCGTCGATGCTCCAGGCGTTTTTGCAGGACCCGACGGTAGAGCGGTGCTCCAGCCTCAAGCGCATTGTTTGCAGCGGCGAGGCACTGCCCGTGGATGCCCAGCAGCAGGTATTTGCCCGCTTGCCGGGGGCCGGCCTGTACAACTTGTATGGCCCCACCGAAGCCGCGATCGACGTCACCCACTGGACCTGCGTGGCCGAGCAGGCCGCAAGCGTGCCGATTGGGCAGCCTATTGCCAACCTGCGCACCTACATCCTTGATGCCGAGCTTGCGCCCGTATCGGCGGGTGTGATCGGCGAGCTGTACCTGGCCGGCGTTGGCCTGGCCCGTGGTTATCATCGTCGTCCCGGTCTCACCGCAGAGCGGTTTGTTGCCAGCCCGTTTGTGCCGGGCGAGCGCCTTTACCGCACGGGTGACCTCTGCCGTCATCGTCCGGATGGGGTCATCGACTACCTGGGCCGCAGCGACCATCAGGTCAAGATCCGTGGCTTGCGCATTGAGCTGGGGGAGATCGAGTCGGCCTTGCTGGAGCAGGCAAGCGTGCGTGAAGCCGTGGTACTGGCCGTGGACGTCAACGGTGGCAAGCGGTTGGTGGCATACGTGGTGCCCAACGACGAAGCGGTTCAGGACAGCGCCGGGTTCCATCAGCAATTGGCCGAGCAACTGTTGAGTGGCTTGCCCGACTATATGGTGCCGAGCCAGACCGTACTGCTGGCGCAGATGCCGTTGAGCCCCAATGGCAAGCTCGACCGCAAGGCGCTGCCCAAGGTCGATGTCAGCGCGTTGCAGGCCACTTATCTGGCGCCGCGCACCGCCACCGAACACACATTGACGGGTATCTGGCAAGCGGTGCTGGGCCTTGAGCAAGTGGGGGTGACCGACAATTTCTTCGCGCTGGGGGGCGACTCCATCATTTCAATCCAGGTGGTCAGCCGTGCTCGCCAGGCCGGGTTGCAGATGAGTCCCAAGGACCTGTTCGAGCAGCAGACCATTGAAAAACTGGCCGCCTGCTGCACGGCCGCGCAGCCTGAACCGGCGCCGGCCATGCCTGAGGCGCAGGTGCTGCACGGCCTGAGCGAGGCTCAACGCCTGGCCTTGCCGTTGCCACACGACCAGGTGGAGCACCTGTACCGCCTTTCACCGATGCAACAAGGCATGCTGTTCCTTGGGTTGAATGCTCCGCAGGACGACATGTACGTCAACCAGTTGAGCATTGATGTCCATGGACTCGACAGCGCACGCTTCAAGGCGGCCTGGCAAACTGTGTGCGAGCGGCATTCGGTGCTGCGTACAGGTTTCCTCTGGCAAGACCTGGAAGAGCCGTTGCAGTTTGTCCTCAAGGACTTGCCGGTGCCGTTGAGCGAACTTGACTGGCGCGATGAGGATTGCAGCGCAGAGCGTCTGCAAGCGTTGGCCGATAGCGAGCGCGAGCGCGGTTTTGCCCTGGAGTCGGCGCCGCTGCAGCGTATCCTCCTGGTGCGCCTGGGGCATGACAGTTATCAGTTGATCTGGACCTATCACCACATCCTGATCGACGGCTGGAGCACCTCCGCACTGATGGGCGAGTTGTTGGCCCATTATTCGGGCCAGGCCCTCCAGGCGCCGGTGCCTTATCACCACTACATCGGCTGGTTGAACCAGCAGGACCCGGTGAGTGCCGAAGGTTTCTGGCGCGAGCAATTGTCCATGCTCGATGAGCCGACCTACCTGGCCGATGCGGTTGCCAGCGGCGAAGGGCGTGGGCACCAGGCGCTGTACACCCGCCTGGATGCCTCGGGCACCGAGCGGCTCAAGGCCTTTGCCCGGTCTCAGCAGATCACGCTCAATACCCTGGTGCAGGGCGCATGGGCCTTGTTGCTCAGCCGCTACAGCGGCCAGCGCAGCGTGACCTTCGGTGCAACCATGGCCGGGCGCCCCGCGAGCCTGCCACAGTCGGAACAGATTCTGGGGTTGTTCATCAACACCTTGCCGGTGATCCAGGTTATCGAACCTGGGCAATCGGTGGGCGAGTGGCTGCGCGCGCTGCAACGTTACAACCTGCAAATGCGCGAGTACGAATACACACCGCTGACGGATATCCAGCGCTGGTCCGGGCGCAATGGCCAATCGTTATTCGACAGCATCATCGTGTTTGAAAACCAGCCGGTAGACCGTACCTTGCGGGAGTGGAGCGGCGAGTCCTTGCGCTTTGGCGAGATGGACAGCGCCGGCCTGACCAACTTCCCGATGGACCTGATGGTGACCCTGGAAGAAGGGTTGGTGATCGAATACATGTTCCTGCGTGAACATTTCCCCGAGTCGGCCGTGCATACCTTGCGCCAGGACATGGAAGGCCTGTTGTTGCAATTGGCCAGCGACGCCGCCCGGCCGTTGGGCGAAATCGGCTTGCCAAGCGGCCGCAGGACGAGCGTGCTCGAACACCCGCCAGCGCCAGCACTGCCGCTGGTGCACCAGCACATTGCCCGGTGGGCGGTGGAAGCCGGGCAGCACCCCGCCGTATTGTTCGGTGAGCAGCAGATGAGTTTTGCAGCGCTTGAACAACGTGCCAATGCCCTGGCCCATTGCCTGATTGCCCAGGGCGTCGGTCCCGAAGTTCGGGTGGGTGTGGCCTTGCCCCGCGATGCCGAGCTGATAGTGGCCTTGCTGGCCGTACTCAAGGCCGGCGGGGCCTATGTGCCACTGGACACAACCTACCCCCGCGAACGCTTGAGCTATTTGATTGCGGATTCGGGTATCGCGTTGTTGCTGACCGCGTCATCGACGCTGCCACAGTTACCGATCCCTCAGACCCTGCAGGTGCTGGCGCTGGACACCCTGGACGTGAGCGACCAGCCGCAGACGGCACCGGCCTGCCATGTGCAGCCCGAGAACCTGGCGTATGTGATTTACACCTCCGGTTCCAGTGGCCAGCCCAAGGGTGTGGCCGTGAGTCATGGGCCGCTGGCAATGCACTGTCAGGCGATTGGCGAGCGCTACGGCATGAGCCCGCAGGATTGTGAACTGCACTTCATGTCGTTTGCCTTCGACGGTGCTCATGAGCGCTGGTTGACGACGCTTTCCCACGGTGGCCGCCTGCTGTTGCGCGATGACAGCCTGTGGACGCCGGAACAGACCTACCAGGCCATGCATCGCCATGGGGTGACCGTGGCGGCGTTCCCGCCGGCCTACCTGCAGCAACTGGCCGAACACGCCGAGCAGGACGGTAACCCGCCACCGGTGCGGATCTACTGCTTTGGTGGGGATGCGGTACCGCAGGCCAGTTATGACCTGGCCAGGCGCGCGCTGCGGCCGCAGTTCATCATCAATGGTTATGGGCCGACAGAAACGGTGGTCACGCCATTGCTCTGGAAGGCGTCGGTCGACACCGACTGCGGGGCGGCCTACGCGCCGATCGGCAGTGTCGTCGGTGCGCGCACCGCGTATGTCCTTGACCTGGACCTCAATCCGTTGCCGGTTGGCCTCGCCGGGGAGCTGTTCCTGGGGGGCGAAGGCCTGGCCAGGGGCTACCTCGACCGTGCAGGGCAGACAGCCGAACGCTTCGTGGCAGACCCGTTCAGTGCCAGCGGCGCACGCCTGTACCGCACCGGTGACCTGGTGCGCCAGCGGCTGGATGGCACGTTTGATTACCTTGGGCGCATAGACAACCAGGTCAAGATCCGTGGCTTTCGCATCGAATTGGGTGAGATCGAGGCGCGCTTGCGCCAGGCCGAAGGCGTGGCCGACGCCGTGGTGGTCGCCCGGGAGGGTGGCAGCGGCAAGCAGTTGGCAGGCTATGTGGTCCAGGACGACGCCTTAATTGCGCCGCACGTGTTGTGCGAGCGCTTGCGCGAACAGCTCAAACGCAGCTTGCCGGACTACATGGTGCCCACCCACTTGGTCGTACTGGAGCGCTTGCCGCTGACCCCCAATGGCAAGCTGGACCGCAAAGGCTTGCCGGCACCGGACGCGGTACAAGGCACCCACACCTATGTGGCCCCGCGCACGGAGCTCGAGAGCGCGTTGGCGCAGATTTGGCAGAAGGTGCTCAAGGTGCCGCAAGTGGGTATCCACGACAGCTTCTTCGAATTGGGCGGTGACTCGATCCTCAGCCTGCAAGTGGTGGCCAAGGCGCGTGGCTTGCAGTCCCACGGTCTGCGCTTGAAGTTGCGGGACCTGGTGCAGAAACCGACCATTGCCGAACTAACGGCCAGTGTCGGCGCGCAGGCTCGGCAACCGGCAGTGTCGGCGCTGTTGAGCCTCAATACCGAAGTGCGTGAGACCCCGCCGTTATTCTGCGTCCATGCAGGCTTCGGCACCGTATTCGACTACGAAACCTTGGCCAGGCAGCTCAATGGCCAGCGCCAGGTGATTGCCATCGGCAACCGTACCTTGCTGGACCCGGCCTGGCAGGATGAGTCCCTTGCCAGCATGGCTCGGGACTACGTGGCCGATGTCCGGCTGAAGCAACCTCAAGGGCCTTATCACCTGGCGGGTTGGTCACTGGGCGCGACGCTGTCGTTGCTGATGGCGGCAGAGTTGGAGCGTCAGGGGCAGCAGGTTGCGTTCGTGGGGCTGGTTGACAGCTTTGTGCCCATGGAGCGTGTCGAGGTGGATGACTGGCAGGAAGACGTGCAGCAGTTCCTGGCGGTGCTGCTGCCGGGCGTCAACCCGGGTCCGATCCCGTTGGAGGAAAGCCCCGCGGGGATACGCCAAGTGATGGACGCGGCAATGGCCGAGGCGGCGAGCCAGGGCCCGGACTCTTCGGCTTACGCCGCCTTGGGCGGCGAAGAGCTGGCCAATGTGTTCAGTGTGGCACGGCGGCTCAAGCGGCTGTCGATTCAGCTGGCTTGCTGCACGCCGGTGAGTGTCACGCCGATGAGTTGGTGGACGCCGGGCCGCGAAGCGGAGCGCCAGGTGCTGGCTTCCCAGATTGGTCAACCGCTGGAGGGCACCGTCTTGCGTTGCGGGCACTTTGAAATCCCCCGTGACGCAGCGTTTGTCCTGGCTCTGGAAAGTGCCCTGGCTGAGCTGGATACCTCGGCAGTGACCTGCTGATCCTTTTTGATTGTCAATCGGCCGGTCCCATAGGGGGACCGGCCTGGAGTGGTAATTCATGTCTGTAAATCCCGATATTTCGGCCTACCTGCAGCTGGTCAACAATGCGCGTGCCGAAGGCAAGACCGTGCCGATGCACGCATCGACTCCTGAAGACGCCCGGGTGGGTTTCGACCAGTCTTCCTTGTTGATGAGCATCGCCAGTGACGAGCTTGAGCATGTTCAAGAACTGCAAGTACCGGCACGTGACGCCAGCCTGTTGCCGGCGCGTCTTTACAGCCGTCGTTCACCGACCCTGGATGCGCCGCAGCCGGCCTTGCTCTATTTCCATGGGGGCGGTTACGTCGTGGGCAGTCTCGACTCCCATGACGCGTTGTGCCGCACACTGGCTGAGCTGGCCGATTGCGTGGTGCTGTCGGTGGCGTATCGGTTGGCACCGCAATGGCGATTTCCCACTGCCGTCGAGGATGCGCAGGACGCCTGGCATTGGTTGCGCCATCATGCTGCGTCCCTGGGCATCGACCCGGCGCGACTGGCGATCGGCGGAGACAGCGTCGGTGGCAGCCTGGCGACGGTGGTGGCCAACGGTTGCGACAGGGCGCACCAGCCAAGGGTGCAGGTGCTTATCTACCCGGTGACGGATGCCAGTGCCAGCACCGCCTCGACGGCGCGTTATGCCACCGGCCACCTGCTGGAAGCGCAAACCTTGCAGTGGTTCTACCAGCATTATGAGCGCACCCCTCAGGACCGCCTGGACCCGCGTTTTTCACCTCTGCTGGGAGCCCCTAACGCCCAGGCGGCACCGGTGTTGTTGGTACTCGCCGAGTGTGATCCGCTGCACGACGAGGGCGTGGCTTATGCCGCACGCTTGCGCGAGGCCGGGGTGGCCGTGGATATGCAGGTGTTTGAAGGCATGACCCATGATTTCTTGCGCATGGATGCGCTGGTGGACGAGGCACAAGACGCACAGGCGCTGATTGCTCAGGCGCTGAAGAGCTATCTGGGTTAGTCGGGGGAGGGTTTAAAGGCGGGAGAAAACAAGACAGGGTGCCGGGCACCCTGTCTTTTTTTGCTTAGAACTTGGCCCGTAGCGCCAGGTTGAAGTTGCGGGGTTCGCCGTAGAAGTTCCAGTAGTTGGTGTTGCCCGTGGTCTGGATGTACTTCTTGTCGAAGACGTTGTCCAGGTTGTACTGCACTTCCAGGTTCTTGTTGATCTCGTAGATCGCGTGCAGGTTGGTCAGGGTGTAGCCGCCTTGCTGGATTTTGTAGGTTTCGCCCACTTCGGTCTGGGTCATCTTGCTTTGGGCAAAGATGCTGCCGCCCACGCGTGTTTTGTTCAGCACGCCTGGCAGACGGTAGTCCGTGGCGATCTTGAACAGATGGCGCGGGGAGGAGGCCGAGAAGTCATCACCTTTCTGTTCGCCCGAGATGTATTTGGACTGGGTGTACGTGTAGCCACCCGATACGTTCCAGTCCGACGTCAGGGCTCCGTTGATCTCCAGGTCGATCCCGCGGTTACGGACTTTTTCCGAGGCGCGGTAGCAGCCATTCGGGCAAATGATCTCTGCTTCGCTTTCGCTGACGGCCTCTGCGCGTCCGGTCTGGTCGGACTGGAACAAGGCAATGGCCGTGGTCAGGCGCTTGTCGAGAAACTCGCCCTTCAAGCCCAACTCATAGTTGGAACCGGTCATTGGCTTGAGCGTCTTGCCGCTGGCGTCGAGGTTGCTCTGCGGTTTGAAAATCTCGGTGTAGCTGGCATAGGCCGAGAAGTTTTCATTCAGCTCCTGCACGAGCCCGGCGTACGGTGTGATCTCGCCCTTCTTGGTGTATTCCCCGCGGATGGGCCGCGTCACATTGGTCAGGCTTTCCGATTTGAACCAACTGGCCCGGCTGCCCAGGATCAATTTGGTCGAGTCGGTCAGGCTGAAGCGGCTCGCCGCATACACACCGGCCTGTTTCTGGGTCTGGTTGTACTTCCATTTGCTGACGTTCAACGCGGTTGGCTTCGGTGGGTCGAAGGCATTCGGGTTGTTGATGTCGAAGACGTAGTTGTAGGTGGTGTCGTTACCGCCGTGATAGTCGAAATCATCGACCCGCACGTTACTCCCGACGACGAAGTCATGCTGCTTGCCCAGGAACTGGAAAGGGCCTGACAGGTACGTATCCACCCCAGTCTGGGTATCGTCGTAGCGGAAGTGTCGTGGTTGCAGGCGGAAGCTGTCATCCGTCCCGCTCACACGCTGGGTAAAGTTGCCGAGGAAGTCGGATTTGGCCCAAGTCTGGTTGGCCGAGACTACCAGTTTCCAATCGTTGTCGAAGTAGTGCTGGATATCGGCAAAGACCGTGGTGTTGCGCTTGTCCAGGTGGTTCCATTTACCGGTCAGTGACGTGGAGCGCGACAGTGGATAGAAACCACCGTCTGCTCGCGTCGGCAAACCCGACCAGTCATAACCGGAGTTGCGGTCCTTCTGGTAGGTGAACCCCAGGGTCGCCATGGTGTTTTCCGCCAGGTCGGCTTCCAGGATGCTGTAGAACACCTGGTTTTCTTTTTTCGCCGTGTCCATGTAGCTGTTGGCGTTGTTGTAGGTCAGTACGGTACGCCCACGGAGTGTGCCTTCCTGGTTCAGTGGGGAAGACAGGTCGACCATGGTCTTGTAGTCATCCCACGAGCCTACGGACGTCTCGATCAGGGCCTGGGGCGTTGCCGTTGGGCGTTTGCGCACGAGGTTTATGGCCGCTGACGGGTTGCCTGCGCCCTCCATCAAACCGGTTGCGCCGCGTACGATCTCTACACGGTCATAAATATCGGTCGTCGGTTTGGAAATGGCATCCATGGAATAGGCGTTGCTGACGTTAGTCGGGATACCGTCGATTTGCAGGGTATCGACCAGTTGGCCCCGAGCCTGATACAGCGAGCGTTCAGCACCGTTTTTGACGATGGTGATGCCGGTAGCGTTCTGCATCACATCGTCCAGGTTCTTCATGGCCTGGTCGTCCATGCGCTGGCGAGTGACCACGGTGACGGACTGCGGAGTTTCGCGCAGCGACATGGGCAGCTTCGTGGCCGTGGTGGTCTTGCCGACGGTATACGAATGCGTTGACTCACTGCTTTCGCTCGCACCCGCGGCACTGATGGTGGTTGCTCCCAGCTCCAGGCCGGCCCCGTTTGACCTTTTCGAAACCAGGACCACCGCGTTGTCCTGTTGGTTGAAGCTAAGCCCCGAACCGCTCAACAACACCCCCAGTGCGTTGGTCGGTGAGAGGCGCTGGTTCAATGCGTTACTGGTCAACCCTTGCAGGTCCTGCGGGTTGTACAGCACCTGCAACTTGCTCTGTTGGCCAAATGCTTGCAGCGCGCTGGCCATCGGCTGTGCGGGGATCGCAAAGCTGATGTCTTGCGCCTGGGCCTGTGTGGCAAAAGGCAACGCTATCAGCAAGGACAGCCGAGGCAATGTCTTGAGGTTCAGTGTGCAGCGCATGACCAGCGTTGCCAGAGGTGTAAGTGAGTGACGTGGCGACATCCGAAATGCTCATTGTGATGAAGGTTGGGAGGTGTTCTCGTTGTTATTGATAATGAGACGCACCTGAGAACCAAAACCGGAAAAAATCAGGGCGCTTTTCAGGCGCCCACCAATTCCGCGGTGACTTTGCCGTTTTTCATCCGCACCAACTGGTCCGCCACGTCGAAGTAACGGTCATCGTGGGAGATCACGATGATGGTCTTGCCCAGTCGTTTCAGGTCCGGCAGCAGCTCGGTGTAGAAGATCCGCCGGAAGGTCGGGTCCTGGTCTGCGGCCCATTCGTCGAACACCAGCACTGGCCGTTCTTCCAGCCAGGCGTTGATCAGGGCCAGGCGCTTGCGTTGCCCGGTGGACAGGTCGGTGGTGGTAAAGGCGCCATCGCGCACGCTGACCTTGTGGGCAATTTCCAGGCGTTGCAGGTACTTGTTGGCGTCGGCAGGAATCTGCTGGTCGCCCTGGACCACGTCGTCGAACAGGTAGTAGTCGGCAAAAATGGTCGTGAACAACTGTCGGTAGTCATCGCGGTTCACTGCACTGACCGGCTGGCCATTGAGGCGGATCTCGCCTTGTTGCGGTGGGTAAAGGCCCAGGAGCAACTTGATCAGGGTGGTTTTGCCACAACCGTTTTCACCGACGATGAAGATGATGTCCCCTTGTTCGATACGCAGGTTGACGGGCCCGAGGTGGAACGGTTCGCTGCCTTCTACCGGGGCGAAGCCGTAGGCGACGTTGGACAATTCCAGGGTGTGTACCGGTGCCGGTTTTTCTACGCTGCCACTGAGCAGCAAGTGTGGCTCGGGGGAAGAGAACTGCTCCGACAATTGGGCAATACGGCGGAATGCGATGCGCGCGCGGCTGACGATCGGCAGGGTGCCGATCAGGTGTTCCAGCGGGCCTTTCATGTACAGCAGGATCAGCACGAAACCGCTCATCACGGCCTTGTCCTGGCTCGGCCAGAATGACTGCATGACCAGAGCCATGCCAATTACCACGAAGAACAGCATCGAACCAAACGACTTGGCGATGACAAAAGTATTGATTGCGCGGATTTGTGTCTTGCAGATGAAGTCGGCGGTGGCCTGGATGCCGTGGACGAACATCCGGTGGCGGCGGGGGCGGTGGATGCGTAACTCCTTGGCCCCTTCAGCGATGGCGTTGTAGTTTTTCTGCAGCTCGTCCTCGGAGGCGCGCGCGGCTTCAAACCCCCGGCCGCCACTGGCCTGGGCGATGAATTGGGCCACGGTGCCAATGACAATCGCCACCAGCATCAACAAGAACATCGGCCAGGACAACATGGCCAGGTAACCCAGGCAACCGAGGGTAACGGTCATGGAAATGGCCAGGGGGGCGAAGGCGAAGGCGAAGTCGCTGATGGTGTCGACGTCGTGGGTCAGCACCGGAATCAGCCGGTGGCTGCGGTACCGCTCGATCTGGTCGATGGGCGCGGCGAGCACCTTCTCCCCCAGCTCCTTGCGCAACCTGGCAATGATGTTTTGCCCCACATAGTTGGTACCGATGTCAGAGCAAATCGCGCTGATCAACGCCAGCAGGCATAAGCCGGCAAAGCCCATCATTGCCCCCTGGGTGAGGTTGGCGTCAGCGTGCAGCGCATTATTGATGGTGGCCAACAGGGCGGTGACACTCAGGCCACCGACCATGCCCAGGGCGATGGAAATCGCCACGATGGGCCAAAAGGGCTTGAGCAGGGCAAACAGTTCACTGAGGGCTCCGCGTGAGGTGCTGGTCATGGGCGTCGTTCCGCTTCAGGTAAAAGAGGGGTAGGGAGGCGTTGGGGCGGTGCCTGGCGGCGATGCCTGTCCTGTAGGAACGACCAGGGCACACGCTAATTTAAGGCGACCGCCAGACGGTGGTCGCCAGGGCTTGATGGCTTAGAGATCACGTTCGACGCGAAAGCCGATCCAGTCGCCGCGCTCGGCGGGGAACAGGTCGTTGCGGTTGCCGGAGCGAGAGAAAATGGGTGCTTCGCCGTAGTCGTTGCCGCGGATCTGTTGCAGTGTGCAATTGGCTTCCAGCCATGGACTGCCGTCGGTAGGGGCGCCGATGTAGTTGCGGTGTGCGCAATCGGCTACCCACTCGTAGACGTTGCCGTGCATGTCATATACCCCGAACGCGTTAGGCGGGAAGCTGCCGGCTGGCGAGGTGTAGTTGTAACCGTCTGCCGCGCCGTAGGTGTTGGCGTGCTTGGCGATGCTGTATTCCTTGCCCTCGTCAAACGGGAACGGGAACGGTCCGCTGCTACCCGCGCGGGCGGCGTACTCGCGAACCGATTCGCTGACCATGCGATACGCCTTGCCCGTCTTTTTTGACAGCCAGGCGATATAAGCATTGGCTTCAGCAAAGTCCATGCACACCGCCGGTTGCTTCGGGCTCTGCGGGTAGCGCGGCTTGCCCGCCTTGCATTCGCGTCCGGGGCGAGTGTCGCCGTCGGGCATTACATAGCCGGTATCGCGAATGTAGGCATCCCATTCACCCTGCAGAACCTGAAAGCGGCTGATGGCAAAGGGTTTGCTGAAGGTCACCTCATGCATCGGGCCTTCATCGGGCTGGCGGCCGGCTTCGTCCTCCGGTGTGCCCATGGTGAAGGTGCCGGTGGGTAACACCACCATTTCCGGGCAGTCCTTGCAGTCCTTGAACACTTTTCCCGGAGCCAGGCTGGCACTGGCGGCCTGTGCGATTCCCGGTAGCAGAGAGCTGCACAGTGCAGCCAGGATCACAGCGCGCAGCACCCTGGCAGAAGAATGGCCGTGGGGGCGTGGCAGGTTGTTGTTCATGGGTCACCTCGTCGAAAAAAAAAGGGCATCATCCTGGCGGCGTAATGGCTTACACCTGCTTGTTCAGCAGCGCCATGAAACGGTCGATCTCATCTTCGTTGTTGAGCAGGCCGGGGGCGGTTCGAATCACCGGGCCGACATCGCGGTGCACGGCGTCCACCACGGCCCGCTGGGCCATCAGGCGCGCTGCGATCTCATCGCTTTTGCGGCCCTTGACCCGAAAAAACGTGAAGCCGGCGGAGTGCTCGGGGCTCAGCGGCGTGACCAGTTCAACGGCCGGCAGCTCTTGCAAACGGTGCTTGATATAGTCGTTGAGCTGGTGAATGCGTGCCTGCACCTGGGGTTTTCCAAGCCCCAGGTGCAGTTTGAAGGCCTCGTCCAGTGCCCAGCGATGTTCGAAGGCGTGATAGCCGCCAGGGGACATTGAGGTGGCAAAGTTGGTGTCTTCGGAAAAGGTCGGCTCACTGGGCGTCACGTACTTTGCCTCCTCCCAGCGTGAACAGACGATGCCGGTGCCGCGGGGCCCGAACATCCACTTGTGGGTACCTGCGATAAAAAAGTCGCAGTTCATGGCGTTGAAGCTCAGGTCTTCGACGCCAAACCCATGGACGCCATCCACCACATAGAGAATGCGGTCCTTGTCGTCGCGGTTGCGGTTATGTTCATCCACCAGGGCACCGATTTCGGCAAGTGGCAGTTTCACCCCGCTGCCTGATTGCACCCAGGTCATGCCCAGCACGCGGGTGTTAGGGCGGATGTTGCTGGCGATCGAGGCAATGACCTCGTCGGTGGACACTTGGTGAGGGTCCTTGAACAACCTGATCTTGCGCACCGCTGTGCCTTCCTTTTGGGTGCGAAATTCCAAAATGCTCTGTGTGCAGAAATGCTCGTGTTCGGTAGTGAGGATCTCTTGGTCGGCGCGTACGTGAATCCCGCCATAGATCATCGCCAGGCCCTGGGTGGTGCTGCCGGTCAGGGCGATTTGCCCGGGCCTGGCCCCCAGGTACTGTCCGGCCCAATGCCGAACCTGGGCTTCGCGTTTCCAGGTTTCCTCGAGGTCCCAGTCCATCGCCAGGCCCGGGTTGCGGTCCAGGTCGGCACGGTGCCGCGCGATCGCATCGCGTACCGGGGTGGGATGGGAGGTGATCAGGAAGTTCGAGAAGTGCAGGTAATCCGGGTCCAGCAGGAACAGCTGGCGCAGTTGGCTCCAGCGGTCGTGTCCGGTGGACGCAGGGCTGGCGGCCGGGGCGCCCTGGTTGGCCTGGGCAAGGGTGCAGCCCAAAGGCAGTGCAGCAGCGATCAGGCCGGCCTGTTTCAGAAAGCGACGACGGTCATTCATGATCAATGGCTTATCCCGGCAATGGGGCTGGCGGGTTTGGCTGCTTTTTGCACCTGGTCCCACACCCGCAGGAAGTTGCCGCCCCACAATTTGGCAACGTCCGCTTCCGAATAGCCGCGCTGGAGCAGTTCGGCGGTGACATTTCGAGCCTCACTGACATCCTTCCAGCCCTTGATGCCGCCGCCGTCATTGAAGTCGGACGCGATGCCGACGTGGTCAATGCCGATCTTGCGGACGGTGTAATCGATGGCGTCGCCAAGGTCCTTGAGGCTTGCCTTCGGTTCTTCGTCCAGGATCGCGTACAGCGCCTGGGCATACTGGCCGAACTTCTGTTCAGGCCAGGCAGCAATGATCGGGTCGCCGGGCATCAGGGCCACGGCCTGGTTGGGCAGCGGTGGCAGGTCGAAGCGGGCGCGCAGGGCGTTGAGCTTGTCCTGGGTGGCCTGGGTCAATGGGCGTAGATAGGCAGAAAAGCCCAC
The DNA here is from genome assembly GCF_024807515.1 of Pseudomonas sp. BIGb0558. NCBI lineage: Bacteria > Pseudomonadati > Pseudomonadota > Gammaproteobacteria > Pseudomonadales > Pseudomonadaceae > Pseudomonas > Pseudomonas sp. BIGb0558. The sequence goes on from NZ_JANUEW010000029.1 coordinate 40,744, forward strand.
CACCTGGACCACGCCGCCACTGTTTTTGATCAGTTGCAGCTCCTTGTCACTGAGGTTGCGCGGGATGTCCACCATGGCCCGTGGGGCCGAGTGCGAGGCCACCATGGGGGTGCGGCTCAACTGAGCGACTTGCATCAGGGCCTTGGTCGACATTTGCGACACATCGATGATCACACCCAGGTCGTTTAGGCGGTGTACGGCCTGCTTGCCGATGTCGGAAAGCCCTTCAAGGGCGTCCGGCGAGTCGTTGAAAAAGGGCAGCGGGCGGGAGGAGTCGGACCAGTCGTTATTGCCGACGTAACTGAACCCGAACATGCGCATGCCCCTGGCTGCCCACTGATCCAGCAGGTCGAGGTCATGGCCCAAGGGGTAGGCATTGAGCATGCTGATGAAAATCGCGAACTTGCCCTCGCCATGCAGGCGCCGCATGTCATCCGGGGTGTAGGCGATCGCCACCTGGTTTGGGTAATCGCGCACCATGGCGCTGATGATCTTGTAGCGAACTTCCTGCTGGTTGCGGGCCTCTTCGACGAAGCCGGCGGTTGGTTTGTGGGGCGCGTTGGGGCCGTTCCACAACTCTGGCCAACCGAAAATCGTCAGGGCCGCCGCCGAGAGTCTTCCGCGTGCGGCCTTGGCCAGGTCGAATTCGCCAGGACCGTCCTTGTCGGCTTCGTGCCCTTCGGTGCCAAAGTCGAGAGGCACCGTGATATGGCTGTCGAAGGAAATGATCCGGTCCTGCAGCTCGTCAGCCTGCTTCATCAGTTTGAGGGGGTAGCCCGGGCCGGTTCCAAAACCGTATTCCCACGCCAGGAAACCTGCGCCGGCACTGATCGCCAATACCAGGGGCAGGCCGATGAACAGGGCTTTTTTCGAACGTCGTTTTATCATTGCCATCTCTGTCAGGTTCGCGGTCAAGGTCCAGGCACAGGGGGCCTTTGCTATCAGGGAAGAACGAGTGGCCCGGGCAGAAATTTAGCTCGGGCGCATCGGCGCGCGCGTGAACGGTAAATTTGCCCGGCGGCTAAACGTTTTAGCTTGGATAAGGCCTGCTCCATGGCTGAAACAGGTAGGGCAATGACGATTTCGCGGCGGGGATTTATTGCAGGTCTGGCGGTGACGGGTGCAGCAGTGCCGGCGGCTTACTATGCACATCGGCATTTGACCCGGGAGGAAGAACCCATCACGCCCGGCGAGGCGACAGTCGAGTTGGCGGATGCCCCTGGCCAGCACCTGGCCAATCAGTTGCGTGGCATCTGGGACATTCGTTTCGACGGCGCGGATGCCGGGCTGCAGGGGTTGCCCCTGGAAGGCCTGGAGCTGTTTCTTGATGTTGCCCCGCGTGGCCGAGGCCTGAGCGGCTGGCTGGATACTGCCGAGGTCTTGCGCAGCGGTGCAACGCCGCGCTACCAGGTGCGTGGTGAGCTGGCCGAGCCGGGCGCGCCTGAACTGTACTGGCGACTCCTGCGTACCGAGGCCGGGGTACCCGTGCCGGTCTATGAGTTGAGCGTGAAACACGACGAGGTGTGGGCCGAGTTCGGCAATGCGGGCAGCGGTACCCTCAGCGGGCACATCGCGCCACTGGATCGGCCGCTGTCCTTGCCGGCACTGGCCAATCGTTTTGTCGCCACCAAGCGGCTGTTCCCCGAGGCGCGCCAGCGCATTGGTTTGAACCCGCCCCTGCTCGCCTGGCTGGTTTCGCCCGAACATCGCCTGTTCCATCAGCTCTGGCATGCGTCCCGGGACAAGTGGCACACCCTGCCTGAAGACAAACGCAATGCGTTGCGCGGTATCGGCTGGCAGCCTGGTCCCCGCGACACCGAGCGCGACGCCCGGGGCGTGCACAAGGACCGTAACGGCTCAGGTGTCGACTTCTTTTTCATGCACCGGCACATGCTGAGTACGGCGAGGTCCATGCAGGACTTGCCGTCGTGGCCGTGCTTTCCCACGCCACAGCCAGAGCTGGACCGCGACCGTGAAGGCTTTGCGCGTTACTTTGATAATCATGATGGCTTCGCCTTGCCGCCGACCTGGACGGCCCCCGGGGATGCAGCGTTCACCCGCTGGATCAGTGATATCAAGCAGGCGGATACCTTTCACGGCAATTTCCAGGTCTGGGAATCGCGGTACACCGACCCTCGTTACCTGTCGCGACTGACCCTGGGTCAGTTCGGTTCTGAAATCGAATTGGGCTTGCACGACTGGCTGCACATGCGCTGGGCCTCGGTGCCGCGTGATCCTTCCAATGGCGCACCCGTGCCATTGGCGCGTGAACTGGACGACTTCTCACCGCGTTGGTACGCCGCCGAAAATGACTTTCTGGGTGATCCGTTCTCGTCCCACGTCAATCCGGTGTTCTGGCATTTTCATGGCTGGATCGACGACCGTATTGAAGACTGGTTCCGGGCTCACGAGCGCTTTCACCCGGGAGAAGTCAGCCGCTTGCACGTCAATGGTGTGCCCTGGTTTGCGCCGGGACGCTGGGTGGAAGTCGACGACCCGTGGCTGGGCCCGGTGACGCACGGGTGCAGCACGACGCCAGGGTTGCAAGTGGGAAAGTCGATGGAGATGGACCCGGAAACCATGAAGCTTGCGCTGCGTATCACCTTCAGCGCCGACGAAGACAAACTCGCACAGCTGTTTCGCAAGGTGCCTCGCCGTCCGTGGTACGCGCGCCACTTGAAGATCCTTTAGGTCAGCAGGCTCGCGCAGGTCTGGCAGGTCTCAGCGTACCTGCCAGCCGCCACCGAGTGCCTTGTACAGGGCGATGCTGGCCGTCAGCCGTGACTGGCGCAGTTGCACGTTCAGGTCCTGAGCGGCATACAACGTGCGCTGGGTTTCGAGCACTGTAAGCAGGTCCTCGGCCCCGGCCTGATAGCGGCTCTGGGCAATCTGGAAGGCGGTCTGGGCCTGTCGCAACTCCTCGTCCTGCCATTGGCGTTGTTCGTCCAGTCCGCGAATGTTGCTCAAGGCCTTTTCCACGTCGGCAAAGCCGTTGATGATCGCGCCACGATAGGTTTGCAGCAGCTCCTCCTGGCGCGCGCTGGCCTTGTCGCGCTCGGCACTGAGGCGTCCATTGTTGAAGATCGGGGCAATCAGGCCGCCCGTGAGGTTGTAAAACGGACTGCGCAGGATGTCGGCGGCTCGGTCGGCACCCGAGCCCAGGTTGGCGGTGAGGGTCACACTGGGCAGCATGGCAGCGCGTGCGACGGTGACATTGGCCTGGGCCGCTGCCAGTCGCGCCTCGGCGCTGGCGATGTCCGGGCGTCGGCTCAACAGTTCGCTGGGAACACCGGCCGCGATGTCTGGCCAGGTCAGTTGATTGAAGGGTTGCGGGTCCAGGGTCAGCGTCTGGACCGGCTGGCCCAGCAAGACGGCAAGGCTGACCCGGGCTTCCTGCGCTTGCTGGCGCACCAGCGGCAGTTGTCGCTGCTGGGTAGCCACCAGGCTCTTTTGCTGCGCCAACTCCAGGGCCGTTGCAGACCCCGAGTCATAGCGGGTCTGCACCAGCGCCAGTACGTCTTGTGCATTGGCCAGGTTGAGTTCGGCAATATGCAACTGTTCGCCGAGTGCCAGCACTTGGGTGTAAAGGGTGGCGACGCCACTGAGCAGGGTCAGTTCCACGGTGGCCTGGTCAAACTCGCTGGCGCGCACCTCTTGTAAGGCGCTGTCACGGGCAGCGCGCTTGCCCCCCCAGAAGTCGATCTCATAGGTGGCGGTCAGGCTGGCGTCGAAGTAATCCACGGCCCTGTCATCGCTGTCGGCGCTCAGTTGGCTGTAGCCCTTGCCATGCAACAGTTTCTGGCGGCTGGCGTTCAGCCCACCCTTGAGTTCGGGCAGCAACGGTGCGCCTGCGATTACGGCGCTGGCCTGGGCCTGGCGCACGCGGGCGGTGGCGCTCGCCAGGTCGTAGCTGCCGGTTCGCGCCTGCTCGATCAGGCGGTTGAGCTGTGGGCTGGTGAAGCTCATCCACCATTGCCGGTTGTCGCGTACCCGGCTGTCGGCGGCTTCGTTCCAGGCAACGGGTGCTTGCAAGCCACTGTCCGGGCGTGGTGCAGGGTTGCTGCAGGCCGCGAGCAGCAGGCTGGCGGCGAGGAGCGTCAAGTGTGCTTTCATAGGGCGTTCATTCACTGGTAAGGGCCGTGACCGGGTCAAGTCGAGCCGCCTTGCGGGCCGGCATGAAGCCGAAGATGACGCCGGTGACGAGGGCGCAGGCGAAGGCGCCGACAGCCGACACCAGCGAGAAGGCGACTGCCACGTCGCTGAGGATCAGCACGCCGCCGACCAGCAGCGCCAGTCCAATCCCGGTTATGCCCCCGACCACCGACAGCATCACTGCCTCGGTCAGAAACTGGCGCAAAATATCGCGTTGGCGTGCACCGGTAGCCATGCGGATGCCAATTTCACGGGTACGTTCGCGCACCGTCATCAGCATGATATTCATCACGCCGATCCCACCGACCAGCAGCGAAATCGCGGCAATTGCGCCGAGCATCAATGACAGGGTGTTCTGGGTCCTGGCTTCGGCCTGGATCATCGCGGCATTGTTGGTCAGGTGAAAATCACGCTTGCCGTTGTGCAGCCGCACCAGTAGCTGGTCAATCGCCTGCTCCGCTTCCTTGACCATCCGCGCGTCGCTCGCGGCGATCACTACGTACTCGGGGTTGTAGCTGCCGAACAGTCGAATGCTGGCGGCGGAGTAGGGAATGGCGATGCGGTCGTCGCTGTCCTTGTCGCCGGAGCTGGCACCTTTCTCGGCAAGCACGCCCACTACCTGGAAGGGTACGTTTTCAATCAGGATGTACTGCCCGATGGGGTTGCGGGCGTCACCGAACAATTTGTCACGGACCTTTTTGCCGATGACCGCCACGGTGGCGGCGGCGTGCTCATCCGCCTCGGTAAAGTAACTGCCCTCGACCACTGGCCAGTTGAAAATCGCCGGGAAGTTGGTGTCGTTGCCGCCGACATAGGCCATATGGTCAACGTTGCCAAACCGTACACCGGCTTCGGCGCCATTGACTGGCATGATGCGTTTGACCTGAGGCAGTGAGGCGAGGGCGGCGACATCGCCAAGGGTGATGATGCCAGGCGGGGTGCGCGGGTTGGGCGCCGCTCCGCTGACATACAAAATGTTCGAGCCAAAGGCGCCCATCTGTGCCATTACCTGGCGCTTGCTGCCTTCGCCTACCGCCAGCATCACGACCACCGAGGCCACACCGATCACGATGCCCAGCAGGGTCAGTGCGGTGCGAAAGCGGTTGATCCACATCACGCGCCAGGCCGCTTGCACGGCGTCCAGCAGTTCGGCCTTCCACGCACCGTTGTGCTCGGCGCCGCTGGCCAGCCGCTGGCGCAGGTCTACCGCTTGCAAGGCGCCCGAGGTGAGCGCGGGCTTGGTGTGCGAGGTGTCGGCGCTGTCGCTGATGATCAGCCCGTCGCGGATTTCGATGATGCGATTGGCCCGTGCCGCCACTTCACGATCGTGGGTGATGAGGATAACCACATGGCCCTGGCTGGCGAGCTCGTCCAGCAGGGTCATGACCTCGGCGCCGCTGTGGCTGTCGAGGGCGCCGGTGGGTTCGTCGGCGAGGATGATATGGCCGCCGTTCATCAGTGCCCGGGCGATGGATACCCTTTGCTGCTGGCCGCCCGACAGCTGATGAGGGCGGTTTCCTGTGCGCTCTGCCAGCCCCAGCCGGGTGAGCAGGGCGCTGGCGCGGGCGTGGCGTTCAGCGGCGCTGATGCCAGCATAAATCGCCGGCATTTCGACGTTCTCCTGGGCTGATCCTGAGGGAATCAGGTGGTAGCCCTGGAATACGAAACCAAAGGCTTCACGGCGCAGCCAGGCGAGTTCGTCACTGCCCAGGTGGGCGACGTTTTCCCCGGCAAACAGGTAGTCGCCAGCGGTGGGGCGGTCGAGGCAGCCGAGGATGTTCATCAGTGTGGATTTGCCGGAGCCGGAGGCGCCGACAATCGCCACGAATTCACCGGCGTGGATCGACAGGTCGATCCCTCGCAGCACGTCGACTTGCGGGCTGTCGCCGCCACCGTAGGATTTGCGGATGTCCTTGAGTTCGATCAGAGGGGGCAACATTCAACCTCCGCTGCCATCAGCGGGGCCGATAAGCAGGTGGTCACCTTCATTGAGGCCGTCGAGGATCTGCACCCGCAGGCGGTCGCTGATGCCGACTCGCACTTCGCGCTCCTGGATGCTGCCATCCCTGGTCACGACCCGGGCGAGCTGCCTGTCAGCGTGGGCGCCTACCTGCAGTGCGGCAACGGGCGCGGTCAGCACGTCGCTGGCCTGGCTGGCGACAAAAAATACCTGGGCGGTCATTTCGGCCATCAACGTGTTATCGGCGTTGTCCACATCCAGCAACACGGTGTAGAGCACCACGCGACCACTGCCACTCTTGCTCGAACTGCTCGGGCTGCCGCCACCCTGGCTGGTTTCGTTGAGTGGTTTGGGCGGCACCGGCAGGATCTGCCGCACCGTGCTGGTCCAGCGCCGGTTGCCGCCGCTGAGGGTGGTGAAGTAGGCCGTCATGCCCGGCTTGACGTGGCCAATATCGGCTTCCGAGACTTCGGCCCAGACGGTCATTGGCGATAGCCTGGCAATCCGCAGGATCAGTGGCGTCTGTTGTTGTGCGTTGAGGGTCTGGCCTTCGCGCGCATCAAGGGCGACCACGGTGCCGGACATAGGCGCGTAAATGCGTGTATAGCCCAGTTCGGCCTGGTCGCTGCGCAGGCTGGCCTGGGCCTGGCGAATCTGTGCCTGGAACATGTCGATGCGCGCCTGGGTGGCGTCGAGCTCCGCCTGGGCTGTTTGTACGTCTTCTTCGCGGGTCGCACCGCCGGCTGCCAGTCGCTGCTGGCGCTGGTACTTCTGCCGGGCCAGTTGATGTTGTGCGCGCTGCTCCTGCAATTGCGCTTGCAGGTTTTCCACGGAGAAGCGGCTGGCGTCGAGCTTGGCTTGCTGGGTGGATGGGTCGATCTCCACCAGCAGGTCGCCTTCCTTGACTTGGGCGCCGGCTTCAACATGAATCTTGCGGATCTGCCCGGAGGCCTGGGCGCCGACGTCGACATAGCGCCGGGGCTGCAAGGTACCGAGGGCGGTGACGCTGCTTTCGATATCGCCGCGGCGCACTTCAAGAGTGGCGAATTTGTCGCGCCCGGGCGGTATGAATTGCCAGGCAGCGACGGCCATCATCGGGATCAGGCAAAGTGCCACAACCAGGGCGCGCCGGGTTTGTCGGGGACGGTTCATGCAGGGTTCCAGCCAGGGACGGTCGGGCTGCCACTCACTCGGGTCGCCTCAGGACACAAGCCTGGGGCCGCCGATCAAGCAACAGGTGCGGGAAGCTGCAAGGTAAACGAGGAATTTGCCCGGAAATTTAGGCTGTTACATATGCGGTTACAGGTGCTGGAGATAAATTATTGGGTCGTTTATGCAAGTCTTGTTTAAAACTAGATGAGAATTACTATAAATTACACATGCCTCAAACTGCCATCATCGTGCTGCATCACCGAATCGGCCGTTATCTTCGTACTCAAAGGACCTAATGCCGCCCCCAGGCGGCCGGGAGTCATGTTGGAAAACTACTATCGCGAGCTGGTGTGTTTCCTCAACGCCAAGCTGGGCAACCGCCAGGTGGCCGAAGATGTGGTGCATGACGCTTATGTGCGGGTGCTGGGGCGCGCCAGTGAGGTTCCGATCGAGCAGCCCCGGGCGTTTCTCTATCGCACGGCGCTGAACCTGGTGATCGACGGTCATCGACGCAACGCTCTGCGCCAGGATGAACCTCTGGAAGTACTCGACAGCGAGGAGCGCTTTGCGCTTTCTTCGCCCCATCACTGCCTGGACCACGACCAGCGCCTGGAGATGCTGGAGCGCGCGCTGGCGGAGTTGCCGGCGCTCTGCCGCGACAGCTTCCTGCTGCGCAAGATCGATGGTCTGTCCCACCTGCAAATCGCCGGGCGCCTGGGTATTTCCCGCGCGCTGGTGGAAAAACACATCGTCAATGCCATGAAGCATTGCCGAGCGCGCATGCGTGAGTGGGATGCGCACTGATTCCAGCGCCAGCTAAATTTTTTTTCATTGTCCTCGTCTCCTATCAACACACGACCTGTTGCTGTGCCTTCAGGTCTCTGAGGCTTTCCCGCCCCACTGCCACGGGGCTTATCCAGAGGACACTGGAATGACACAGGCAATTGCATCGCCCGCCGTTCACGACCTGATCGGTATCGGGTTCGGCCCCTCGAACCTGGCGCTGGCCATCGCCCTGCAGGAACGCGAGAAAGCCCAGGGCAAGCTGGACGTGCTGTTTCTCGACAAGCAGGCCGACTACCGCTGGCATGGCAACACCCTGGTGACCCAGAGCGAATTGCAGATTTCCTTCCTCAAGGACCTGGTGACCCTGCGCAACCCCACCAGCCCGTATTCCTTCGTCAATTACCTGAAAGCCCACGGCCGCCTGGTGGATTTCATCAACCTGGGCACCTTCTATCCGTGCCGCATGGAGTACAACGACTACCTGCGCTGGGTTTCCGGGCAGTTCCAGGCGCAGAGCCGTTATGGTGAGGAAGTGCTGGCCATCGAGCCGATCCTGCATCAGCAGCAGGTCGAGGCGCTGCGGGTGATTTCCCGGGATGGGCAGGGCGAGCAGCATGTGCGCACCACCCGTTCGGTGGTGGTCAGCGCCGGCGGCACGCCGCGCATTCCCGAGTCCTTCAAGGCGCTCAAGGAGGACGGGCGGGTGTTCCATCATTCCCAGTACCTGGAGCGCATGGCCCAGCAGCCGTGTGTGGACGGCAAGCCGATGCGCATTGCGATCATCGGCGGCGGCCAGAGCGCGGCTGAGGCCTTTATCGACCTGAACGACAGTTTCCCGTCGGTGCAGGTGGACATGATCCTGCGCGGCTCGGCCCTCAAGCCTGCGGACGACAGCCCGTTCGTCAACGAAGTGTTCTCGCCGGAATTCACCGACCTGGTGTTCCAGCAGAACGGCAGCGAGCGCGAGCGCCTGGTCAACGAGTACCACAACACCAACTATTCGGTGGTGGACCTGGACCTGATCGAGCGCATCTACGGGATCTTCTACCGCCAGAAAGTCTCCGGCATTGCCCGTCACGCGTTCCGTACCCTGACCACCGTGGAAAAAGCCACGGCCGGGCCGCTGGGCGTCGAGTTGGCGTTGCGCAACAACGCCACTGGCGAGACCAGCCTCAACCACTACGACGCCGTGGTGCTGGCCACCGGTTACGAACGCCAGATGCACCGTCAGTTGCTGGCGCCGTTGGCCGACTATATGGGCGACTTCGAAGTCAGCCGCGACTATCGCATCGTCACCGACGAGCGCTGCAAGGCCGGCATCTACATGCAGGGCTTCAGCCAGGCCAGCCATGGCTTGAGCGACACCTTGCTGTCGATCTTGCCGATCCGTGCCGACGAGATTGCCGCGTCGCTGTACGAGCACGATCGCAACCGCGGCAAGAGCCGTTCGGTGCAGGACCTCTTACTGGCGACGGCTAGCTGAGGACCGCCCACTGCCCACTGTAGGAGCGAGCTTGCTCGCGAAGGTCGCCAACGATAACGCTGGCATCCTGATTCAACGCGGCGCTCTCAGGTTTTTCGCGAGCAAGCTCGCTCCTACAGACGGCACTGGAATTGGCGCGCAGCTGCTGATACTGTACAAAAAACCAGTATCGGTAGAAGCCCCATGCAGTTGATCGAAAAGCTCAGCATCCTCGCCGACGCCGCCAAGTACGACGCGTCCTGCGCCAGCAGCGGCGCGCCCAAGCGCAGCTCGGAGGGCAAGGCGGGGCTGGGTTCCACCGATGGCATGGGCATCTGCCACAGCTACACGCCCGACGGTCGCTGCGTATCCTTGCTCAAGGTATTGCTGACCAACTTCTGCCTCTACGACTGCCAATACTGCGTCAACCGCCGCTCCAGCGACGTGCCCCGTGCACGCTTCAGCCCGGAGGAGGTGGTGACCCTGACCCTCGATTTCTACCGGCGCAACTGCGTCAGCGGGCTGTTTCTCAGCTCCGGCATCATCCGTTCGGCCGACTACACCATGGAGCAGTTGGTGCGGGTGGCCAAACTGCTGCGCGAAGAGCATGACTTTCGCGGCTATATCCACCTCAAGACCATTCCCGAAGCTGACCCGGCGCTGATTGCCGAGGCGGGGCGCTATGCCGATCGCCTGAGCGTGAACATCGAGTTGCCCACCGACAAGAGCCTGCAGACCCTGGCGCCCGAGAAGCAGATTGTTTCGATCAAGCAGGCGATGCAAACCATCTACACCGGTGAACAGACCGTACTCAACGAACCCCGCGCACCACGTTTTGCGCCGGCGGGGCAGAGCACGCAGATGATCGTCGGCGCCGATGACACCGACGACAGCACCATCCTCCACAGCGCCGAGGCGTTGTACGGCAACTTCAAGTTACGCCGGGTGTATTACTCGGCGTTCAGCCCGATTCCCAATAGCCCCAAAAGCGTGCCCCTGGCCGCGCCACCGTTGATGCGCGAGCACCGCTTGTACCAGGCGGATTTCCTGCTGCGCAGCTACGGGTTCAGCGCCAATGAACTGTTCGAAGGGCCGGGTGACCTGGCCCTGGACATCGACCCGAAACTGGCCTGGGCTTTGGAGCACCGCGAGGTGTTCCCGCTGGACCTGAACCGCGCCGAGGCGACGCTGATTGCGCGTATACCCGGGATCGGCCTGCGCACCACCCAGCGGCTGGTGGACCTGCGCCGCCAGCGCAAGATCCGCTTCGAAGACCTGGCGCGCATGCGTTGCGTGCTGGCCAAGGCCAAGCCGTTTTTCATCACCAGCGACTACCACCCGCAGCAGGCGGAAAGCACCAGCGTGCTGCTGCGTGAGCAACTGCGGGATCGCCCGCAGCCGCAGCAGATGGGGCTGTGGGGATGATCAGCCTGGAGTGCGACAACCTGTTCGGCACCTGGCGCGAGCAGGCGCGCTGGTTGCTCAGCCATCAGATTGACCCAAGCCATGTGAGTTGGGGCGTGGCCGAGGTGGCGGACCTGTTTGCCACCGACGAGCAGTACCCGGCCGAGTGCGGGCCGTTCCAGGCGCGGATTCCCAAGGCGCTGCTGGAGCTGCTGGAGTCTGCCGCGTGTTATCACGGTGAGCAGCGCTGGAGCCTGCTGTATGAGGTGTTATGGCGCGTGAGCCATGGTGATCGCACGGCGATGATGTCGGGTGACAAGCTGGGCAGCGAGTTGCAGCGGCGGATCAAGCAGGTGCAGCGCGAGGCCCATCACCTGCATGCGTTTGTGCGGTTTATCGCATTGCCGGCGGGGGCGGGGGTGGAGTTGCCGGAGTATGTGGCCTGGCATGAGCCGGCTCACGATATCTTGAAGGTGGCCAGTCAGCATTTTGTCGGGCGCATGGGGCGCCATCGCTGGATGATCGCTACACCGCTGGATGGGGTTTATTACGATGGGAAGCAGTTGACTCACCAGCGGCAGTGCCCGGTGGAGTGGCAGCAACTGGCGCAGAATGTCGAGGATCCCCACAGTGCGATGTGGTTGACGTATTACAGCCATATCTTTAACCCGGCGCGGTTGAATCCCAAGGTGATGGAAGGGCATTTGCCGAGCCGGTTCTGGAAGAATCTGCCGGAGGGCAAGTTGATTCCGGGGTTGATCAGCGAGGCGCGTACGGGCAAGCAGCGGGATGGGCAGGCGAAGATGATTGGGGCCAGGCCGGGCAAGAGAATCTCAAGCGGGCACGGTTAATGTAGGAGCTGGCTTGCCAGCGATGCAGGCGGCTCGGTATTTCAGTTAGACCGAGGTGATGCTATCGCCGGCAAGCCAGCTCCTACAGTTGATCTTCGGTGTTTCGGGGAATGAGGTTCAGGCCAGTTCAGTCGCGGTGTTTTTTACGACCGCCAACTCCGGATGCGCCACCAATTTATCAATGTGCAATTCGTCGTTGTTCAACCAGGTTTCCGTCAGCACCCGATAGTGCTCCATGTCCCGGCAGCGCATGCGCAGGCTGTAGTCGAACGGCCCGCTGATCAACTGGCATTCGAACACTTGCGGGCAGGCTTTGACGCAGGCCTCGAAGGCCTTCTGCGCCGAGCGCCCGCTCTGGTTGGAGAGGGCCACCAGCACCAGCAGTGACAACCCCGGCGAAACCATCTGTACATCGATGATTGCCCCATACCCCCGGATCACCCCGCGTCGCTCCAGTTTACGCACCCGTTCCAGGCACGGCCTGGGCGTCAGGTGCACCAGCGACGAGAGTTTTTCGTAGGTGATGCGCCCCTGGTGCCGCAACACGTCGATGATGGCTTCATCGATGCGGTCCAGCACAGGGGAGGCGTTCGATCCGGTGGCCTTGGTATCCATGGTGTGTGGTGTTCACTTCAATCGGTTGGAAAGAAATTGCTGCAGGCGTTCGCTGTTCGGCTGGTCGAGGATTTCCGCTGCGCCTTGTTCCTCGACGCGCCCCTGGTGCAGAAACAGCACTTGGCTGGACACCTGCCGGGCAAAGCCCATTTCGTGGGTGACCATGAGCATGGTACGACCTTCCTCAGCCAACGTCTGTATGACTTTAAGGACTTCTCCTACAAGTTCAGGGTCGAGGGCCGAGGTGGGTTCGTCGAACAGAATGATCTCCGGTTCCATCGCCAGGGCCCGGGCGATGGCCACCCGCTGTTGCTGGCCGCCGGAAAGGAATGCCGGGTATTGGTCTGCCACCCGGCCCGGCAGGCCGACCTTGTCGAGGTACATCCGTGCGCGTTTTTCCGCCTCGGCGGCGCTCACCCCCAGCACCCGGCGCGGGGCCATGGTGATGTTTTCCAGCACGGTCATGTGGCTCCACAGGTTGAAGTGCTGGAACACCATGGCCAGGCGGGTGCGCAGGTTCTGCAGTTGCGCCTGGTGCGGCGCGCGGGTGCCGGCGCGGCCTTGCTGCATTTCGATGCTGATGCCGTCCAGGGTGATGACCCCGGCGTCCGGCTGTTCGAGGAAGTTGATGCAGCGCAGCATCGTGCTTTTGCCGGAGCCGCTGGCGCCGATCAGGCTGATCACGTCGCCATTGCGTGCGTTGAGGGAGACGCCCTTGAGCACCTCATGGTCGCCATAGCGTTTGTGCAGGCCTTCGACCTGGAGTTTGACGTTGGCGTTTTCGGCCACGGCCACCGGTTTGGAGGCAGGGCGTACATCGGTGGGATAAGCGGCCAGGGCCTGCGCGGACTGAGTCATGGGTTAGCCTCGGGTAGGAACAAGAAAACGCATCCAGCGACGTTCGGCCAGTCGAAACAGGCCCACCAGTGCAAAGGACAGCAGCATGTACAACAGGGCCGCGATGCCGAAGGCCTGGAACGTCAGGAACGTCTCGGCGTTGGCGTCGCGGGCCACCTTGAGGATGTCGGCGATGGTGGCGGTGAACGCCAGGGAGGTGGCGTGCAGCATCAGGATCATTTCGTTGCTGTAGGCCGGTAATGCGCGACGCAGCGCGGCGGGCACCACCACGAACAGGTTCAGGCGCCAGCCGTGCAGGCCGTAGGCCTTGGCCGCTTCAATCTCGCCGTGGGGGATGTTGCGAATCGCCCCGGCGAAGATTTCCACGGTGTAGGCGCAGGTGTTCAGCACAAACGCCAGCAGCGTGCAGTTCAGCGCATTGCGGAAAAACTGGTTGAGCAGGGCGTTGTCCTGCACCACGTCCAGGCCGTAGAGGCCGGTGTAGCAAATCAGCAACTGGATATACAGCGGCGTGCCGCGAAACAGGTAGGTGTAGACCTCAACCGGCCAGCGAATCCAGAAGTGCTCCGACACCCGCGCGATGGCCAGCGGGATCGACAGGAAGAAGCCCAGTACCACCGAGATAATGAACAACCACAGGGTCATGGCCACCCCGGAAAAGCCGTTGCCGTCGGTGAAGAGGTAGGCCAGGCCGTATTGCTGGATCAGTTCGATCATCGTGCCATCCCCTTGATGCCCACGTTGTAGCGCCGTTCCAGGCGCTTGAAGATGCGGTTGGAGAGGGTGGTGATCACCAGGTACACCAGGCCCGCGAGGATCAGGAAATACAGCGGGTCGTTGGTGGTCTTGCCGGCGTTCTGTGCGGCCTTGACCAGGTCCGACAGGCCGATGATCGACACCAGTGCCGTGGACTTGAGCAGCACCAGCCAGTTATTGCCCAGGCCCGGCAGGGCAAAGCGCATCAACTGCGGGAACAGCACCAGGCGAAAGCGCTGCCAGCGGCTCAGGCCGTAGGCGGTGGCGGCTTCCAACTGGCCGGCGGGCACGCTGAGGATCGCCCCGCGAAAGTTCTCGGTGAAATACGCCCCGTAAATAAATCCGAGGGTGATGACGCCGGCGGTGAACGGGTCGATTTCGAAGTAGGCCCAGCCGAGCATTTCGCTCAGGTCGTTCAGCCACAGTTGCAGGCTGTAGAAAATCAGCAGGATCAGCACCAGGTCCGGCACGCTGCGAATCAGCGTGGTGTAGAGCGTGGCCGGAACCCGCAGCAGCTTGACGCTGGAGAGCTTGGCGCCGGCGGCGATCAGGCCCAGGGACAGGCTCAGCACCAGCGCCAGGAACGCCAGCTTGACCGTCATCCAGGCACCCTGAGCCAGCAGCGGGCCGAAGCCTTGCAAGTTGAGGAATTCATTCATGGAGGGGAGATCTCTGTGGGGTGAAACAACGCATCTCTAACTACCCCCCCGTAGCAGCTGTCGAGCGCCAGCGAGGCTGCGTCAGGCGCGCCTCTGTACTTGGCTTGGCTCGAGGGCTGCAGTGCGGCCAACGCAGCCTCGCTGGCGCTCGACAGCTGCTACGGGGGGGGGCGTTGTTTTTACTCGTTGTAGATGTCCTGATCGCCGAAGTATTTCTTCTGGATCTGTGCGTAGGTGCCATCGGCCTGGACGGCGGCGATGCCTTTGTTGATCAGCTCCACCAGGTCCTTGTCGTTCTTGCGCAGGCCCATGGCGATGTCGAGCGGCAGGGTCGGGTCCTTGAACGCCGGGCCGGTCTTGAAGTCGGCTCCTTCAGGCTTGGACAGGAAGTTGAGCTGGGCTTCGAGCTTGTCGGTCAGGGTGGCGTCGAGGCGGCCGTTTTGCAGGTCGGCGTAGTTCTGTTCCTGAGACTGGTACGCCTTGATCTGCGCGCCAAGCTTGGCCAGGTGCGCACGGGCGTAGGCTTCCTGCAGCGAGCCTTGCAGTACGCCGACCTGTTTGCCTTTCAGGGACTCGGGGGTGTCGCCGAAGTCGGCGCTTTTGCGGGTGATCACCGAGGTCGGGCTGAGGAACAGGCGGTCGCTGAAGTCGATGACTTTCTGGCGGGCCGGGGTCACGGCCATGGAGGACATGATGGCGTCGAACTTGCGCGCGCGCAGGGCCGGGATCATGCCGTCGAATTCGTTGTGGACCCATACGCATTTGACTTCAAGCTTGGCGCAGATGGCGTTGCCCAGGTCGATGTCGAAGCCTTGCAGGCTGCCGTCGGCGGCGACCGATTCAAACGGTGGGTATTCGGGGAAGACCCCAAAGCGGATTTCTTTCCATTCCTGGGCCTGGGCAGCGGTGGCGGCCAATGGCAGGAGCAGCGCAGCGAAAAGTGATCGGAGCGGAGTCATGTGTATTCCCTATATTTTGTAATTGATGTCAGGGCAGTAGAAAGCTGAAAGCTAAGGCGAGCTGGCTTTTGTGGAGAGGGAGCAAGCTCCCTCTCCACATTGGGCTGTTTCTTGGCAGAGAGAATGCTTCAAGATGGTGCGTTTTTTGTGTCGTTTACCCCCGCTGCGGCGCGCGGAATGTGCTGTTAAAACGCGAGCGGCAGCGGAAACGGCTGCGACACCCGCTAAATCGGCTTGTCGATTGGTTTTTTCCGGCCTGCCCCTCACGCAAAGCGGCAGGCCAGAGCGGTCTCAGGCGCGCTTTTTCTGCTGTGCAGCCGGCGCTTGGGCCAGGCGGGCAAACAGGTCTTTGGGGTCGGCGAGGTCCGGCACCAGTTCCAGTTCGCTGCCCACGTCCAGCGCCTTGGCCACGTCCAGCACGTAACGCAGGGCGGAGTAGTCTTCGATGGCAAAACCCACCGAGTCGAACAGGGTGACCTGGCGCGCATTTTCGCGGCCCGGGGCCTGGCCGTTGATCACTTGCCACAGCTCGGTGACCGGCGAATCTTCCGGCATGTGCTGGATCTCGCCTTCAATGCGGCTTTGCGGTTCGTACTCGACGATCACCCGCGCACGTTCGACGATTCGTCGGTCCAGCTCGGTCTTGCCCGGGCAGTCGCCGCCCACGGCATTGAGGTGCATGCCCGGTTCGATCATCTCGTCCGTCAGGATGGTGGCGTAGGCCTTGTCGGCGGTCACGGTGGTGACGATGTCGGCACCTTTCACGGCTTCGGCCACGCTGCCGGCCAGGATCACCTTGATCGCCGGGAAGGCTTTCAGGTTGGCGGCCAGCTTGGCGGTGGCCTTGGCGTCGATGTCGAACAGGCGGATTTCATTGATGCCCAGCATCGCGTGGAAGGCCAGGGCCTGGAATTCGCTCTGGGAGCCGTTGCCGATCAGCGCCATGCTGCGGCTGTTGTCCCGGGCCAGGTAGCGCGCCACCAGGGCCGAGGTGGCGGCGGTGCGGATCGCGGTGGTCAGGGTCATTTCCGCCAGCAGCACCGGTTTGCCGGTGTCCACATCGCCCAGGGCGCCGAAGGCCATCACGGTGAGCATGCCGCTCTGGGTGTTTTTCGGGTGGCCGTTGACGTATTTGAAGGCGTAGAGCGACGCGTCGGACACCGGCATCAACTCGATCACGCCCTCGGGGGAATGGTTGGCCAGGCGCGCGCACTTTTCAAAGTCCTGCCAGCGCAGGTAGTCGGCGCGGATGTACTCGGCCATCTCGGTGATGCAGGTTTGCAGGCCTTTTTGCGAAACCAGGTAGCTCAAGTCGTTGACGTCGATATAGCGGGTCATGGGAAGACTCCTTATTGAAATGAGGGGCGGGCGGGCAGGTGCACTTCCGCCAACATGCAGCGGGCACTGCCGCCGCCGATGCGTTCGATGTTGTCGATGTTCACCACCACCGGCCGGGTATGGCGCTCCACGTGCCGGCGCTGGGCCGGCTTGAGCGAGCCCCAGGCGCTGGCCGACATCACCAGCAGCGGCTGGCCGTCGCGGTCGTGGACTTCCAGCATGTTGCCGGCGAAGGCTTCCAGCTGGTCGAAGTCCAGGGCAACGATGTCTTTGCCGGTGTCGCGCAGGGAGCGTTCCAGGGCCTGGCGCTCGTGGTCGTCGGGCAGGGCTTGCAGGCACACCACGGAAAGGTCACGGCCGACGCTCATCATCACGTTGCTGTGGTAGATCGGCGCTTGGTGGCGGTCGACGGCGTGGAACACGCACACCTGGTAGTCCAGGCGTTCGGCGAACTGGCGCAGGGCGTCCTGATGGGTACGCCCGGAATGGCAGGCGTAGCTGATGCGGTGCTGGCGGTCGAGGACCATGCTGCCGGTGCCTTCCAGGAACATGTTCTGTTGTTCGAGGTGGCTGAAGTCGATGGTGTTGTGGATCGCGAAGCGTTGCTCCAGCACTTGCAGCACGCCTTTGTCGCGTTCAAGTCGTCGGTTCTGGCCTTCCATCGGGTAGAGCACCAGGCTGCCGTCGGCGTGGCTGCTCCACCAGTTGTTGGGGAAGATTGAATCCGGGGTGTGGGGCGCGGGAGTGTCCTGGACCACCAGCACTTCAACGCCGTGATGGCGCAGGGTGTCGACGTAGCCGTCGAATTCTTCCAGCGCTTTCTGCTGTGCGGCCAACGGGTCGAGGGGCGCGCGCTGGAAGCGGTTGTTGATCGCGGTGTCCGGGTTGAAGGCGAAGTGCGCCGGGCGGATCATCAGGACGGTGTTGGTGGTTTGCATGGGTGCACGGGTCCATGGGGTGGGCAGTGAGGCTATTTTGTGCGGTGTGAAGGAAGAATCCCGGCTGAAGTGAGGGGGCGGCTCAGCCGGGAAAGCTGAAAAGTGGGGTGGGGCAGCCGAATCGGCTGTCGGGCGCGATTGAAGGAACAAAGCTGATCAACTGTGGGAGCTGGCTTGCCTGCGATAGCGGTCTGTCAGTCAATCAAGTATCGACTGACAGACCGCTATCGCAGGCAAGCCAGCTCCCACATTAGTATGGGGGGGCTGCAGGAATTGAGTCCGTCATTAAGGAGTGCCCATGCCCACTGAAGTCCGTCTCGCCCAAACCACCGATGCCGAGGGCATCAGCCAGGTCATCCTGGCGGCCCTGCATGACAGCAACGCGCGGGATTACCCGGCGGATGTGATTGCGCGGGTGGCGAGCAACTTTACCCCTGAGGCGGTGGTGGGATTGCTGGCGCGTCGAACGGTGTTGGTGGCCGTCCAGGGTGAGGTGATCGTTGCCACTGCCGCGCTGGATGCCAACGTGGTGCGCTCGGTGTTCGTCAATCCGGCGCTGCAAGGGCAGGGCATTGGGCGCTTGCTGATGATTGAGCTCGAGTTGCGCGCCCGGGAGGCAGGCGTGACGACGCTGCATGTGCCGTCTTCACTCACGGCCGAGCCGTTCTACACCAAGCTGGGTTTTCACACGGTGCGCGATGTCTACCATGGCAATGAGCGCACGCTGGTGATGGAGAAGGGGTTGTCGTCCCGCCATCCCATCGGCGGCTATCGCGACCGGGCGCATAGGGCACAGGTGGTGGCGCTGTGGCAGGCGGCGTTTGGTTATGACGCGGCGCACAACCTGCCGAACCTGGCGATCGACAAGAAGCTGGCGGTCAATGATGGGCTGTTTTTCGTGGCTACCGATAAGAAGGCGGTGATCGGCACCATCCTCGCCGGCTACGACGGGCATCGTGGCTGGCTGTATTCGGTGGCAGTGCATAACGACTATCGCCGTCAGGGCCTGGGCGCCTCGCTGGTGCGGCATGCGGAGCAGGCGTTGACTGCGTTGGGTTGCATGAAGATCAATTTGCAGATCACCAGCGGCAATGATGCGGTGATGGGGTTTTATGAGGCGCTGGGTTATGGCGCCGAGCCGCGGATCAGCATGGGCAAGAAGATTCTGGAAAATATCCCG
Source organism: Pseudomonas sp. BIGb0558 (assembly GCF_024807515.1). Classification (NCBI taxonomy): domain Bacteria; kingdom Pseudomonadati; phylum Pseudomonadota; class Gammaproteobacteria; order Pseudomonadales; family Pseudomonadaceae; genus Pseudomonas; species Pseudomonas sp. BIGb0558. The sequence goes on from NZ_JANUEW010000029.1 coordinate 59,814, forward strand.
GCGGGTAAGGTCTGAAGCCCGATTTTTCCAAATGCTGGAAACTAGATGTGGGAGCGGGCTTGCCTGCGATGGCGGTGGGTCAGTCAATAAACATGTCGACTGATACTCCGCTATCGCAGGCAAGCCAGCTCCCACATTGGTTTTGTGGTGTTGCTGGTGTTGCTGGTTTTGCGGTGTTGCTTAGACTTTGACGATCCAGCCTGCAGGCGCTTCGACGTCGCCGGATTGCACGCCAGTCAGCTCTTTGTAGAGCTTCTGGGTGACCGGGCCGACTTCTTTTTCGCTGTAGAACACGTGCAGTTTGTCTTTGTATTCGATGCCGCCGATCGGGGTGATCACGGCCGCGGTGCCGCAGGCGCCGGCTTCCTTGAAGTCCGACAACTTGTCGATCAGCACGTCGCCTTCAACCACTTCCAGGCCCAGGCGGGATTTGGCCAACTCGATCAGCGACAGGCGGGTGATGCCTGGCAACACCGACGGCGAGTTCGGGGTGACGAGCTTGTTGTCGTGGGTGATCCCGAAGAAGTTGGCCGAGCCGACTTCTTCGATTTTCGAATGGGTGGCCGGGTCGAGGTAGATGCAGTCGGCGAAGTTGGCTTTTTTGGCCAGGGAGCCGGGCATCAGGCTGGCGGCGTAGTTGCCACCGACCTTGGCCGCGCCGGTGCCGTTTGGCGCCGCACGGTCGTAACCGGAGATCAGGAAGTTGTGCGGGGTCAGGCCGCCCTTGAAGTAGGCGCCTACCGGGATGCAGAAGATCGAGAAGATGAACTCCGGCGCGGTACGCACGCCGATGTTGTCACCGGTGCCGATCACGAACGGGCGCAGGTACAGCGCGCCGCCGGTGCCGTACGGTGGGATGAAGCGTTCGTTGGCGCGGACGACTTCCTTGCAGGCTTCGATAAAGGCGTCGGTCGGCACTTGTGGCATCAGCAGGCGGCCACAGCTGCGCTGCATGCGCGCGGCGTTCTGGTCCGGGCGGAACAGGTTGATCGAGCCGTCCTTGCAGCGGTAGGCCTTGAGGCCTTCGAAGCATTGCTGGCCGTAGTGCAGGGCGGTGGAGCCCTCGCTGATGTGCAGCACGTTGTCGTCGGTCAGGGTGCCTTCTTGCCAGGCGCCGTCTTTCCAGGTCTGGAGGAAACGCTTGTCGGTCTTGATGTAGTCAAAACCCAGCTTGTCCCAATTGATGCTTTCGTTACCCATGACACCCTCTATCTTTGGTCAACCGCCTGGTCGAAGGCAGGCTTATGGTTTATTTCTGGATGGGCGCAACAATACTTCATTCTTGGCTTGTGTGGGAGCGGGGTAGGTGGACCATTCGACATCCTGGTTGGCCGATCCACCGTCATCGCGGGCAAGCCCGGCTCCCACATTCGACCGAGTTGCCCTGTCGAATGTCGATCCCTTGTGGGAGCTGGCTTGCCTGCGATGGCGCCACCGCGGTCTCAAAGGTGCAATGCATGCCCCAGGGCCCGCAGCGCCGCTTCCTGTACCGCTTCGCCGAGGGTCGGGTGGGCGTGGATGGTGCCCGCCACGTCTTCCAGGCGTGAGCCCATTTCCAGGCTCAGGCCGAAGGCCGTGGACAATTCCGAGACGCCAACGCCCACCGCCTGCCAGCCGACGATCAGGTGATTGTCGCGGCGCGCCACCACCCGAACGAAGCCGGTTTTCGACTCCAGGGTCATGGCCCGGCCATTGGCCGCGAACGGGAAGCTCGACACGATGCAGTCCAGCCCGGCGGCCTTGGCCTCGTCCGGGGTCTTGCCGACCACCACCAGTTCCGGGTCGGTGAAGCACACGGCCGGAATCGCTGCCGGGTTGAATTCGCGGGTTTTACCGCTGATCAGTTCGGCCACCATTTCACCCTGGGCCATGGCGCGGTGGGCGAGCATCGGTTCACCACTCAGGTCGCCGATCGCCCACACATTGCGCATGCTTGTCTGGCAACGGCTGTCGATTTTGATCGCAGAGCCGTTCATGTCCAGGTTCAGCGCTTCGAGGTTCCAGCCCTGGGTGTTGGGTTTGCGACCAACGGCAACCAATACCTGGTCGGTTTCCAGCGACAGCGTATCCCCGCTGGGGTCACGCACTTGCAGGGTGCTGTTCTCAAAGCCGGTGACGCTGTGCTTCAGGAATACCTTCACCCCGAGCTGTTTCAGGGACTCGGCCACCGGCTGGGTCAGTTCGGCGTCGTAGGCCGGCAGGATCCGGTCCTGCGCCTCCACCACGCTGACCTCGGCACCGAGCTTGCGATAGGCAATCCCCAGCTCCAGGCCAATATAGCCGCCACCCACCACGATCAGGCGTTTAGGGATGCGTTTCGGCGCCAGGGCTTCGGTGGAGGAGATGATCGGCCCGCCAATCGGCAGCATCGGCAGGTTGACGCTTTTCGAACCGGTGGCCAGCAGCAGGTGCTCGCACTGGATGCGCTGGTCGCCGACGTCGACGGTCTTGCCATCGACGACCTTGGCCCAGCCTTGAATGACCTGCACCTTGTGCTTTTTCAGCAGCGCCGCAACGCCGGTGGTCAGGCGGTCGACGATGCCGTCTTTCCATTCCACGCTTTTGCCGATATTCAGGGTCGGCACATCAACTTCGATGCCCAACGGTGAACCCAGGCTGTGGTGCACGGTTTGCTGGAATTGTTCGGCCACATGAATCAGCGCTTTCGAGGGAATGCAGCCGATGTTCAGGCAGGTGCCGCCCAGGGACTGGCCTTCCACGAGGATGGTCGGGATGCCCAGTTGGCCAGCGCGAATCGCCGCCACATAACCGCCAGGCCCGCCGCCGATAATCAGCAGCGTGGTGTGCAATGTTTGAGACATGGGTTACTCCAGGAACAGGCTGGCGGGTTGTTCGAGCAGGCCACGGATGGCCTGGATGAATTGCGCCGCGTCCATGCCATCGACCACCCGGTGATCGAAGGAGCTGGAGAGGTTCATCATCTTGCGAATCACGATCTGGCCCTTGATCACCATCGGCCGTTCGACAATCCGGTTGACCCCCACGATGGCCACTTCCGGCAGGTTCAGCACCGGCGTGCTGACAATCCCGCCCAAGGCGCCCAGGCTGGTCAGGGTAATGCTCGAACCCGACAGATCATCGCGGCTGGCTTTGCCAGTGCGCGCAGCATTCGCCAGACGATTGATTTCTTCTGCCGTGCCCCACAGGTTGCGGGCTTCGGCATGCCGCACCACCGGCACCATCAGGCCGACATCGCTCTGGGTGGCGACGCCCACATGCACCGCGCCGAGGCGGGTGATCACCTGGGCTTCGTCGTCATAACGCGCGTTGATCTGCGGGAAGTCCCGCAGCGCCACAACCATGGCCCGTACCAGGAACGGCAGCAGGGTCAGCTTGCCGCGGGTGGCGCCGTGCTTCTCGTTGAGGTGCACGCGTAACTCGTCGAGGGCGGTGACGTCGATCTCTTCCACATAGCTGAAATGCGCGGCGCGCCGGGTGGCGTCCTGCATGCGCTGGGCGATCTTGCGGCGCATGCCGATCACCGGGATTTGCTGTTCGTCGTTGCGTTCGGCGTAAGGGTTGGAGGCATTGGCATTTTGCGCCGGACCCTGGAGCAAGTAAGCGTCCAGATCTTCATGCAGAATCCGGCCGGCCGGGCCGGAACCCTGGACCAGTCGTAGCTGGATGCCAGCATCCAGCGCATGTTTGCGCACGGCCGGGGAGGCCAGTGGGCGGTCATCGACCTCGCGGGCCACGGGGGCTTGTGCAGCCGCCACCGCGGGCTTGGCTGCCGGCTTGGGCTCAACCACTGGCGCGGCCTTGGCTTCAACTTTCGCAGCAGGAGCGGGCGCGACGTCTTCAACCACCGCTGACAACGCCGACTCCCGGGTATTGCCGGCGCCTTCCACTTCAATGCTGATCAGGATACTGCCCACTGCCATGACTTCGCCGGGCTCGCCGCCGAGGGAAATCACCTTGCCGTGCACCGGCGAAGGAATGTCCACCATGGCCTTGTCGGTCATCACATCCGCCAGTACCTGGTCTTCTACCACCAGGTCGCCGACCTTGACGTGCCACACCGACAATTCAACTTCTGCGATGCCTTCGCCGATGTCCGGCATCTTGATAACGTGCGTGCCCATTCAGACCTCCATAACCCGATGCAAAGCCGCGCCCACTCGGGTCGGGCCAGGGAAATACGCCCACTCTTGCGCGTGCGGGTAGGGCGTATCCCAGCCGGTAACGCGCTCGATCGGCGCTTCCAGGTAGTGGAAGCAATGCTCCTGCACCAGCGCCACCAGCTCGGCGCCGAACCCGCAGGTACGGGTGGCTTCGTGAACGATCACGCAGCGACGGGTTTTCTTCACGGAGTTGACGATGGTTTCCAGGTCCAGCGGCCACAGGCTGCGCAGGTCGATGACTTCGGCATCGATGCCGGTTTCTTCAGCGGCGACTTGCGACACATACACCGTGGTGCCGTAGGTGAGAATGGTCACATCCTTGCCTGGGCGGGCGATGGCGGCCACATCCAGCGGCACGGTGTAATAACCGTCCGGCACTTGCGCTTGGGGGTGTTTCGACCACGGGGTTACCGGGCGGTCGTGGTGGCCGTCGAACGGGCCGTTATACAGGCGCTTGGGTTCGAGGAAGATCACCGGGTCATCGTTTTCGATGGAGGCGATCAGCAAGCCCTTGGCGTCGTAAGGGTTGGACGGCATCACTGTGCGCAGGCCGCAGACCTGGGTGAACACCGCTTCGATACTCTGGCTGTGGGTCTGGCCGCCGTAGATGCCGCCGCCGCAGGGCATGCGCATGGTCAACGGTGCGGTGAACTGGCCGGCCGAGCGATAACGCAGGCGGGCGGCTTCGGAAATGATCTGGTCGGTCGCCGGGTACACGTAGTCGGCGAACTGAATCTCGGCCACCGGCCGCAGGCCGTAGGCGCCCATGCCGACCGCCACGCCGACGATCCCGCTTTCGGAGATCGGTGCGTCGAACACCCGGGAGGTGCCGTACTTGTTCTGCAAGCCTTCGGTGCAACGGAACACGCCGCCGAAGTAACCGACGTCCTGGCCGAACACCACCACGTTGTCGTCTCGCTCAAGCATCACATCCATGGCCGAGCGCAAGGCTTGGATCATGGTCATGGTCGTGGTGGTCATGGCGGTTTCCAGCTGGATATTGTTGTTGTGATCGTTCATGTCAGATCCCCAACTCTTGACGCTGGCGCTTCAAGTGCTCCGGCATCTCTTTATAGACGTCTTCGAACATGGTCGCGGCGCTTGGAATCTGGCCACCGGCCAGGGTGCCGTACTGTTCGGCTTCTTTCTGCGCCTTGAGCACTTCGGCTTCAAGCTCGGCACTGACCGCCGCGTGCTCCTCTTCGGACCACTGGCCAATCTTGATCAGGTGCTGCTTGAGGCGCGCAATCGGGTCGCCCAACGGGAAGTGGCTCCAGTCGTCGGCGGGACGGTATTTGGACGGGTCATCGGAGGTGGAGTGAGGGCCGGCGCGGTAGGTCACCCACTCGATCAGGGTCGGCCCCAGGTTGCGGCGGGCGCGTTCGGCGGCCCAGGCAGAGGCGGCGTACACCGCGACAAAGTCGTTGCCGTCCACCCGCAGGGAAGCGATGCCGCAACCCACGCCGCGTCCGGCAAAGGTCGTGGCTTCACCGCCGGCGATGGCCTGGAAGGTGGAGATCGCCCACTGGTTGTTCACAACGTTAAGGATCACCGGCGCCCGGTACACGTGGGCGAAGGTGAGGGCGGTGTGGAAGTCGGATTCGGCGGTGGCGCCGTCGCCGATCCAGGCCGAGGCAATCTTGGTATCGCCCTTGATCGCCGAGGCCATGCCCCAGCCCACGCCCTGTACGAATTGGGTGGCGAGGTTGCCGGAAATGGTGAAGAAACCGAAGTCTTTTACCGAGTACATGATCGGCAACTGGCGACCCTTGAGCGGATCACGCTCGTTGGACAGCAGTTGGCAGATCAGGTCGACCAGCGGCACTTCCCGGGCCATCAGGATGCTTTGCTGGCGGTAGGTGGGGAAGCACATGTCGTCGATGTTCAAGGCCAGGGCCTGGGCGCTGCCGATGGCTTCCTCGCCGAGGCTTTGCATGTAGAACGACATCTTCTTCTGACGCTGGGCGACCACCATGCGGTTGTCGAAGATCCGCGTCTTGAGCATGGCACGCATGCCCTTGCGCAGAATCTCCACCGGTACGCCTTCGGCCCACGGGCCGAGGGCCTGGCCCTGATCGTCGAGCACGCGAATCAGGCCTTTGGCCAGGTCGGCGGTGTCGGCCGGTTCTACGTCGATAGGGGGTTTGCGCACGGTGCCTGCGTCAGTCAGGCGCAGGTAGGTAAAGTCGGTCTTGCAGCCTGGGCGGCCCGAGGGTTCGGGAACGTGCAGGCGCAGTGGTTCATACTGCTGAGTCATGGCTTTCTACGCTCTATCTTGTGAATTTCTTGTAGTGGGCGCGGTAGCTGACAGTCCTTCTTCGGGTAGAAGAAATCTTGTCCTACAACAATCATAGGCTCGGCTCAGGAGAATATTTATCTCTGTTTCGTTGCGTTGGAGATCATTTGGGGATAAAAAAACTGCATAAACATAATAAACAGGTGGTTTTGTCTCATGCGCAAACTGGACCGTATCGATATCGGCATTCTGAACGCTCTTCAGGAGAACGCCCGCATCACCAACGCCGACCTGGCCCGCTCGGTCAACCTGTCGCCCACCCCGTGTTTCAACCGGGTGAAGGCCATGGAAGAACTGGGGCTGATTCGCGACCAGGTGACGCTGCTGGACGCCGACCTGCTGGGGTTGCACGTCAATGTGTTCATCCATGTCAGCCTGGAAAAACAGAACGAACTGGCATTGCAGCAATTTGAAGGGGCGATTTCGGACCGCCCCGAAGTGATGGAGTGCTACCTGATGGCCGGCGACCCGGATTATTTGATCCGGGTGCTGGTGCCGACCATCCAGTCTTTGGAGCGTTTCATGATGGATTTTTTGACCAAAGTGCCGGGCGTCGCCAACATCCGCTCCAGCTTCGCCCTCAAGCAAGTGCGCTACAAAACCGCGCTGCCGCTGCCGGCCAACGGCATCAACCTCGGTTAAAGAGCCCTGTTCCTAAACAACAACACAGCCCAACTGTGGGAGCTGGCTTGCCTGCGATAGCGGTGTGTCAGACACCCCATCTGGCGGCTGGTACTCCGCCATCGCAGGCAAGCCAGCTCCCACAGTTGTCAATAATGCATTTCAGAGTTGGTTAAGCGGAATCTTCAAGTACACCACTCCATTCTCTTCCGCCGGCGGCATCACCCCGGCCCGCACATTCACCTGGATCGCCGGCAGCAACAACGTCGGCATGCCCAACCCGGCATCCCGCGTGGTGCGCATTGCTACAAACGCCGCCTCATCCACCCCGTCATGCACATGAATATTCCCCGCCCGCTGTTCCGCCACCGTGGTCAGGCACTTGGCCGCGCGGCCTTCAGGCGGATAGTCATGGCACACATAAAGGCGGGTTTCAGGCGGGAAGGCCAACAACTTGCGCATCGACGCAAAGAGCTGGCGCGCATCCCCACCAGGAAAGTCGCAACGTGCCGTGCCCACATCCGGCATGAACAGCGTATCGCCCACCAGAATCAGCGAGTCTTCAATCAGGTAAGCCATATCCGCCGGCGTATGCCCCGGCACATGCAGCGCCTGGGCCTTCAGCTTGCCGATGTGAAAAACCTCATCCGGCGCAAACAGATGATCGAACTGCGACCCGTCCACCCGAAATTCCGGCTCCAGGTTGAACAGGTTCTTGAACACCCCCTGCACCTTGCTGATGGACTCGCCAATCGCGATCTTGCCGCCCAGCTGCCGACGCAGATACGGCGCAGCCGACAAGTGATCCGCATGGGCGTGGGTCTCCAGCAACCACTGCACCTGCAAGCCATGCTCGCGCACAAACGCGATCACCTGGTCTGCCTGGCCGGTACCGGTGCGCCCGGAGGCCGGGTCGTAGTTGAGCACCGAATCAACGATGGCGCACGGGCCACCGTCCGTTTCATAGACGACGTAGGTGTAGGTCGACGACGCCTCGTCCAGAAAGGATTGAATCAACGCTGACATGACGGGTTTCCCAGATAGCTAATGGCGACTTACATTCAGTTAGGTTTCCACATAACCTTGTGAGCTTAAGTGAATTAAAGGACCCGAGGCAAAGGATGGCATCGTGGTGGCAAACAGCTAGGGCGTGGTGCCATACGGCAACGACCCTTGCGTGCATTAACTGAAAAAGGCCATAGACCATGAACGACCAACACTGGGGCCCTACCATCAGTGGCGATATCGTAGTCATCGGTGGCGGCTCGGCGGGCATCGGCCTGCTGGCCAGCCTGCTCAAGCGCGACCCGCACCTGAACCTCATCCTGATCGAACCCAGCGACCATCACTACTACCAGCCGGCCTGGACCCTGGTGGGCGGCGGCGCTTATGACGTTACCAAGACCGTGCGCCCCATGGCCGACGTGCTGCCCAACGGCGTCACCTGGATCCAGGCGGCGGTCAGCGAATTGCTGCCCGAGGAGCAAACCCTGGTGCTCGACAGCGGCCAGCGCGTCAGCTGGAAAAACCTCATCGTGTGCCCGGGCCTGCGCCTGGCCTGGGAAAAAATCGAAGGCCTGCCGGAGACCCTCGGCCAACACGGTGTGACCTCCAACTACAGCTACCAACATGCCGCCTACACCTGGCAACTGGTGCAGCAACTCAAGCAGGGCAAGGCGATCTTTACCCAGCCGGCCATGCCGATCAAATGCGCCGGTGCCCCGCAAAAGGCCATGTACCTGTCGTGCGATCACTGGCTCAGGCAGGGTGACCTGAAAAACATCAAGGTCGAATTCAACCTGGCCGGCGCCGCGTTGTTTGGCGTGGCGACCTTCGTGCCGCCGCTGATGAAGTACGTTGAAAAGTACTCGGCGCAACTGGCCTTCAACTCCAACCTGGTCAAAGTCGACGGCCCGGCGCGCAAGGCCTGGTTTGAAATCAAGGACGCCGAAGGCAACGTGCGCGTCGAAGAGAAAACCTTCGACCTGCTGCACGTGGTCCCGCCGCAGGTCTCCCCGGACTTTATCCGCAACAGCCCCCTGGCCGATGCCGCCGGCTGGTGCGAAGTGAATCCCCAGAGCCTGCAACACCTGCGTTACCCGCACATCTTCGGCCTGGGCGATGTGTGCTCCACCACCAACGCGAAAACCGCCGCGGCGGTGCGCAAGCAAATCGTGGTGGTGGCGGAAAACCTGCTGGCCCTGCGCAAACAGGCGCCTTTGCCTCTCAAGTACGACGGCTATGGTTCCTGCCCGCTGACGGTGGAGAAGGGCAAGGTGGTGCTGGCCGAGTTCGGCTACGGCGGCAAGCTGCTGCCGACCTTTCCCCTCGACCCGACCGTGGCGCGGCGTTCGGCGTGGTTCCTCAAGGCGAGCTTCCTGCCGTGGTTCTACTGGAACGGCATGCTCAAGGGCCGCGAGTGGCTGACCCGTCTGGCCAAGGTGGATTGAGGCAACCCTATGCTGCTGGCAAGTTTGCTGGGTGTGTTGATGGGCTTGGTCATGGGCTTGACCGGTGCCGGAGGCGGTATTCTTGGCGTCCCGGCGCTGGTGTTGGGGCTGGGTCTGACCATGACCCAGGCCGCGCCCGTGTCGTTATTCGCCGTGGGTGCGGCTGCGGCCGTGGGTGCAGCCGACGGCTTGCGCCATGGCCTGGTGCGTTACCGCGCGGCGCTGCTGATTGCGCTGCTCGGCGCGCTGTTTTCGCCGCTGGGGGTGTTCTTCGCCCACCAGATGCCGGAGAAGGTCCTGATGGGCCTGTTCAGCGCGCTGATGGTGCTGGTGGCCTGGCGCATGCTGCAGCGGGAGAAGATTGAGGCCGGGCCAAGCGACCACGGTACCGCGTCCTGGGGCCAGAAGAACTGCATGCTCGACCAGCAGACCGGGCGATTTTCCTGGACGGCCAAGTGCACCGCCACCCTGGCGGCCCTTGGCGCAGTGACCGGCGCGGTGTCGGGCCTGCTCGGCGTGGGCGGCGGCTTTCTGATTGTGCCGGCGTTCAAGCAACTGACCGATGTGCAGATGCGCGGCATCGTCGCCACCTCGCTGATGGTGATCAGCCTGATCTCGTTGGTCGGCGTGGTCGGGGCGTTTCATGCCGGGGTCCGTATCGAGCCGATGGGCTGGGTGTTTATCGGCTCGAGCATCGTCGGCATGTTGGCGGGGCGGCGCCTGTGCTCGGTGATCAAGGCGCGCACCCTGCAGGTGGGCTTCGCCACCCTGTGTGTGCTGGTGGCGGTGGGCATGTTGGCGCGGGCCCTCATCCAGGCGCCTTGAAACAGGCTCAACTTCCAGGTCCTGCGGTATCAGCGCCGCAGATAGGCGCTGAAGTCGATATCCCCGGCACTGAGAATCGCCTGCACCCGATTGTGCACATTCAACTTGCGCAAGATCGCCGAGACATGGGCCTTCACCGTGGTCTCGGCAATTTCCAGGCTATAGGCAATTTGCTTGTTCGAGTCGCCCTTGGTCATCCGCTCCAGCACCAGCAATTGCTTGCGGGTCAGCGCTTGCAGCAGTTCCGGCGCAAGCCTCAGGCAATCATTCATGCGCCGCTGCCCGCCGATTTTCTGACTGCGAATGATGTCCGGCGGCAAATACACATTGCCGTTGAGAATCTGTTGGATCGCCTCGGTCATTTGCAGCCTGGGCGAGGACTTGGTGATAAACCCCACCGCGCCATAGGTGATGGCTTGCAGGACGATCTGCTTGTCCTGCTCGGCAGACACGATCACCACCGGAATCGTCGGCGCCTCGTTGCGCAGGTTGATCAGGCCATTGAGGCCGTGCATGCCGGGCATGTTCAGGTCCAGCAGGATCAGGTCCAGGTCATCGTGCTCCTGGGTCAGGGCCAGGGCGCTGTCCAGGTCGGCGGTCTCCATCACTTCGCTGCCCGGGAACCCGTCGCTGATGACGTTGTGAATCGCTTCGCGAAACAGCGGGTGATCGTCGGCAATCAGAATTTTGTACATGGCCGTTCACCTTATTTTTTTGCTTATTCAAGCCGGTCCAATCCATAGGGGCATGCGGCTATTACATGCCAGTCTCGATCCCTTGGGAATGCGACGATAGAGAGGGAAACCAGTACCAAAGTAGTAGATCGTGCCGTGGGTCGCGGGTCCAGCGCTACCCATTGGTCTGATTGCATTCAGTGCCGGATGGGTTAGTGTGGGGTGCATTCTCCAAAATAATAAAAACAGGCTTACCAATGAGCCCGAACCTGAGTCTCCTGCGTAAATTCGTTTCCCCTGAAATCATCTTTGGCGCCGGCTGCCGGCACAACGTAGGCAACTACGCCAAGACCTTTGGCGCGCGCAAGGTGCTGGTGGTCAGCGACCCCGGTGTGGTCGCCGTCGGCTGGGTGGCCGATGTCGAAGCCAGCCTGCAAGCCATCGGCATCGACTACTGCCTGTACACCGCCGTCTCGCCCAACCCCCGGGTTGAAGAGGTGATGCTCGGTGCCGAGGTCTACCGCGAAAACCATTGCGACGTGATCGTCGCCGTCGGCGGCGGCAGCCCGATGGACTGCGGCAAGGCCATCGGCATCGTGGTCGCCCACGGCCGCAGCATCCTGGAGTTCGAAGGCGTCGACACCATCCGCGTGCCGAGCCCGCCGCTGATCCTGATCCCGACCACCGCCGGCAGCTCGGCGGATGTCTCGCAGTTCGTGATCATTTCCGACCAGCAGGAGCGCATGAAGTTTTCCATCGTCAGCAAGGCGGTGGTGCCCGATGTGTCGTTGATCGACCCGGAAACCACGGCGAGCATGGACCCGTTCCTTTCGGCCTGTACCGGCATCGACGCGCTGGTGCACGCCATCGAAGCGTTCGTGTCTACCGGCCACGGCCCGTTGACCGATCCCCACGCCCTGGAAGCCATGCGGCTGATCAACGGCAACCTGGTGCAGATGATCGCCAACCCCGGCGACATCGCCCTGCGGGAAAAAATCATGCTCGGCAGCATGCAGGCCGGGCTGGCGTTTTCCAATGCGATTCTCGGCGCGGTGCATGCCATGTCCCACAGCCTCGGCGGGTTTCTCGACCTGCCTCATGGCCTGTGCAACGCGGTGCTGGTGGAACACGTGGTGGCGTTCAACTACAACTCGGCGCCGGAGCGCTTCAAGGTGATTGCCGAGACCTTCGGCATCGATTGCCGGGGCCTCAACCATCGGCAAATCTGCGGCCGGCTGGTGGAGCATCTGATCGCGCTCAAGCACGCGATCGGCTTCCACGAAACCCTCGGCCTGCATGGCGTGCGGGTGGCGGACATTCCGTTTTTGTCGCAGCACGCGATGCACGACCCGTGCATCCTCACCAACCCGCGCGAATCCAGCCAGCGTGACGTCGAGGTCGTCTATGGCGAAGCTCTCTGACGATCAGCAACGGGCCCTCGCCGGGCTGCTGGGGCTGGGCAACCATTCGGCGCGCAAGAGTCATTACCCGGAACTGACCGCGCGCCTCGATGAACTGGAGGCCGAGCGCAAACGCTACATTCGCCTCAACGATGAACTGGAGCAGCGCGTTGCGGCACGCACCGACGAGTTGCTGGAAGCCAACCACAATCTGCAACAGCAGATCGCCCAACGCGAGCGGATCGAGCAAGACCTGCGCGATGCCCGGGACGCCGCCCAGGCGGCCAACCGCAGCAAGGACAAATACCTCGCCGCTGCCAGCCATGACCTGCTGCAACCCCTCAATGCCGCGCGCCTGCTGATCTCCACCCTGCGCGAGCGCAACTTGCCCAGTGTCGAACAGGTGCTGGTGGAGCGCACCCACCAGGCCCTGGAAGGCGCCGAGGATTTGCTCACCGACCTGCTGGACATCTCCCGTCTCGACCAGGCGGCGGTCAAGCCGGACATCGCCCTGTACCGCCTCGACGAACTGTTCGCGCCGCTGGTCTCGGAATTCCAGTCGGTCGCCGCAGCAAAGGGGCTGAACCTGCGAGCGCACACCGGCCGCTACGCGATCAACACCGACCTGCGGCTGATGACCCGCATCCTGCGCAACTTCCTCAGCAACGCCTGCCGCTACACCAGCGCGGGCTGCATCCTGCTGGGGGCGCGGCGCCGGGGCGATCGCCTGCGCCTGGAAGTGTGGGACACCGGCCGCGGGATTGCGGCGGACCGTCTGGATTCGATCTTCCTGGAGTTCAATCAACTGGACGTGGGCCGCGCCGCTGACCGCAAAGGCGTCGGGCTGGGGCTGGCGATTGTCGAGCGCATTGCCGAGATCCTCGGGTATCCGGTGGCGGTGCGTTCGTGGCCGGGGCGCGGCTCGATGTTCAGCATCGAAGTGCCCATCAGCGAGGAAATGCCGTTGCCCATCAGCGTGGTGGCGGCGCAACCGGGCGCCGGCAATCCGTTGCCGGGCCGCCGCCTGCTGGTGCTCGACAACGAAGTCAGCATCCTCGACAGCATGAGCGCGTTGCTGGGGCAGTGGGGCTGCGAGGTGGTCACCGCCACCGACCAGGCGGACGCGCTGGTGGCGTTGCAGGGCAGGGCGCCGGAGCTGATCCTGGCCGACTATCACCTGGACCATGGTGTGGTGGGCTGCGAGGTCGTGCGCGAGTTACGCGAGCATTTTGGCTGCCGTATCCCGGCGGTGATCATCACCGCCGACCGCACCGACCAGTGCCGCCGCGCGTTGCAGCGCCTGGGCGCGCCGTTGCTGAACAAACCGGTCAAGCCCGGCAAGTTGCGAGCGGTGTTGAGCCAGTTATTGGCCCAGGGCCTTGATACCCGTCAACACCGGACGTGACGCTTTGCCTCATGCTGTCGGCCTGATTTAAAGGTCGACGGAGAACCCCATGAGCGCCCCCGCAACAACTGCTGCTTCCTTCAAGTTGCCCTTGGGCCTGGTGGTCGGCGTGCTGGTGATGGCCGGCGTGCTGCTGTTGCCGCTGCCGGCTGACTTGCCGGTGGCCGGGCACCGGATGCTGGCGATCCTCGCGTTTGCCGTGGTGGTGTGGATCACCGAAGCGGTCTCCTATGAGGCCAGCGCGATCATGATCACCTCCCTGATGGCGTTTCTGCTCGGCACTGCGCCGTCGCTGCAAGACCCGACGCACCTGATCGGTTCCAGCCCGGCCATCAGCATGGCGTTGACCGGGTTCTCCAACCCGGCGTTGGCGTTGGTGGCGGGGGCGTTGTTTATCGCGGCGGCCATGACCCACACCGGCCTGGACCGGCGCATCGCGCTGGTCACCTTGACCCGCGTGGGCACCAGCACCCGGGGGATTCTTGTCGGGGCGATTGCGGTGACCGTCCTTCTCAGCCTGGTGGTGCCCAGTGCCACAGCCCGCAGCGCGTGCGTGGTGCCGATCATGATGGGGGTGATTGCGGCGTTTGGTGTGGACAAGCGTTCCAACATCGCGGCCGGGATCATGATCGTCGTGGCCCAGGGCACCAGCATCTGGAACGTCGGCATCCAGACCGCGGCGGCGCAGAACCTGCTGACGGTGGGCTTCATGGACAAGATGCTGGGGCAGCGGGTGTCGTGGATCGACTGGTTGATCGCGGGGGCGCCGTGGGCGCTGATCATGTCGGCGGTGTTGCTGTTTCTGGTATTGAAGCTGTTGCCGCCGGAGAGTGACAGCATTCCTGGGGGCAAGGAGGCGGTGGCACAGTCGCTGGCGGACATAGGGCCAATGACCGGGCCGCAGAAGCGCTTGCTGACGGTGTCGGTGTTGCTGTTGCTGGCGTGGGCCACGGAAGGCCGGTTGCACAGCTTTGATACGACCTCCACGACGTATGCCGGGTTGGTGTTTTTGCTGATGCCGGGGATTGGGGTGATGACCTGGAAGGATGTGCAGTCGCGGATTCCGTGGGGCACGGTGATTGTGTTTGGGGTTGGCATCAGCCTGGGCACGGCGTTGCTGACTACCCAGGCGGGGCAGTGGCTGGGGTCTCAGGTGGTGGCGCACACCGGGTTGGATCAGGTGGGGCCGCTGGGGGTGTTTGCGATTCTGGGGGCGTTTCTGATTGTGATTCACCTGGGGTTTGCCAGTGCCACGGCGTTGACCTCGGCGTTGTTGCCGATTTTGATTGCGGTGTTGCAGACGTTGCCTGGGGAGTTCAGTCGGCTGGGGATGACGATGTTGTTGGGGTTTGTGATGAGCTACGGGTTTATCCTGCCGATCAATGCGCCGCAGAACATGGTGTGTTTGGGGACGGGGACGTTTACGGCGCGGCAGTTTGCCAAGGTTGGGATTTTGGTGACGTTGATTGGGTATGGGTTGATGTTGGTGTTTGCGGCTACGTATTGGAGTTGGTTGGGGTGGATTTGAGGGGGTGGGTGTACATATCCGTTATTCAGGTAACGGCCGCCTATGGTTTCGCTCTTACAGCGACTCACTTTGCAAAAGCGGCAAAGTAACCAAAACGCTCTGCCCCGCCTGTCGGCACCTCGCCTAGGCTCGGTGTTCCTCACTCCGGGCTGAATGGGGCAGTCAGATCAAAATCAAAATCAAAAGCACGGCGGCCTGAAAGCCGACCTGAGTGGTAGAAGCAAAGGCAAAAGCCGCTTTTCTGTAGGAGCTGGCTTGCCGGCGATGCAGACAACTCGGTACATCAGATACACCGAGGCGATGCCATCGCAGGCAAGCCAGTTCCCACATTTGACCGTGCCCGCTCTGGCTTTAGATTTTGATGTTGCCTTTGCTTCACCACACTCAAGCCGGCCTGTAGGCCGCTGTGCTGTTGATCTGCTTTTGATCTTGATCTTAGGCGC
>NZ_JANUEW010000030.1:0-75500 GCF_024807515.1 Pseudomonas sp. BIGb0558
ACACCGAGCCTAGGCGAGGTGCCGACAGGCGGGGCAGAGCCCTTTGCTTACTTTGGGGCTTTTCCAAAGTGAGTCGCTGTAAGAGCGAAACCATAAGCCGCCGTTACCTAAATAACGGATATGTACGCAGACCGGCTACCGCGCAAGCACCATGGCAAAATACCCAAACACCGTGAGCAAGATCCCCGACACCGCATAAGCCACCGGAAACCCGATCCACGGCACGGTGCTGTCAATCTCCTTGGCCGCCTCCCGCGCAGGCCCCGAATGACTACGCGCCCCCGCCACCCCGCCCATGAGAATCGCCGGGTTGATCTTGAACACATGAAACCCCACCGCCCAAACAATAAACGGCGGAATCGTGCACGCCACAAACCCCAGCACAAAGATCTTCAACGCAATAATCGCGCTGATCTGCGAAACCAGATTCGCCCCCGCATTCACCCCCACAATCGCAACAAAGAAAATCAGCCCCATGTCCTCGAGGATGTTGCGTGCCGCGTTCGGCGTATTACCAAAGAACCGCACCCGCGATACCAGTGACGAAACAATAATCCCCGACACCAGCAACCCACCTGCATTCCCCAACCCAACCGCCGCACCGAACGCCGGCACTTGAATCAGCCCGATCAGCAAGCCCAGCACCATGCCCAGGGACAACGTGAGCAAATCAGTCGCGGTGCTCGGCCGCCCCGCCTTGCCCAACAACGCCGTGGCCTTGTCGATAGCACTGCGCAGGCCAATCAGGTGCATCACATCCAGGCGTTGCAGACGGGTTTCCAACCCCACGGGAATCGGCGCCCCACCCCGCTCAATCCCCACCAATTGCACCTGCCCGGCAATCGGCGACTGGCTGAATTCCTTGAGGGCCTTGCCCACGGCATCCTTGTGGGTCACCAGGATCACCGCTTCGTCCAGCGGTATATTCAGCGCCCGGGCATCCGGCACTTCCGGACCGATCAGGCCCATGTGATCGGTCAGTGCGTCCAGGCTCCCACCCAGTGCAATTACGTCGCCCAGTTGCAACACCAATGTCGGATCGGCCCCCAGCAACTGGTCACCGCGCTCGACATTCTCGATCTGGTACAGCGCAAACCGCTCGCGAAACTGCGCGATGCTCTGCCCCGCCAGCTCCGGATTCACCAGCCGATAAGCCCGCAGGTCAAACGGTCGATAACCGCTGAGCCCCGCATCATCGACGTTCGGCACGCCGTGCTCGACTTCATATTGCTTGGCCGCCTTGCGCGCATCCACACCCCACCAGCGCGGCAGGTATTTGCAGATCAGGATGATGCCGACCGTGCCCCAGATATAAGTGATGCCGTAGGACAGCGCGATCATCGCCGTGGCCGCAGCCGCCGTGGTCCCCGGCGGCAGCGGCACCACGCCCGAGGTGATGGCCTGTTCGGCGGAACCTATGGCCGCCGACATGGTTTGCGAACCGGCAAGAATCCCGCCCGCCGCACCCACCGGCAGCGATAACAGGCGTACGCCCAGCACCACGATGCCCAGCCCGAGGAACGAGGACAGAATTGCCAGGAAGGTGAACTTCAGGCCATCGCCCTTGAGGCTGTTGATGAACGAAGGCCCCACACGCAGGCCGACGCCGTACATGAACAGGTAATAAAACAGGCTCTTGGTGAAGTTATCGAGTTCGAAATGCACGCCGTAGTACGACGCCCAGGTCGCAATCGCGCAGCCGATCACGATGGCCCCGGCCACCGCGCCCAGGCCGTAGCCCTTGATGGTGCCACGCCCGACCCAGACAGACAGGCCAACCACCAGGAACAGCAGGATGTAAGGGTTGTCGTGCAGGAAAGTAAAGAAGGCAGTCACGATGATTCGTACCTGGCGATGAAACGCTAAAGGCACCGGGCCTCAAGGCCCGGTGAGTGTTCAGGGCGTTCAGTCGAGGTTCGGGGTGTCGGCCGGGGTAACCGGGTCGGCAATGGCGCCATGGCTGAAACTTGGGCCCGCGTCGGAATGCTCCACCGGGTTTTTCTGCAAGTAGGCGATGGCCTTACGCAGGTCATCAAGCAGCAGCGCCACCAGGTCGCGACTCACGCCATGGCGCACCAGGATGCGCTGCACCACGATGTTCTGGCGGTCGGACGGCAGCGGGTAAGACGCAATCTGCCAGCCGCGCATGCGCACGCGTTCCGACAGGTCGTAGAGGCTGAAACCGTGGTCGACGCCATCCTTGAGCTTGTAGCAGACCGCCGGCAGCCCGTCCTTGCCGTCATACACCAGTTCCAGCGGGGCGAACTTGACGATCTCCGACGCCAGCCACTGCGCAGTGTCCGAACAGGCTTGTTGAATGCGGGTGTAGCCGTCGCGCCCGAGCCGCAGGAAGTTGTAGTACTGGGCGATGATTTCACCGCCCGGCCGGCTGAAGTTGAGGGCAAAGGTGGCCATGTTGCCGCCCAGGTAATCGACGTAGAAGATCAGCTCTTCCGGCAGGTCTTCGGTGGAGCGCCAGATCACCCAGCCCACGCCCAGCGGCGCCAGGCCGTACTTGTGGCCCGAGGCATTGATCGATTTGACACGCTCGATCATGAAGTCCCATTGCAGTTCCTGCTGGATGAACGGGGCGATAAACCCGCCGCTGGCGGCGTCGACATGGATCGGGATGTCCAGGCCCAGGTCACGTTGCATCGAGTCCAGCTCGGCCGCCAGGGCGGCGACCGGTTCGTAGATCCCGGTAAAGGTCACGCCCAGGGTCGCCACTACACCGATGGTGTTTTCGTCGCAATATTCCCGCAGGTCGGCCGGGCGCAGGCCCAGGGCGTCGCCGCGCAATGGCACTTCGCGAATTTCCACGTCGAAGTAGCGGGCGAATTTCTTCCAGCAAATCTGCACCGGGCCACACACGAAGTTTGGTTTGTCGGTGGGCAAGCCTGCGGCTTCGCGGCGTTTCTTCCAACTCCATTTGAGGGCCAGGCCACCGAGCATCGCCGCCTCGCTGGAGCCGGTGGTGGAACAGCCGACGGTTTGCCAGGACTTCGGCGCGTGCCACAGGTCGGCAATGATGTGCACGCAACGGTTTTCGATTTCGGCCGTCTGCGGGTATTCATCCTTGTCGATCATGTTCTTGTCGAGGGCATCGGCCATCAACTGCTGCACTTCGGGCTCGACCCAGGTGGTGCAAAAGGTCGCCAGGTTTTGCCGGGAGTTGCCGTCCAGCAGCAGCTCGTCGCGCACCAGGTTGTAGGCCGCCGACGGTGTGGTCGAGTGGTCCGGGAGGCGATATTTGGGGAGTTTGTGCTGGGCGGAGCCACTCGAATAGACGTCTTCGATGGCTTGGTCCTGGGTCTCTACGGTTCTGTGAAGTGCCATGAAATCCTGCTCTTGGATGAGGGAAATGGCGTAGACGTTGATCGCGACAAACGCCGATCAGGCTGCGTCAGGAAACGAACGATGGAGCGGTGGCGCCGAATATCACACGCACTGCGGCACAGGAAAGTGACCCAGATCATCAAAACCGTGGATAAGCAGTCCAGCCTGGCAGTGACCTATTGGCTCAGCGCTTCGTTCAGTATCAAGCTGCGATAGTGCCCGGGGTTGGAGCCCGACCACTTGCGAAACGCCTTGTAGAACGAGCTGGCGTCGGCAAACCCCAGGCGGGTGGCGATCTCGGCGAAGCTGATCTCGGCGTCGGCCAGCCATACGATAGCCAGCTCTTTGCGCACGCTGTCCTTGAGGCCCTGGTAGGTCTGCCCTTCTTCTGCCAGGCGCCGGCGCAGGGTCGAGGCCGAGATGCACAGGGAGGCAGCCAGGCCGTCGGTTTCCGGCCAGGTGTCGGCGGGCATTTGCCGAAGGTCGGCCTTGATGCGGGTGGCGAGGCTGTCGGGGTCGCGGTATTTGACCAGGATGTTGGCAGGCGCATGGGCCAGGAAGCGCTTGAGTTCTTCCGGACTGCGCTTGATTGGCAGGTCGAGGCAGCCGGCGGAGAAAATCATCCGGGTGCGGGGCCGGTCGAAGCGCAGGTTGTCGGAGAACATCACCTGGTAGTCGTCACAGAAGTCCGGCTGTGGGCAGCGCAGTTCAATCGCCAGGATCGGGATACGCCGCCCGGCCAGCCAGCAGGCGACACCGTGGACGATCATCCAATAGGCAAAATAGGTGAAGGCTCGCTTGGGTTTGGGCTCAGGCTCCAGCAATACGATTTCTGCCAGGCTCTGCTGGCGCACCAGTTGCGCAGGCATGCGCTCGAGCATCAGCGACAGAAAGCCCAGGCCGGTTTCCAGTGCGGTGGCAAGCGTCGGCTGGGCCATGGAGGCGCGGCAAAGGAATTCCAGGCTGCCGGATTTGAGCTTGCGCGGGTCCATGCCGAAAAATTCATCATCCATGCGCCGTGCCAGCAAGCGCCATAAACGCGCATACGCCGTGGCCGGAACGCGTGCATTTGGCTGGCCCAGCAGCGCCGGACTGATCCCGACCTTGGTCAATACTTCATCGGTCGCCGCACCCGGTGCGCAGCTCTGCAACAGGGCTTCGCGGACCAGTTGGATGGAAATCGTGTCTTTTTCCGACATGGGGAATGGCGCAATCCGGTGACTGGAACGTTGCCGCGCATTCTAGTGGCGGTTGCGGTTTGCCACCACCGTTCAGTCAACGTTCAGTAAAGGTCAACATTTCCTGTTTAGCAATGAGTATCATTATGTTACAACTTAGCCTCCTATCTAGTGACGATTCGGTGCCGAATGCTTGTTCCCTTTTTAATCATGCTGCGCGAAGGCATAGAAGCGGCCTTGATCGTTGGCATTATTGCCAGCTATCTCAAGCAGACTGGCCGTGGCCAGTACATGCCCGCAGTGTGGATCGGCGTCTTTCTGGCAGCCGCCCTGGCGCTGCTGGTGGGGGGCGGCCTGGAACTGGTCAGTGCCGAATTCCCGCAAAAGCAACAGGAACTGTTTGAAGGCATCGTCGGCCTGGTGGCCGTGGGCATTCTCAGCTCCATGGTGTTCTGGATGCGCAAGGTAGCGCGCTCCATCAAGCATTCCCTGCATGAATCCCTTGATCACGCTTTGGCCGGCTCCAAGCACCAGGTCACCGCGCTGATCGCCATGGTGTTTTTTGCCGTGGCCCGTGAAGGCCTCGAAACCGTGTTCTTCCTGCTGGCCGTGTTCCAGCAAAGCGAAGGTCCGGGCGCGCCGATTGGCGCCCTCCTCGGCCTGATCCTGGCAATCATCGTCGGCTTCCTGATCTACACCGGCAGCATGCGCCTGAACCTCGGTGCGTTCTTCCGCTGGACCGGTTTGTTCATCCTGGTGGTGGCCGCCGGCATCCTCGCCAACTCGGTACAGGCCCTGCACGAAGCCGGGGTGTGGAACCACCTGCAAACCGTGTTGTTCGATTTCAGCGCGACGCTGCCGATGGATGGCCCGTTGGGCTCGGTGCTCGCCGGCATGTTCGGCTACCAGGACGCCCCGACCGTGAGCACCCTGGGTGCCTACCTGATTTACCTGGTGGTGGCCCTGGTGATGTTCTTCTTGCCGGCGCCGCCGAGCAAGCCGGCCGCCCGCACAACCTCTTCCGTTTCCAGCCAGTAAGGACCGCCTCTTGTCCAACCAAACCCCTCAACCGGCTCCGCCCTCCCGCGCCTTGCGCTGGGCGGTGGGCGGCTCGGTGGTCGTGATGATCGCCGCCGGTGGCCTGTTCTATTACGCCTCGCAACTGGCCGCCTCCAAGCGCCAGGCCAACCACAATGAAATCGCCGTGACCATCCACGCCCACAGCTGCGAGCCGAATGCGCTCACGGTGCCGGCCGGCCACGCCAGTTTCCGCATCATCAACCGCTCGGACCGTGCCGTGGAATGGGAGATCCTCGACGGCGTGCTGGTGGTCGAAGAGCGCGAAAACATCGCTCCGGGCCTGAGCCAGATGATCAACGCCAACCTGCTGCCCGGCGACTACCAGATCACCTGCGGCCTGCTGAGCA
The DNA here is from genome assembly GCF_024807515.1 of Pseudomonas sp. BIGb0558. Lineage (NCBI taxonomy): Bacteria > Pseudomonadati > Pseudomonadota > Gammaproteobacteria > Pseudomonadales > Pseudomonadaceae > Pseudomonas > Pseudomonas sp. BIGb0558. Next base: position 5,942 of record NZ_JANUEW010000030.1, read on the forward strand.
ACCCGCGGGGCACCTTGAAGGTGACGCCAACGGCCGAGTCGGACGCCCAAGCCAAGGCCAAGCCGTCGATGGTGGCGTTTATCGGCCCGCTGTCGGAATTTCGCGTGTACCTGAGCAGCCAGGGCAGCGCCCTGGTCAAGGCGGTTACCGCGCTTGATCAGGCCATCGAAGCCGGCGACCTTGCCCAGGCTCAGGCGCTGTACGTGCCGGCCCGTGAGGCTTACCAGCGCCTGGCCCCGGCCTCGCAGCGCCTGGCGGAACTGGACAACGCGATCAACGCCCGCGCCGATTACTTTGAAAAACGCGAGCAAGACCCGGCCTTCAGCGGCTTCCACCGCCTGGAATACGGCCTGTTCCAGCAACGCAACCTCGACGGCCTGGCCCCGATTGCCCAGCGTCTGGTGACCGACGTCACCAGCCTCAAGCAACAGCTGCTGGCCCAGTCGCTGCCACCGGAGCAACTGGTGAGCATTGTGGTGCGCAACCTCAACAGCCTGGCCGACGTACGCGCCGCCAGCGGTGAGGAAGAACGCTACAGCCATATCGACCTCAACGGTTTCGCCGCCAACCTGGACGCCGCCCGCAAGGTGGTCGACCTGATGCGCCCACTGTTGACCAAATCTGCCGAGCAACTGCTGCCCGGCATCGACAGTGCGATCACCGCCCTCGACGCCGAACTTAACGGTTTGAAAGTCGATGGCCGCTACGCCACGTATGACAGCGTTACGGCCGATCAGCGCAAGCAGATCGCCGACAAGGCCAAGGCTCTGGCCGCCGCACTCGATGGAATCGACCCCGCCCTTGGCCTTTCCGGCCTGAAGTGAAGACGACCGTAGACATGAGTGATTCAGAACAATTTTCTTCCCAGCGTCGTCGTGTATTGCTGGGCATGGCCGCCACTGGCGCCGCGATTGCCGGTAGCAGCCTGAGCTGCCCGGCGATGGCGGCCGCGTCGGCGACTGCACAAGTAACCACCGCCCCAAGCAGTGAAAAGACCCAGGACCACCACGATTACCATGGCAAGCACCAGACCGGCATCGTCACCCCGCGCCCGGCCTGCGGCATGCTGGTGTCGTTCGATGTGCTGGCCAGCGACCGCGAAGACCTGGAGCGGCTCTTCCGCACCCTGAACGAGCGCATTGCGTTCCTGATGACCGGCGGCACCGTGGTGCAAGTCGACCCGAAACTGCCACCCACCGACTCCGGGATCCTCGGCCCGGTGGTGACACCGGACAACCTGACCATCACCGTATCGGTGGGCGAATCGCTGTTCGACGAGCGTTTCGGCCTGGCCGCGGCCAAGCCCAAGCGCCTGATTCGCATGGTCGGTTTCCCCAACGATGCGCTGGAGCCGGCGCAGTGCCACGGCGACCTGAGCCTGCAGTTCAGCTCCAACACCCCGGACACCAATATTCACGCCCTGCGCGACATCGTGAAGAACCTGCCGGACCTGCTGCTGGTGCGCTGGAAACAGGAAGGCAGCGTGCCGCCCCAGGCCCCTGCCCGCCCCGGCGAGCCGGCACAGAGCGCCCGCAACTTCCTCGGTTTTCGTGACGGTTCGGCCAACCCGAATTCCAACGACAACAAGGCGATGGATCAGATTGTGTGGGTTCAACCCGGCAGCGACGAACCGGCCTGGGCCGCCAATGGCAGCTACCAGGCGGTGCGGATCATCCGCAACTTCGTCGAGCGCTGGGACCGTACGCCCCTGCAAGAGCAAGAAAGCATCATTGGCCGGATCAAGACCAGTGGCGCGCCCATGGACGGCCAGAAAGAAACCCAGGTCCCGGACTACAGCAAGGACCCGGAAGGCAAATTGACCAAGCTCGATGCCCACATCCGCCTGGCCAACCCACGTACTGCACAGACCCAGGCCAACCTGATCCTGCGCCGGCCGTTCAACTACTCCAACGGCGTCAATAAAAACGGTCAGCTGGACATGGGGCTGTTGTTCATCTGCTACCAGGCTGACCTGGAGAAAGGCTTTATCAGCGTGCAAACCCGGCTCAACGGCGAGCCCCTGGAGGAATACCTGAAGCCGGTCGGCGGCGGTTATTTCTTCACCTTGCCAGGCGTCACCGGGCCCCAGGATTTTATCGGGCGCACGCTGCTTGATGCGACACATCCACAAACCACTGCCAAAACCTAAAACAAACCCCAGAGCGGAAATCGTCCCATGAAGAAGTCGTCTCTCGCATTGTCGTTGTTAATGAGCCTTTCGCCGTTGGCCGCCTTCGCCGCCACCGCGCCGCTGGACCTGGTAGGGCCGGTGTCGGACTACAAAATCTATGTCACCGAAGAAATCGGTGAACTGGTCACCCAGACTCAGGCGTTCACCGACGCCGTGAAAAAAGGCGACCTGGCGACCGCCAAGAAGCTGTACGCGCCAACCCGCGTTCACTATGAGTCCATCGAGCCGATCGCCGAGCTGTTCAGCGACCTCGACGCGTCCATCGACTCCCGTGTAGACGACCACGAAAAAGGCGTGAAAGCCGAAGACTTCACCGGCTTCCACCGCATCGAGTACACCCTGTTCTCCGAGAACACCACCAAAGGCCTGGACGCCCTGGCAGACAAGCTCAACAGTGACGTGCTGGACCTGAAAACCCGTGTGGATGGCCTGACCTTCCCGCCGGAAAAAGTCGTCGGTGGTGCTGCCGCCCTGCTTGAAGAAGTAGCCGCGACCAAGATCTCCGGTGAAGAAGACCGTTACAGCCACACCGACCTGTATGACTTCCAGGGCAACATCGACGGCGCGAAGAAAATCGTCGACCTGTTCCGTCCGCAGATCGAGAAGCAAGACAAGGCGTTCGTCGCCAAAGTCGACAAGAACTTCGCGGCTGTAGACAAGATCCTGGCCAAGTACAAAACCAAGGATGGCGGCTTTGAGACCTACGACAAGGTCAAGGAAGCTGACCGTAAAGCCCTGGTTGGTCCGGTTAATACCCTGGCTGAAGACCTGTCGACGCTGCGTGGCAAGCTCGGTTTGAACTGATGTAATGACCGCCTGCGTCTGACGCCCCAACGGCGGGCAGACGCAGGCGGCTCCTGTTACGCGGGTGTTTGCGGCTTCGGCATAAAGTGGCGAAGCGGCGTACCCGACAGGCTCCCCGTTTGCAGGTCGACGGCATACCACTTGCCATCATGCTGGCCTGCGACCAGCTCCTCTTGCAGATTTTTTCCTGACTGCCCCTCGACACTGGCCACCGAACGGTGCGCCCAGTTAGCCCTGGCCTGCATACCCGCTGCCGTAATCAGATAACTTTTGAGCTTTTCCTGCGCGGTCACCAGATGCGGGGCCGCCTTGGAAAATTTCAGCGCGCTACCCCCAATCAGCAACGGCAGCTTGGCCAGGCCTCTGGTCGCCGCCACGAGCATTTCCGGGTAACCATCCACAGGGTTGAACACCGCGCTGGCAAACAGCCCCGCATCCCGGGCAAAGTTGAAGGCTCGGTCACTGAACGTTAACGGCGGGCTCTGCCATGCGACTTTCACCGGGTGTGGCCCGGACACAGGCTTGATACGGGCCAGGCTACCCCTCAATGCACTGACTGGCTTCAAGGCCCTGGACGAGCGGATAAGGGCTCGGGCCTGCCTCCCTGCGCCCATCAATAATCCGCCCGCATCAAGCACTAAATTGGCAAAACCCTCGCCGATCTTGCCTTCCGAGAACGCCTTGTACGCTCCAACAAAGGGCACCAGCCCGACCAGGATCGCATGGTCGCGTGCTACGGCCTCACGGTGGTTTTCAAGGGGCAACGGGTTCCTCGCCCGCTCCAGCATTGTGGCCGGACGCTCATAGAAATTGTCTGTGGCGATTTGTTCGACAATGCGCCGGGTTTTTGCCGAGGCATAGGTATCGGGAACAAAAGCATCGGGCGTGACACCCTCCCGAAGCCAGTCGCCGGGCAGGCTGTCGCCCAGGGGTTCAATAATGACATTCGATGAAATGGCCCCCGCCCGGTTTTCTGTTCCCTTGTCGTAAGCGTCGTAATCAAACGGCACGTGGGTGCCCCGTTGCACCCGCAGCATGGTCTCGTGATCCGCACTGATGGTGCCATTCAAGGGCAACGTGTCCGGCAAATCGCTGCGCTTGACGATTTTCCCGGATGCGAACACCTCGAAGTAACTCACACCTTCAACGTCTTCGGCGCGGATCAAGGTGCCTTGGCGGCCCCTGACCTCTTCCAGCCGCTCAGGTTTTTCGCCGGATTTGGGCTCACCGGTCTCGCCACGCAAGGTATAGAGCTGAACCGTGCCCTTCTCTATGCGCTGGCGGTCCTTGAGCGGCAGCTCTGCGAACATCAGCTTCAACCGGGTGGCGTAGGCGGCCTGGAGCTTTTGGTAGTGTGCCGTGACCTGGGGTTTCAACAGCGGGGCCAACGCCGGCAACTGGCTGATCCTGGCATCCAGTGTCTGTTGGGCGGCCTTCACCGCCTCGGGAACCTTATGGGCGTTGACCGCGCTGATGGGCACCTTTCGTGATGCGGAAGGTGGTACGTCGGCATCCAGCAGCCAGACGCCTGGCTTCAGGTCGCCAGTCATGTAAGTGTCGATAATGAGCCGCGTCCTCGGCTCGGAGGGGGCCATGTTTCGCGCGACCCGGTCATCGGCAACACGTACTTTCATACGTTCCAAGTGGAGCTCCGAAACCTCGGGAAAGACGCGCAGCAACTCCTTGATCGCCAGTGCCCTGCGGGTTGGCAACGCCGTGGTCGCGATGGTGAATGCTTCGTTGGCCTCGGCACGCTGGGCGAGAAAGCTTTTGGAGGCAGCCTGAATGTTTTTCTCAGAGTGACTGCCGTCGGTGCCGGCGGTTATCACGCCATTGAGTACGCCCCAATCCGCCATGATTTTCATGGCGTGCAGTTGGATCAACGCCTCCTGCGCCGCATCCGTCGGCCCTTGAGTCGTCAGATGGGTGACCTGCTCTTCGCTCATCAACCGGGAAGTACCCGTCTCGCTGAAGTCGGCCAGCTTGCAACCCAGGCGCAGCTCCATCCAGGCCAGTGTGCCGATACGCACCGCGTCCGGTACGTCCCTGACCAGAAACTCCGGTGCCGCCTGGGCGAGAAGCAACTGTGCCAGCAGCGGCGCCACCTTGGGCTCGACCCCTTTGCCGACCAGGTGCTGTTCAACGTCCTCGCGCACCGCGCTCAGGGTACGGCCGTTATTGCCGGGTTGATACAGCGCATAGCCGGCCACCTGCCCGGGAATGCCTGGGGCGTCGGGGTCGACCTGCAACTTCAAGGCAGCAATCACCAGTTGTTGACGCGCGCGCCGTGCCTGGCCTGCATCGGTGGATGCATCGAGCCATTCCACCGCCACCGCCAATTGCCCGCCCCACTCCAGCGTCCGCGAATTGTTGAGTACGGCTTCCAGGACTTCGCCAGCCTTGTCCCGCAGTGACGCTGGAGTTTCATCATCCAGATGGCCGCTCCAGATGTCCGAGCCGTCAACGGCCAGGTTCGCGAGGATGGTTTTGTCCTCCGTCGACAAGCCTCCCTTGGACCGCGGCGGCGTCAACCATCCGTCATAGTCCCCAAGGGGCGGCGCTGGAGGCAGCGAGGTTTGCAGCCATCGGATCACGTTGCGTATCTGGCCGGCATTCACGGGAGAGCCAAGCCCCTTGGCCGCCACTCGCTGGCGCAGGTCATGCTGGGGTACGGAATACAACGCATTGCCCATGGTGGCGCTCAACGCTACCAACGGACCAAGCTCGGCCTTTAATTGAGGGACAGCTTCGACATAAACCGTCAGATTTCGCCAGCTCCCTAGCGGGGTGCGGCGTTCCAGCCGACCCTCGGAGATCCTGAACGGGTTGCCTTCCCAGTCCGCCGCTTCGCGCGTGAGCAGCGCTTGCATCGCGGGCGAGGCCACCAGTTGATTGAGTTGATCCCGGGCGGCCTCATCGCTGATCGCAAGCGTTGATCCCGGCGGCAGTTCAGTAGGGTGTTCGGACAAATCAACCCGCTCGCCATCGGGCCGATCCTGGACCAATTCCGTCAGCCGTTCGGCCAGATACTGGCGTTCATCAAGCTCGTCAATGGTTTGCCTCGCCCCCTCCAGTGCCTGTTGCATCCGCTGTGCCTGGGGCTGCGTCACCAGCGGCAAGCCCTGCTGGCTCAACTGGTGCTTGAGGCTATTCAGTGCGTCTGAGCTGGCGGGCAGTTCGATCCCATAGTACTGCAAGACCGCATTGCGGCTGACCCGGGGCGGACTGCCCGGCCTGTAGTTCAAACCGCTGTCCGCCGGGTCCAGCACCTCGCGGATGACCCGCAACCGCGCCGAGACTTGCCACCACCCGGAGTCGTCTGCCGTGGTGTATTTCACCCGGGTTCGGGTGCCGCCGCTCACTACGGTGGCGGCAATGAAATCCCGGTGAACCTCAACCGAACCGGGCTCTATGCCCTTGCGGGCAAACCACTCCACCAGCGACGGCTGATTCAGCACCTCGTGGTAGACATCCAATGCCTGCGACAGCCTGCTGCCTTCTGGCACACCGACTCTCAGATTGCCACTCTGCATCGCCGCCCCCAGCGCCTTGCCCAAGGCGACCTCGGCCGAAGCGGCACGGGACGACACCGGGCTCGCCGGCCCCAGCGTCCATGCCAGGTGATTGGCCGCGGTTTGCGGCAAGGAAGCAGTGGGCGAATCGGTGACGACGGTGCCAGACGCAGGTGCGTGGGAACGAAGCGGTGTGTCGATCAGCCATGGGCGGTGATCGGTCGATGTTGCGCGAGGTGTTACTTGAAGGCTGGGCATAGCGATGCTCTCACGTGCGGTTCCATAAGTAGGAAGAGCCGTGCGTCCTTGAACGGTGAGGCAACGTTAAATGCTGAATCCCCCGGAGGTTATCAGACGTATCCGGCAGGCGCCGTCGAATTGTAACTGGTGCGTGTGGTCTCTATGACGCTACAGGATCCGATACAACAACCGCTCGATCCGCACCCGGCTGACCCGCCGCAAAAACTTGCCGACGGCCGTCGGGTAGTCCACCAGGGTTTGCAACTGCTGATAGCGTTCGATACGCGAGGTGTGCTGGAAAATCTCCGCCAGTTCGGTACGCCGCGGCCCCACCCACTCACCCTTGGGATCGTCGATCAGCAAGGCATTTTCCAGGTCGAGGCGAAACGCGCGCGGGTTGAGGTTGTTGCCGGTCAGCAAGGTGTAGCGCTGGTCGACCCACATGCCCTTGAGGTGGTAGGTGTTGTCGCCGTCGCGCCACAGGTGCAGGTTGAGTTGGCCGCTGTCGATCATGCGCTGGTGGCGCTTGGCAAAGCGTCGCAGGCTGATTTCGTAGAGATACGGCAACGCCGCGATGACCTTGAACGGCTCGCTCGGCGGGATGTAGAAGTCGTTGGCGGTCTTGTCGCCCACGATGATGTCGATCTTCACCCCGCGCGCCAGGGCGCGGTTGATTTCCCGCGTGACCGGCAGCGGCAGGTTGAAGTAGGGGGTGCAGATGGTCAGTTGGTGCTGGGCACTGGCGATCAGCTCGCAGATCACGCGGCTCAGGGGGTTGTTCTTGCACACGCCCAACAATGGGCTCACCGACAGGTTGCCGTTGGGCAACTGCCCCGCCGTGGTGTCGTACACCGCGTGTTTCAGGCGGCTGCGCAGGTCGCCGATGTCGTTGCGCAGGCTGCGGGTGGTCGGCGGGTTGGGCAGGTCCAGGCGGTGCACCGCCTTGGCGGCCACCAGGCCGTGCTCCACCAGGTGCTGCATCGAGTCGGCCAGGGCCTTGTTGTGGATCAGGTGGTAACGGTCATAACGGTATTTGTCGAACTTGTGCAGGTACACGTTGTTCAGGCTGGCGCCGCTGTACAGCACGCTGTCGTCGATCACAAAGCCCTTGAGGTGCAGCACGCCGAACAGCTCGCGGGTTTGCACCGGTACGCCATACACCGGCACTTCGGTGCTGTGGGACTGGGTCATGGCCTGGTACCAGGCGCTGTTGCCCGGTTGCTTGCCTGCGCCGATCAAACCGCGCTGGGCGCGCAGCGAGTCAACCACCACCACGATGTCCAGCCCGGGCCGCGCGGCCTTGGCGGCGTGCAGCGCGTCGTAGATCTCTTGCCCGGCCTCGTCCTGCTGCAGGTACAACGCCACGATGTAGATACGCTGGGTGGCCTGGGAAATTTTCTCCAGCAGGCAACGACGGTATTGCGCGGCGCCGGACAGCACCTCGATAGCCTCGGGCGTAAGGGGAAAACCGCGCAGCTTGGGCAACAGGGAGCGTTTGAATAACGACGGCATAGGGCTCGCAATGGGTCGAATCCGAAGGACTCGAGAGCTTACACCATGGGCTGGCTCAGGTCTTCCCGCACGCGGGTAAAAAATAATTAATTGACCAAGGAGAACGATCGTTCTACTGTAGTTTTCATGAACGATATCACTCGCGACATTATCCTCGACGTCACCGAAAAGTTGATCTACCGCCACGGCATTGCTGCCACCGGCATGGATCTTCTGGTGAAGACCGCCGGCGTCTCCAGAAAGAGCGTCTACCGCTACTTTGCCAACAAGGACGAACTGGTGATCGCCGCCTTGCAGCGCCGCGACGAGCGCTGGATGCACTGGCTGCGCACCGACGTGGACCGCCACGCCACCACCGGCGCGCGCCTGTTGGGTGTGTTCAGCGCGCTGACGACCTGGTTTGGCTCTGCCGACTTTCGCGGCTGCGCCTTCATCAACACCAGCGGCGAAACCGGCGACCCGCAAGACCCGGTACGCCTGCTGGCCAAGGCCCATAAACACAAACTGTTCGAGTACCTCCTCGAACTGTGTCAAGCACATGGCACCCCCGACCCGGAACGCCAGGCCGCGCACCTGCTGATCCTGATTGATGGCGCCATTACCGTTGCCCTGGTGATGGGCGACACCACCGCTGCCGATAATGCGCAATCCATGGCGCGAACCTTATTGGCACTTTGACCCAACTTTTATTTGAACCTGCCCAGGAGCCGTCCCATGTCCTCCAACCCTGAAATACGCCCGCCGCTGCCGCCGTTTACCCGTGAATCGGCGATTGAAAAGGTTCGCCTGGCCGAAGACGGCTGGAACTCCCGTGACCCACAACGGGTATCCCTGGCGTATACCCTGGATACCCAATGGCGCAACCGCGCCGAGTTCGCCCACAACCGCGAAGAAGCCAAGGGCTTCCTGACCCGCAAATGGGCCAAGGAACTGGATTATCGGTTGATCAAGGAGTTGTGGGCGTTTACCGGCAACCGAATCGCCGTGCGTTATGCCTATGAATGGCATGACGACTCCGGCAACTGGTTCCGCTCCTACGGCAACGAGAACTGGGAGTTTGACGAGAACGGCTTGATGGCGAACCGGTTTGCCTGCATCAACGACCTGCCGATCAAGGAAAGCGAGCGCAAGTTCCACTGGCCGTTGGGGCGGCGCCCGGATGAGCATCCGGGGTTGTCAGAGCTGGGACTGTAAACCTGACGCGACTCACCTGTGGGAGCTGGCTTGCCTGCGATGCAGGCACCTCGGTGTATCAGGCACACCCAGTTGATGCCATCGCAGGCAAGCCAGCTCCCACACAACCCCGGTGGTCTACGTCAGTCCTGGTTAAGGCCCACCCGATACAACACGCCATTGTCTTCATCCGTGAGCACATACAGGTAACCATCCGGTCCCTGGCGCACATCGCGGATCCGCGCTTTCAACCCGCCCAGCAGACGCTCTTCGTGGATGACCTTGTCACCATCGAACTGCAAGCGAATCAACTCCTGGCTGACCAGTGCACCAATAAACACGTTGTGCTGCCAGGCCTTGAAACGGTCCGCATCGTAGAACGCCATGCCACTCACGCCCGGTGATTTCTCCCACACGTGGTGCGGCGGGACGGTGCCCTCGACGGTCTTGCCCTTGGCCTCGGGAATCGGCGTCAGGGAATAGTTGATGCCATGGGTTGCCAGCGGCCAGCCGTAGTTTTTGCCACGCTCGATGATGTTGATTTCATCCCCGCCGCGCGGACCATGTTCGTTCTCCCACAGCGTGCCGCTCCACGGGTTGAGTGCAGCGCCTTGGGGGTTACGCTGGCCGTAGGACCAGATTTCCGGCCTTACACCTTCCTGGCCGACGAAGGGGTTGTCTTCCGGTACACGACCGTCAGGAAAGATCCGCACCACCTTGCCTTGCAGCTTGTCCAGGTCCTGGGCGGTGGGGCGATCGTTGTTTTCCCCCAGGGTCACGAACAGGTAACCGTCACGGTCAAACACCAGCCGCGAGCCGAAGTGATTGCCCGTGGACAGCTTGGGCTCCTGGCGCAGGATCACCTTGAAATCCTGCAGGCCGCTGAGGTCATCGCTCAAGCGCCCACGCCCGACTGCCGTGCCGGCGGTGCCATTCTTGCCGCCGCCCTCGGCGTAAGACAGGTACACCAGGCGGTCCTCTTTGAAGTCCGGCGACAGCACCACATCCAGCAAACCGCCCTGCCCTTTGGCAAACACCTTCGGCACGCCACTCAGGGGCGCGGACAGCTTGCCGTCCGGGCTGACAAACCGCAGGTTGCCGGGGCGCTCGGTCACCAGGAAGCCTTGCTTGTCCGGCAGGAACGCCACCGCCCACGGATGATCCAGGCCCTTGGCTATCGGAGTGACCGTAATGCTCCCCTGTTCACTGGGGAACTGTTGGGTGTCGGCCGCCGAAACGGGCAGCGCCAGGGGCAGCAAGGCGGCGGCGCAGAAGGTCGCTAGAAGGGTTTTGCGTAGAAACATACGGTGGGTTTCCTTGTCGTGTTGACACACTCAATCGCCGCGATTGCCATTGGCATCGCGGGTGGGAGCCTTGGGCTGGATGGCCGGCGGGGTCTGCGCGCTGTCGCGGCGCTGGACGCTGTTGCCGATGCCGCCGTTTTGCAGGGTGGGTGGCCGTTGCGCCGGTGGAATGTAGGTGCCCCGCGCAGCGGGTGCGTTGGGCTGGGTGCCCTGCATGCTGTTGGGGTTGGCCTGGTGAATAGGCCCGTTGTAGGGATTGTTGCTTCTGCCGGGCAGGTTTTGCGCCTGTGCCAACGAGCTCAAGGCCAGGCCCAACGCCAATACGGCAAGGTGACGCAAACGGGTGTTCATGACAAAGCCTCTCTGGGCGCGAGGAGTACGTGCTTTCGATAACACGCTACGCCTAGGGTTCGGCTTTGGTAACTAAATAGTTTCTCATCAGGTGTAACACGATCTGTCTGAAACCCCGCTGCCAGCCGGCTGGCCAGGGAAACTTTTGCCGAACCCGCCGTGTCACCTGAAGACCCCCACACGCTCAGGAAAACCGACATGCCACGGGCTATCTGGAAAGGCGCAATCAGTTTCGGCTTGGTACACATCCCGGTGTCGCTGGTCTCGGCGACGTCTTCCCAAGGCGTCGACTTCGACTGGCTGGACAAGCGCAGCATGGACCCGGTGGGTTACAAGCGCGTCAACAAGGCCACCGGCAAGGAAGTCACCAAGGACAACATCGTCAAGGGCGTGGCCTACGAGAAAGGCCGCTACGTGATCCTCAGCGAAGACGAAATCCGCTCGGCCCACCCCAAATCCACCCAGACCATCGAAATCATCGCGTTTGTGGCCAGCGATCAAATTCCCTTGCAGAACATCGACACGCCCTACTTCCTGGCGCCCGACAAGCGTGGCGGCAAGGTCTACGCGCTGCTGCGGGAAACCCTGAAGAAAACCCGCAAGGTCGCCCTGGCCAACGTGGTGCTGCACACCAAGCAACACCTGGCGGCGCTGATGCCGCTGGAATCGGCCCTGGTACTGGTGATGCTGCGCTGGCCCGCCGAGGTGCGCGGCCTGGATGAGCTGGAACTGGGCAGCGACGTGACCAAGCCAACCCTGGCCAAGGGCGAACTGGACATGGCCAAGCGGCTGGTGGAAGACATGAGCGCCGACTGGCAGCCCGACGAATACCGCGACAGCTTCCAGGACAAGATCATGGCGTTGGTGGCGAAGAAGGCCAAGGCCGGCAAGATCGAAGACGTGGAGTCCAGCGAAGGCGTGGATGAGCGTAAATCCGCCGATGTGATTGACCTGACCGAGTTGCTCAAACGCAGCCTGGCGGGCAAGAGCCCTGCGAAGAAACCTGCCGCGAAAAAAACCCGCAAGGCTTCATGAGGTAGACCGCCATGGCCAAGCCCCTGAGTGAATACAACGCCAAGCGCGACTTCGAAGTCACCGCAGAACCCGCCGGCAGCGCGCCCCGCGGCCGGAACCGGGCGCAGGCCCTGTCGTTCGTGATTCAGAAGCACGATGCGCGCAACCTGCATTACGATTTTCGCCTGGAACTCGATGGCGTGCTCAAAAGCTGGGCGGTGCCCAAGGGTCCGAGCCTCGACCCGAGCCAGAAGCGCTTGGCCGTGCATGTGGAAGACCACCCCTTGGGCTACGGCAGTTTCGAAGGCAGTATTCCCGCCGGCCAATACGGCGCCGGCGATGTGATCGTGTGGGACCGCGGCGTGTGGCAGCCCCACGACGACCCGCGCAAAGCCTACGCCGCAGGCAAGCTCAAATTCACCTTGATCGGCGAAAAACTGGCCGGCGACTGGACCCTGGTGCGCACGCGACTCAAGGGCAGCGGTGACAAGGAACAGTGGCTGTTGATTAAGGAAAATGATCAGCAGGCACGCCCGGTGGCTGACTACGATGTGGTGCTGGCCGAACCTAAAAGCGTACTGAGTGACGCCACGGTGGGCCGCGAGAAAAACACCGTCGCCGCGAAGAAAACCACGCGCAAATCTTCAGCCGCCCTGCCCGACCAGTTCGCGCCACAGCTGGCGACCCTGGTGGATCGTGCGCCTGACGGGGACTGGGTGTACGAGATCAAGTTCGACGGCTACCGGATCCTGGCGCGCATTCGCGGCGGCGAGGTCCGGCTGTTTACCCGCAATGGCCATGACTGGACCGATCGCCTGCCACGCCAGGCCAAGGCCCTGGAAGCGCTGAAGCTCAAGGACAGCTGGCTGGATGGCGAGGTCGTCAGCCTGAACGCGGAGGGGTTGCCGGATTTCCAGGCGTTGCAAAACGCCTTTGATATCGGCCGCAGCCTGGACATCGTCTATTACCTGTTTGATGCGCCGTTCCTGGAAGGTCGCGACCAGCGCGAAGCCGCCGTCGAAACTCGCCGTGCCGCACTGAAAGACGTACTGAGCCGCAGCAAAAGCAAGTTGCTGCGCTTCTCCGAATCATTCGCCGCCAACCAGCGGGATATCTTCGAAAGCGCCTGTGACCTGGCCCTGGAAGGCGTGATCGGCAAACGCGCCGGCAGCCCGTACGTGTCCAAGCGCAGCCCGGACTGGATCAAGCTCAAGTGCCGGCTGCGCCAGGAATTCGTGATCGTCGGGTTCACTCGCCCACAAGGTTCACGCAGCGGGTTTGGTGCGTTGCTGCTGGCAGTCAACGACGACACGGGCCTGGTGTATGCCGGGCGCGTGGGCACGGGGTTTGATCAAGCCGCGTTGAAGAAGATCAGTGAACAATTGAAGGCGCTGGAGCGCGATGCTTCACCGCTGGCCAAGCCGCTGACGAGCGCCCAGGCCCGTGGCGTGCATTGGGTCGAACCGCAACTGGTTGGCGAAGTGCAATTTGCCGAATGGACCCGTGAGGGCGTGGTGCGCCAGGCGGCATTTGTTGGGCTGCGCACCGACAAGCCGGTCGCGCAGATTGTTCATGAGCAGCCGCGATCGGCCAAGTCGCTGAAGGAAAAACCACGCAAAAAGGCAGCTGAAGCCAGCGCAGCGGCCGGGGTCAAGATCACCCACCCGGATCGGGTGATCGACACCCAAAGCGGTACACAAAAACTACAACTGGCACAGTTCTATGAAGGGATCAGCGAGTGGTTCCTGCCGTATTTGCGCAACCGTCCCGTGTCCCTGCTGAGGGCGCCTGAAGGCATTGCCGGCGAACAGTTTTTCCAGAAACACTCCGAGCGCCTGGCGATCCCGAATATCAAGCAACTGGACCAGGCCCTGGACCCGGGCCATGCACGGCTGATGGAAATCGACAGCCCGGCCGCGCTGATCGGCGCCGTACAAATGGGTACCGTTGAGCTGCACACCTGGGGCGCCACCACCGACAAGATCGAAACCCCGGACCTGTTTGTACTCGACCTCGACCCCGACCCGGCACTGCCATGGAAAAGCATGCTCGAAGCGGCCCAGTTGACCCTGTCGGTGCTGGACGAGTTGGGGCTTGAAGCCTTCGTCAAGACCAGCGGCGGCAAAGGCCTGCACCTGGTGGTGCCACTGGCGCGCCGGGACAACTGGGAAACGGTAAAGGCCTTTGCCAAAGCGATCGCCCAGTTCATGACAGAACAACTGCCGGAGCGTTTTACTGCAACGTCAGGCCCGAAAAATCGCGTCGGCAAGATCTTCATCGACTACCTGCGCAACGCCCGTGGCGCCAGTACGGTAGCAGCCTACTCGGTGCGGGCACGGCCAGGCCTGCCGGTGTCGGTGCCAGTAAGTCGTGATGAGTTGAAAAGTTTGCAGGGTGCCCAGCAATGGACGATGGCCAATCTGCATGAACGCTTGCAGGGTTTGAAGAAGGATCCGTGGGCGGGTTACGCCAACCGGCAGAAGATCAGCAAGAAGATGTGGGACAAGCTGGGCGCGCATCCGCCAGGTTGATGCGCGCTGCCGCCCGATTCAGATCAGGATGAAGATCAACGCCAGGCCGGCGAAGATCGCCCACTTTTCCAGGTAATAACGCGTACGGTTGCGCTTCTTCAGTTCCTTGCCCCGCAGGCGGATCTTGTACAGGCGGGTAAAGGCACGGTTCAGGCCACCGGTCTTGTCACCGGCATCGTTGGGCGACCCGGCGGCGGCCATCACGTTGCGGCTGAACCAGCGGTTGAAGGCGGCCGCCCAGCGGTACTTCATCGGACGCTCGATGTCGCAGAACAGAATGATGCGGTTCTGCTGCGTGGTGTTTTCAGCGTAGTGGATGAACGTCTCGTCAAACATCACCGCTTCGCCGTCGCGCCAGTAGTAGTTTTCACCGTCGACGTTGATGTAGCAGCCCGGGTCATTTGGCGTGTCCAGGCCCAGGTGATAACGGTAGGAGCCGGCGTACGGGTCACGATGGCGTACCAGCTTGGACCCCGGCGGCAGCTCGGCAAACATCGCGGCCTTGATCGTTCCGATGCTTTGCACCAGTTCGGTGGTGCGCGGGCACAGCTTCATCGCCGAAGGATGGCTGTCGCCGTACCATTTCAAATAGAAGCGCTTCCAGCCCGTCTTGAAGAACGAATTGAAACCCACGTCGTTGTATTGGTCGGAGCGCTTGATCTCGCCGGCCCGCAGCAGGTTCTGGCCTTCCTGGCGAATTTCTTCCCAGTGCTCCTGCAACGGGCTCAGGTCTGGAAAGTCGCTGGGAGACAAGTACGGTCGGCTGGGCAGTTTGGAGAAGAGGTAGAGAAAGCAATTCACCGGAGCCAGGAAGGTCGAGTGATCGCTGAGCTGGCGGCCCAGCTTGTGTCGCACCCGGCCACGCAGGTGAACATACGCAATGGACAAAACGTAGAGAGCAACAATGATGAGTTTCAAGGTATTCGTCACAAGTCAGAAGAGAACAGGCTGCTCCTGCGTGCCCACGACGGCCGAGGATTGAAGATGCAGCACCTGAAATCACAATTCAAAAACAGGCAACATGACCGGCTGGGTGACAATCCGGATCATGGCCATTGGCAGCTATTTTAGCCACACTTTGTAACCAAAGGTTAATCAAGAATTGTGAAAAGGTGTCCATTGAGTGTGCTGGACAGCGCGGGAGCGGGCTTGCCAGACGGCAAGCCCGAGGGCGGTGGGTGTTAAATATGCGGTTCGCCATCCTTGCGTGGACGCTGGGAAAACCGATTGTCGTCCTGCAGCGAATAAGCCACAGCTTCACGGCGTGTCGAGATGAAATGACGGCCCAGCGCTATCAACACACCCACCATCAATCCCGCAACCAGGCTCAGCAGGATAACCAGGGTTTTTTTAGGCTTGATCGGGCTGAGCGGCTCCTGGGCACGTCGGTCGATAGTGACCAGTTTCAGGGAGCTCATGTCGATATTGAGGCCGCGTAACCGCGCGACTTCCGCTCGTAATGGTTCAACATCCTGCAAGAAAATGTCTTCATTCCCGCGCTTTTTCAGTACTTCCACTTCGCGGTTGACCTGCAGCATCTGTAACTCCTTACCAATCTCCGCAATGCGACTGTTGGTAAAGTCATCGTTGGTGCGCGCCTGCAGGGCCGTGCGCTCCGCCTCAAGCGCCTCTGTACCCAAAAAGTACAGCGGGATTTTCTGATTATTGACCTCAGTGCGCATCACTTGATTCGAGCCGCTACGCGAGGCGTCCGCCATCGAGGAGGGGGTAGTCGGTGTCTTGATGCCCATCGATTTGGCAATGGAAATGGCCTCAGCCAGCTCTGCCAGTCGATCCGTTCTCTCGATTTTCATCTGCAGGCGCAGGGCAACCAACTCGTCCTCCAACTGGGCCCGCTTGAGCCGATCCGCTTCAAGCAGCTTGGCAATCTTGGACTCCTTATCGGTTTCGTAATTGGAACGCGCCGCGTCAATCTTGCCCTTGAGTTCGTTCAAGCGGTTATTGACGATCACCTTCAGGTCAGCGCCGACTTGGGCACGTTCCGAATCAATGGCGTAATCCACAAAACCGTTGAGAATCGCCACCCCGTCAATGTCTCTGGGGTACTGCAACTCAAGCCGGATATAGTTGCTCAGGGAGTCGGCTTTTTTAGGATCAGGCAGGCTCAGATTGATGGAGTTTCGGTTGAACTCTTCAAAACTCTGCTCCAGGCTTTGCCCAGGCTTCTGGACCGCCTTGAACAGGTCCTCGTGGGTTTTAAAGAACCCCAGGCGCGCTTCGTAGGAATCCAGCTGTGCCCCCACTTTGTTCAGGGCGTCGGCCGGGGGCAGCTTATAGACTTCGGAGCGGTTCAGTGCATCCAGTTCGTTGATGGCGGCGGGACGCAGCACACTGCTGACCTGATATTCCCGCGGTGCCAGAAATGCGTACCCAACCCCCAGGACACCCGCCAGAATCGTACATCCCAGCACCACCTTTTTTTGCCGCCAGATACCGTGAAACACTTCAAACAGATCAATTTCGTCCGATGCCGCATGAGCTTGGAGCCGAGGAGTTTTATTCAAAACTGATACACCTTAAAAAAGTCGACAGTCAACGGCCGCACATGTTCGTGAAATACTGAATAACCATGCGCAAAACAGGGACAACGCCCTGTACACCCAACACACACGGTCTGTAGATGTGTCATCGGACCACCCCAGACCCGGAAAAGTCCCACACGAGTAGAGATTGTTTTCGTTCAGATACTTAGATGTCATTCCCGATGCGCTGAGCGTAGACCAGCTTGTAAAGAATGGTGTCCGAAGCGGGCTACAAAATAGCGCTAAATACGCGTGATTATTAGGAAATCTCGTACGCAGCTTTGAGAATTCAGACAATTCTCACAAAATCGTTTCAGTTAGTCCTTCAGACAGGGTTAACCCATGACCTTGACTGGTCATTTCTTAACCAAAAAAGAAATTTAAAGGCTGCCGGGCAGGCAAAAAAAAGCCCGCGATGAGGGCGGGCCAAGGTATTCACTGGAGTAGGTAGCCTTCACCCTACAGGTCGATAAGTGAAGGCCATGTGAAAACCATGTCGCAAGAACAGGTTGCCGCCCTTGCAGCCAGCCAGTCACTCCGGGCGCTTGATGGCAGTCAGGGTGTAGCACAGCGGCAGTTGCGCGGGCTGGTGTTCATACTGGTCGTAGAGTTCCTCGCGATTGGAGTGCGCGAACTCCTGCAGATGGCTGATCTGCAACCCGGCGGCGATGGCACCGCTGACGATCTCTCCCCATGTGTGCACAAACCAGTAGGAGGCAAACTTTTTAGTCATTGCGACAAAAGAAGTTCGCCCTACACCAAAAGCCTCGCCATCCCTGAACCGGTAAAGAGCCTTCACTGTAGGGCGAACGGACGGAAAATAAGCCAGGCTTATGGGATGTTCAACTGTTAACAATAAAATCCCCTGAAAAAACCTCCGCCAGCGCTATTTTTCGATGCAATTGGCTCCACTTTGTAAATGTTTGTGCTTGCGCCGCCGTGGGCGCGTGACGCCCACGGCAGAACTATACGTTCATGCCATGGGTCACTATCGCTACCGACCTCGCCCTTGAAGACTGTGCCATGGCCACTCGCTCTGACCTGCGCAACACCTTGTCCCTGGACAGCCTGAACTTCTTCCTGGCCGACGTGCGTGACGGGCTGGGACCTTACCTGGCGATTTATCTGCTGGCCGTGCATCACTGGGACCCCGCCAGTATCGGCGTGGTGATGACCCTCGCCGGCATCGCCGCCCTGCTCACCCAGACGCCAGCCGGCGCCTTGATTGACCGAACCCGCAACAAGCGCGCAGTGATCGTGATCGCAGCCCTTTTGGTGACCGCCAGTTGCCTGCTCCTGCCCTTCGTCAGCTCCTTCAGCCTGGTGGCGCTGACCCAGGCGGCCAGTGCGGCAGCAGCTTCGGTGTTCGCACCCGCCATCTCGGCGATTTCCCTTGGCATCACCGGGCCGCGGGCCTTCACCCGCCGCACCGGCCGCAATGAAACGTTCAACCACGCCGGTAACGCGGTGGCCGCCCTCCTCGCCGGCGGGTTTGCCTATCTGTTTGGCCCGGTGGCGGTGTTCTACTTGATGGCGGTCATGGCGGTGGCCAGCGTGATCGCGGTCAGCTGCGTGTCGGCCGAGGCGATCGACCACGAGGTGGCGCGGGGCTTCGACCCGTCCCACAGCGCCGAACATGAACAGCCGTCGGGTCTGGCGGTGCTACTGGCCAACAGGCCATTGCTGCTGTTCGCCATCTGCTGCGCACTGTTTCACCTGGCCAATGCCGCCATGTTGCCGCTGGTCAGCCAGAAGCTGGCGCAGATCAACCTGCAAATGGCCACCCCGCTGACCTCGGCCTGCATTGTTGCGGCGCAGCTGGTGATGGTGCCGGTGGCCTGGCTGGTGGGGGTGAAAGCCGATGTGTGGGGGCGCAAGCCGCTGCTGCTGGCCGGCTTCATGATTCTGCCACTGCGGGGCGTGCTGTATACGCTGTCCAATGATCCCTATTGGCTGGTGGCAGTACAGATGCTCGACGGCGTCGGGGCCGGGGTTTTTGGTGCGCTGTTTCCGGTGATTGTCAAAGACCTCACCCAGGGCACCGGGCGTTTCAATGTCAGCCTGGGGGCGCTGTCCACTGCATTCGGCCTCGGGGCCGCGCTGAGCAGCAGCCTGGCGGGTTTCGTGGTGCAGTGGGCTGGATACAACGCCGCTTTCCTGACCCTGGCGGGTGTGGCCGCCGTCGCGTTGGGCCTGTTGTGGGTGGCAATGCCGGAGACCCGGGTGAATCCATCCTTGCAGCGCCATACAACTCCCGCCTGACATATGCGACAATGCGCGCCAAATTCCAACATGCACCCATTTTTCTGCTCAGCGACTGGGCCTCAAGCCTTGATGTCGCTGCCGACGTATGCCCGTTGGCCTGGGCCACAAAATGGGCCCGGCTCAAATTAGCGCACTCCAAGCTATTGATAGGTAAAGTAATTGATCTCCACAGCTAACATCACCATGCAGTTCGGCGCCAAGCCGCTCTTTGAGAACGTTTCGGTCAAGTTCGGCGCAGGTAACCGTTATGGCCTGATCGGTGCCAACGGTTGCGGCAAGTCGACCTTCATGAAAATCCTCGGTGGTGACCTCGACCCATCGGGCGGCCAGGTCATGCTGGAGCCGAACGTGCGCCTGGGTAAGCTGCGCCAGGACCAGTTCGCCTACGAAGAATTCACCGTACTCGACACCGTGATCATGGGTCACGAAGAGCTGTGGAAGGTCAAGGCCGAGCGCGACCGCATCTACTCGCTGCCGGAAATGACCGAAGACGACGGCATGGCCGTTGCTGAACTGGAAACCGACTTCGCCGAGATGGACGGCTACACCGCCGAATCGCGCGCTGGCGAGTTGCTGCTGGGCCTGGGTATCGGCATCGAGCAGCACAACGGCCCGATGAGCGAAGTGTCGCCAGGCTGGAAGCTGCGTGTGTTGCTGGCCCAGGCACTGTTTTCCGATCCGGAAGTGTTGCTGCTCGACGAGCCAACCAACCACCTGGACATCAACACCATTCGCTGGCTGGAAAACATCCTGACCCAGCGTAACAGCCTGATGATCATCATCTCTCACGACCGTCACTTCCTGAACAGCGTCTGCACCCACATGGCCGACCTGGACTACGGCGAGCTGCGCCTGTTCCCGGGCAACTACGACGAATACATGACCGTGGCGACCCAGTCCCGCGAGCAGTTGCTGTCGGACAACGCCAAGAAGAAAGCTCAGATATCCGAGCTGCAATCCTTCGTCAGCCGCTTCTCGGCCAACGCCTCGAAAGCCAAGCAGGCCACCTCCCGCGCCAAGGCGATCGACAAGATCCAGCTGGCCGAAGTCAAGCCGTCGAGCCGCGTCAGCCCGTTCATCCGCTTTGACCAGACCAAGAAGCTGCACCGCCAGGCGGTCATCGTCGATCGCATGGCCAAAGGCTTTGACGGCAAGACCTTGTTCAAGGACTTCAGCTTCCAGGTCGAAGCCGGCGAGCGCGTCGCAATCATTGGCCCGAACGGTATCGGCAAGACCACCCTGCTGCGCACCCTGGTCAACGAACTGACCCCGGATGCAGGCACCGTGAAGTGGACCGACGCCGCTGAACTGGGCTACTACGCCCAAGACCACGCTTCGGACTTCGAAGACGAATCCAACCTGTTCGATTGGATGGGCCGCTGGACCAAGGAAGGCGAGCAAGTGGTTCGCGGCACCCTGGGCCGCATGCTGTTCTCCAACGACGAGATCCTCAAGTCGGTGAAGGTGATTTCCGGTGGTGAGCAAGGCCGCATGCTGTTCGGCAAGCTGATCCTGCAAAAGCCGAACGTGCTGATCATGGACGAACCGACCAACCACTTGGACATGGAATCCATCGAGGCGCTGAACCTGGCGCTGGAAAACTACGCGGGCACGCTGATCTTCGTCAGCCATGACCGTGAGTTCGTATCGTCCCTGGCGACCCGCATCATCGAGCTGAGCCCGAGCGGCGTGATCGACTTCAGCGGTACTTATGACGACTACCTGCGTAGCCAAGGCGTGGTTTTCTAAGCACCGCCTGCCGTAGAAACGCCAAAGCCCCGTCCAGTGTGACGGGGCTTTTTCATTTCAGGGGCGCACATTGTGGCGAGGGAGCTTGCTCCCGCTGGGGTGCGAAGCGCCCCCAGAAGTTTGCGACTGCTACGCAGTCGAACGGGAGCAAGCTCCCTCGCCACAGGTTCTCGCGGAAAATTAGATAGCCTGCTTCCTTTTGCTCCGGGCCCTTGCCATGATGCACTCACCGCCCGCCCGCGAACGAGTCCCCATGCCTGCCCCACAGCCCGCCGCCCCCAGCTCCCTGTCGATCACCCTGCAGATCGTCTCCATCGTTTTCTACACCTTTATCGCGTTCATCTGCATCGGCCTGCCGATTGCGGTGATTCCCGGCTACGTCCATGGCGAACTGGGCTTCAGCGCGGTAATCGCCGGGATAACCATCGGCTCTCAATACCTGGCAACGCTGCTCAGCCGCCCCATGGCGGGTCGCATGTCCGACAATGTCGGCACCAAGCGCGCCATCGTGCTGGGCTTGAGCGGGATCCTGCTGAGCGGCGTGCTGACGTTTATCGCCACGCTGGTGCAAAGCCTGCCATTGCTGAGCCTCGGCATCTTGATCGTCGGCCGCCTGTTGCTGGGCGTGGCCCAGGGCCTGATCGGCGTCGGTACCATCAGCTGGTGCATGGGCGCGGTGGGCGCCGAACACACCGCGCGCTCGATCTCGTGGAACGGTATCGCCTCCTACGGCGCAATTGCGATTGGCGCGCCGCTGGGCGTGGTGATGGTTGCCGATTACGGCTACACCAGCCTCGGGATCGCGCTCACGGTGCTATCGGCCCTGGGCCTGCTGCTGATCCGCAATAAACCCTCGGTGCCCGTGGTACGCGGCGAGCGCCTGCCGTTCTGGGCCGTGTTCGGACGCATTGCGCCGTTTGGCGCCAGCCTTTGCCTGGCATCGATCGGCTACGGCACCCTCACCACCTTTATCACCCTGTACTACCTGAGCCGTGGCTGGACTGGCGCCGCCTGGTGCCTCACGGTATTTGGCGTGTGTTTTATTCTGTCGCGCCTGGTGTTTATCTCCGCCATCAACCGTTTCGGCGGGTTCACCGCGGCGATTGCCTGCATGACCATCGAAACCCTCGGCCTTACGCTGCTGTGGCTGGCACCGTCCACCGGCGTGGCGTTGATTGGCGCCGGGCTGACTGGCTTTGGGTTGTCACTGGTGTACCCGGCGCTGGGCGTGGAGGCGATCAAGCAGGTGCCTAACAGCAGCCGGGGCGCCGGGTTGAGTGCGTATGCAGTGTTTTTTGATCTGGCGCTGGCAATTGCCGGGCCGGTGATGGGCGCGGTGGCGTTGAACCTGGGCTATTCGTGGATCTTCTTCTGCGCCGCCCTGCTCTCGGTCACCGGCCTGGGCCTGACCTTGATGCTCAAGCGCCGCGCTTACTGATCAGCCGTCTGCAAGCCCGCCCGGGTGGATTGCCCCAGGGTGTGATTGAAGAACCGCCCGGCCTCGGAAATCAGGTCACGGTGGATGCTTTCACGGTCAACCCCGTCCGCATCGGTGCACATGGCGGGCATCGCGGCCAGTTGGCTCTCATCGCAAGGGGCCATGAACACGAAGTGCCCTGCCCCGGCCAACAGCTTGAAGTCCGGCGGTTCCGGCAGCTTGCGCGCCAGGGCCTCGGCGTTCTTGTCCACGGCCACCAGCTTGTCGCCATCGCCACTGTAGAGCAGCACCGGCACATGCACGTCTGCCAGGGTATGGCGACCAAACATCAGGCTCAATGGCGCCATCAACATCAAGGCGTGGATGCGCGGATCTGCCTGGGGTTGCAGGTCGTCACGGTCGACGATCAGTTCGCCCTTGGTTGTGCAGGCATCGCGATCTTCTGGGCGTTGCTGGCAATAGCGGCGCAGGCGGTCCAGGTCGGGTTTGGCACCGGCGAGGATCAGCGCGGTCTCGCCACCGGCCGAGTAACCGATGACGCCCACCTGGTCGACGTTGACGAACGGCGACAGCATCGGGTCGCCGAGGGTGGCGGTGATGGCTTCGGAAATCTGGATCGGGCGCCCATACAGGTTGCTCAAGGTGCCCAGGCGGCTGTGATCCTTGTAGTTGTCGCCCGGGTGCAGCACCGCCACCACCACAAAACCCTTGCGTGCCAGAGAGGTGGCAAGGTCGTGCAAGGCCAGGGGCGTGCCGGTGTTGCCGTGGGACAGCATCAACATCGGAAAGCGGCCGATGGCGATCTTCGAGTCTTCAGTAGCGGCAATGTGATAAGCGCCCACCTGGGTGGTGTGTTCCAGGCCCGTGGACGGATAGAACGCGACGGCTTTCATCGGCTGCAGGTCCAGCGGGTCGAGAAACGTCATGCGGTGAAAGCCCACACTCCAATGAGGGTGCGGCGCAGGCGCGGCTTGCACTGAAATCAGGCCGCCGAGCAGGGAAAGAACCAAGACTGCACAAAGACGCATCATGGGGATGTCCACCTTTGTTGCGTAAGCCCGCGTAGCTATTGAAATATCCATGGTTCAGGCGCTCGGACTGGCAGGGTTTACCCATGCGTGCATAACCTGGGCCAAAGTAGTGACAGCGGGTAAACGAAAAAACTCCGTACTCCGATCGCTTTTCAGGCGAGCAGAGTACAGAGTTTAGGCGCCTCGGATCAGATTGATATCGAGGAGCAGCAAAATTTACACAAGTCTTACGCGGCAGCGAACAATTGTTCGTTGATGACTACGTTGGCGTCGCTGATAGCCTTGTTGCGCACTTCTTCGCCGTAGCCCAGGCCGTGAGCGCGAACGATTTCGATGTCGGTGATACCGAGGAAACCCAGCAGCACTTTCAAGTAGTCTTCGTGCGCCACACCGGTAGGCTGGCCAACGTGCAGGCCGCCGGATGTCGACACGATGATGACTTTCTTGCCACCGGCCAGGCCTTCAGGGCCGTTTTCGGTGTAGCGGAAAGTCTGGCCGGCAACGGCGATACGGTCGATCCACGCCTTGAGCTGGGTCGGAATGGTGAAGTTGTACATCGGCGCAGCCAATACAATCGCGTCGGCGGCGAGGAATTCGGCGAGGGTGTTGGCGCTCAGCTCGGCTTCGTGCTTCTGCACGGCATCACGCAATTCGGCAGCGGTGCCCAGTGCACCCAGGGTCACGCCGGAAAAGTGGTTGATGCCTTCGCCAGCCAGGTCACGGTAGGTCACTTCAACGCCTGGCTCGGCTGCCTGCCAGGTCTTGACGACGCCGGCGCTCAACTGACGGGAAACCGAGTTGTCGCCGAGGATGCTTGAATCGATATGCAACAGTTTCATGGGTTATCTCCAAGTAAGCATCGCCAGGGGCGACGGAATGGAAATAAGCCTACAGATGAAACCAATCGACGATTAGTCGGACAGAATGCGATTGTTTGTCCCACTGACAGGACAGTGATTCTAATGTGACGAAACATAGATAGACGCACTCGTGGGTGCAGGCAACGCATAGGTGCGCTTCATCCAGTCAATCTCTTCATGGGGCGTGCGCCCAAAAAACCGCTTGAACTCACGGCTGAACTGCGAGGCGCTCTCGTACCCGACCTTGGCGCAGGCCGTGGCCGCGCTGATATCACTCCTCAGCATCAGCAGCCGCGCCTGATGCAAGCGCGTCGACTTCAGGTACTGCATGGGCGAGGTGTCGGTCACCGTGCGAAAGTGCGCATGAAAACTCGGCACGCTCATCATCGCTTCGTTGGCCAGCTCTTCCACGCCCAGGCGCTGGTCATAACACGCGTGGATCTTGCGAATCGCCCGGGCCACCTTGCCGAACTGGCCCTGGAGATTCAGTGCCGCACGCATCGAGCCGCCCTGCTCGCCTGTGAGGATGCGGTAGTAGATTTCCCGCATCAGGGTCGGGCCGAGTACCTGTGCTTCAACCGGCACGCTCATCACCTCCAGGAAGCGCAACAACGACCCGCTGAGCTTGTCGTCCATCGGCGAGGCGTACATGCCCTTGGGCCTGGCTTGCGGCGATGGGGCCAACGCGTCGAGTTCCAGCATCAACTCGGCGGCCAGCTTGAAATCCAGGCGCAGGTACACCGCGAGCATCGGCTCTGCTTCACTGGCCTCGGTTTCCATGGTGAACGGCACCGGTACCGAGACCACCAGATAGTGCCGGGCATCGTAGACGTAGACGTCTTCCCCCAGATAACCGCGCTTGCGGCCCTGGCACACGATCACGATCCCCGGGTCGTAAAGCACCGGAATCCGCGTCAACGGCCGGTTGGAACGCAGGAAACGCACGTCATCCAGAGGCGTCAGGTTGTAGCCCTCCACGGGCGCCAACTGTCCCATCAAGTCGATGATTCTGCGGTTACGTGGATGTTCAAGGTTCATCGCAATGCACAGGCAGGGGAAAGCCAGAAGGTAACCCGCCGATGCTTCACTGACCAGTTGGGGGTGGATTTGCCGACGTCAGGCGCGGATAGTTCGTCCCATCGACAGGACAATAGGCCCACCATGCAAGATCTGAATGACCTCTACTATTTCGCCAAAGTAGTGGAAGCCGGCGGTTTCGCCGCCGCCGGGCGGTTGCTGGGGATTCCCAAGTCCCGGCTGTCACGGCGCATTGCCGAGCTGGAAGAACGCCTCGGCGCACGCTTGCTGCAACGCACCACCCGCCAACTGACACTCACCGCCGTGGGTGAGCGCTACCTGCGCCACTGCCAGGCAATGCTGCTGGAGGCGGAAATGGCCGACGAAGCCGTGGCCAGCATGTCCAGCGAGCCCCGGGGCCGGCTGCGGGTCAGCAGCCCGGTGGGCCTGGCTCACCAGTTTCTGCAAACCGTGGTGGCAGAGTTTCTCACCGCCAACCCGCTGGTGCAGCTGGAGATGAACCTGGTCAACCGCCGCGTCGACCTGGTGGCCGAAGGCATTGATGTGGCCCTGCGCGTGCGTGAACTGGGGGACGAAGACCCGTTGCTGGTGACCAAGCGCCTGCGCCAGGCACAGACCGCCATTGTCGCCAGCCCCGCCTTTGTGCGTGACCGGCAGATCACCACCCTGGAAGACCTCAAGCAACTGCCGGTGCTGGGCGCCCTGGAGGCAGACCGCATGGTGCACTTCCGCATGCTGAGCCCGGAGGGCATCAGCCATGACCTGGCCATGGAAGCCCGGCTGGGCATCGACGATTTCCTGGTACGCAAGGCGTGCGCCCTTGCCAGCCTGGGATTTACGGTGTTGCCGATGATGTATTGCGAGGAGGAGTTGGCCAGCGGCCAGTTGGTGCAACTGTTGCCGCAATGGTCATTACCGGGCGGCTGGTTGCAGGCGGTTTACCCTCATCGGCGCGGCGTGTTGCCGGCCGTGCGAGCCTGGATCGACCACCTGGATAACGCCTTCAAAGGATGTGGAGACCGTTTGTTATGAGAATGACCGAAGAACAAGTCGCCCAATTTTGCCTGGGCTTGCCCGGCGCGCGGGAAGACTACAAATGGGGCGGCGTGCGGGTGTTTTCCATCGCCGGCAACAAGATGTTCGCCTTGCAGCACCTGCGGGGTGATTCGCTGGCCTTCAAGGTCGACAAGGAACTGTTCCTGGGACATGTGGATCGCCCGGGTATCCATCCGGCGCCGTACCTGGCGCGGGCGCAGTGGATCATCATGGAGGCGCCCTACCCGCTGGGCGCCGAAGAACTGCGTGGCCTGTTGCAGCGTTCCCACCAGTTGGTGGTGAGCAAACTGCCCAAGCGCACGCAGGTCGGCTTGCTGCTAGAAGATCGAGAGTAGCGTGCCGCCGAGGAACAACTGGTCAATCCAGAACACCTCGTGCAGCAACACGATCAGCCAGAACGCCACCTGATAAGACACCTTGCGCGTCTTGTGGCGAAACACCTGCTGGGCGATCAACGCCCCCGGCCAGCCGCCTGCCAGCTCCA
Organism: Pseudomonas sp. BIGb0558; assembly: GCF_024807515.1. Classification (NCBI taxonomy): domain Bacteria; kingdom Pseudomonadati; phylum Pseudomonadota; class Gammaproteobacteria; order Pseudomonadales; family Pseudomonadaceae; genus Pseudomonas; species Pseudomonas sp. BIGb0558. The sequence continues at coordinate 33,038 of NZ_JANUEW010000030.1, forward strand.
CGGCGTGCAGGATGTTTTCCGGGGTGCGCCAGCTGTCTTCGCGGGCCTTGCGCTTGTCGCGCCAGTACAGCAAGAACGCGATAACGCTGACCACGCCGTAGGCCACCAGCGGGATCATAGAAACCCCGCGATACCACAGCAGCGCCGAGCCCAACAGCGGCGCGGCGCACACCAGTGCAAACACCAGCGCCTTGAAGCGCGGATGCTGGATGTTCATGGCTTGACGGCCGACCAGTCGATCCAGCCGAATTGCCAGGTGGCCAGGATCACCAGGCCAAAGGCGATGCGGTACCAGGCAAACGCCGCATAGCTGTGGCTGGCGATGAACTTGAGCAGCGCCTTGACCGCGATCATCGCGAAGATGAACGAGGTGACAAAGCCGATGGCAAACACCGGCAAATCGTCCGGCTGGAACAGGTGGCGGTACTTGTAGCCCGAGTACACCGCCGCGCCGACCATGGTGGGCATGGCCAGGAAGAACGAGAACTCGGTGGCGGTCTTGCGTGACAGGCCGAACAACAGGCCGCCGATGATGGTCGCGCCCGAACGCGAGGTACCCGGAATCATCGCCAGGCACTGGGCGAAGCCGACTTTGAGGGCGTCCTTCCAGGTGATCTGGTCGACGGTTTCGGCGTGCACTTCATGTTGGCGACGCTCGGCCCACAACATGATGACACCGCCCACCACCAGCGCTGCCGCCACGGTGATCGGGTTGAACAGGTAATGCTTGATCAGGTCGGCAAAAATCACCCCCAGCACCACCGCCGGCAATACGGCGATGATCAGGTTGACGGTGAAACGCTGGGCGTTGCGCTGGGTCGGCAAGCCGATCACCACGTCGAGGATCTTGCGTCGAAACTCCCACACCACCGCCAGGATTGCGCCCAGCTGGATGATGATATTGAACGCTTCAAAGCGCTCGCCACCGAAGTTGATCAAGTCGGCGACGATAATCTGGTGCCCGGTACTGGAGATCGGCAAAAACTCCGTCAGCCCTTCTACAACCCCGAGTATCAGCGCCTGAGCGGCGGTCCAAAGATCCATCGATTCCCCCAAAGGTCATGCCTGTGGCACGCCTCTAACATAATTTTTTAAGTGTTCACTAACGACGAATGCGCGGCGAAAGCAGCGCAGATAATCAAGACCGGGCTGCGAAAATTCCGTGAAAAATCAGGCAGGACTCAGGTTTTTTGATTCTGGGCCGAAAGCCTATCAGACAAGCCGGAAATGTCGATGCGGCACCTAAAATTATAAGAACACGGAGTGACAGGACCATGAACAGTTTGCGCAACATGTCCATCAGCCGACGCCTCTGGCTGATCCTGATTGTCGCCGTGCTGATGCTGCTAACCCTCGGTCTGCTTATGCTCAAGCAGATTCATGGCGACCTTTACCAGGCCAAGAGTGAGCAGACCCAGCGCGTGGTCCAGACCGCCAACGGGATCCTGACTTATTATCACAGCCTCGAAACCAGCGGCGTCCTGACCCGCGAGGCGGCCCAGAAGCAAGCCTTGAGCGTGGTCCGCGGCTTGCGCTACGGGCATGACGATTACTTCTGGATCAATGACCTCACGCCCGTGATGATCATGCATCCGGCAAACCCCAAGCTCGATGGCCAGAACCTGTCGGCCATTCGCGATCCGGACGGTTTTGCGGTGTTCAACGAGTTCGTGATCCTGGCCAAGGCCAAGGGCGCCGGGATGGTGAATTACCGCTGGCCCAAGCCCGGGGCGGATGCGCCGGTGGCCAAGACCTCGTATATCCAGTTGTTTGAACCCTGGGGCTGGATCATCGGCTCCGGCGTATATGTCGATGACGTGCAAGGCGAGTTCCAGGGCCAGGTATGGAAAGCCTCGATGGTGGGCCTGGTGATCGCGGTGATCATGGCCCTGCTGGTGGTGCTGATTGCCCGCAGCATCGTGCGCCCGTTGCAGCAAGCAGTGAACGCCATGGGCAATATCGCCAGCGGCGAAAGCGACCTGACCCGCACCCTCGACACCCACGGCCAGGACGAAGTCACCCAATTGTCCCGCCACTTCAACAGTTTTACCGCCAAGTTGCGCCAGGTGGTGGGCCAGTTGCAGGCCTGCGCCAATGCCCTGGGCCAGTCGTCCAGCGAACTGGGCAGCAATGCCAGCGACGCCCATGACCGCAGTCAGCAGCAATCGCAGCAGATGGAACTGGTGGCGACGGCGATCAACGAAGTCACCTACGGCGTGCAGGATGTGGCCAAGAATGCCGAGCACGCCGCCAGTGAAATGCGTGATGCCCAGGTACAGGCCGAACAGGGCCAGCTGAATATCGACGGCAGCCTGCAACAGATCGACCAGCTCTCCACCACCATCAGCCAGGCGGTGGAAGTGATTCGCACGCTGTCCGCCGAAAGCACGCAGATTGGTGGCGTGCTGGAAGTGATCCGCTCCATCGCCGAGCAGACCAACCTGTTGGCGCTCAACGCCGCCATCGAGGCGGCCCGCGCCGGGGAGCAAGGACGCGGGTTTGCGGTGGTGGCCGATGAAGTACGGCTGCTGGCCCAGCGCACGCAAAAATCCACGGCAGAAATCCAGGGCATGATTGAGCGGCTGCAAAGCCATTCGGAAGCGGCGGTCAAGGTGATCAGCGACAGCCACCAGGCTTCGCAACTGACCATTGAGCAAGCGGGCCAGGCCGGAGCGAGTCTGACCGCCATCGGCCAGGCGTTGCGTAATCTCAATGGCCTGAATGCGTCGATTGCCAGTGCCACGTTGCAGCAGGCGCATGTGGTGGAAGACATCAACCAGAACGTCACCCAGGCAGCCGGGCTGTCCCACAGCACGGCGCTGGCGGCGCAGCAGTCAAGCGTGGCGAGTACGCACCTGAAAGGCTTGAGCGAACAGTTGGACGGCCTTCTGCGCCAATTCAAGGTCTGCCCCCCGTAGCCGCTGTCGAGCCTTGGCGAGGCTGCGTGAGGCGCGACGAGGTATCGTGCCTGGCTCGGCAGTTCTGGTGCTGCCAACGCAGCCTCGCCTAGGCTCGACAGCTGCTACGGAGTTTGAGGAATGCGCCACTCTGGTTACAATCACCGCCCTCTTCGACTCCCCCAAGGAACCGCCATGTCCGGGCTTGAACTGTTTGCCGCCGCCCTGGGGGTGATCGCTGTCTGGTTGACGGTCAAACAGAACCCGTGGTGCTGGCCCATCGGCCTGGTGATGGTGCTGCTGTACACCTGGATCTTCTTCGACGTGAAGCTCTACTCCGACATGCTGCTGCAAGTGATCTACGCCGCCCTGCAACTCTACGGCTGGTGGCAGTGGACCCGCGCCGGCGAGGTCAGGCAAGGCCGGCAGGTCACCAGCCTGGGGCTGCAACCGATCCTGCAAGGCCTGGCCGTGGGTGCCGTAGGCAGCCTGTTGCTGGGTGCCGCCATGGCCCACTGGACCGACGCCGCCCAACCCTGGCTGGATGCCGCCCTCACCGGCTTCAGCCTGGTGGCGCAAATGTGGATGGCGCAAAAACGCGTACAGTGCTGGCCGCTGTGGATCACCGTGGATGTGATCTTCGTCGGGCTGTTCCTCTACAAAGGCCTGTACCTGACCGCCGCGCTCTATGCCTTGTTTACCGTGATCGCCGTGCAGGGCTGGCGCGCATGGCGCGCCGACCCGGCGTTGCAGCCATGAAAGTCGTGGTACTGGCCGGCCCGGAATCCAGCGGCAAAAGCTGGTTGGCAGCGCAGTTGCAGGCGCACTTTGGCGGGATGATGGTGGACGAATACGTGCGCCATTTCATCGACCAGCACCAGCGCGATACCACCCTGGCCGATATCCCCGAGATCGCCCGCGGCCAACTGGCCCGGGAAGACGCCGCCCGCGCCGCGCAGCCGGCATTGCTGATCCTGGACACCAACCTGCTGACCAACAAGCTCTGGAGCCAGACCCTGTTTGGCGACTGCCCGGCGTGGCTCGACAGCGAGCTGCTGGCCCGCCATTACGACTTGCACTTGCTGCTGTCGCCCGAGGATGTGGAATGGACCGCCGACGGCCAACGCTGCCAACCGGAGTTCGCCGACCGCCTCGCATTCTTTCAGGCCAGCCGTGACTGGCTGGAGCAACATCATCAGCTGCTACGGATAATCCGTGGGGATTGGCACGCCCGCCGAGCGCAGGCGTTTTCAGCTGTGGAGCAACTGCTGGATTAAACCGCGCGGCTGCCACGCAGCTGTCCCATGATGATATCGCGCTCTCCCTGGCTTTTTTCCGCAGCCACCATGGAGAACACGAAGGGTTGACGCCTCAGTAGCCCAGCGACAAGCCGGTATTGCGCCGAGGGTCGTTGGCCCCGTAGAAACGGTTGTTGCCGACCGGTTTGCCATCCAGGGACGGCGCGCCCACCAGGATCGCCGCCAGGTGGTTCGCGTCCTGGGGGCCTGCAAACTTGTGGCCCCAGCCTTCGAGGATTTTCTGGGTATCGGGGCTCAGGGCAAAGCGCTCGATATTGGTCGCCTCAGGCAGCCATTGCTGGTGGAAACGCGGCGCGTCCACGGCTTCCTGGATGTTCATCTTGTAGTCGATCACGTTGAGGATGGTCAGCAGTGTGGCCGTAATGATGCGGCTGCCACCCGGCGTACCCACCACCATCACCGCCTTGCCGTCCTTGGTGACGATGGTCGGGCTCATGGACGACAGCGGCGTCTTGCCCGGGGCGATGGCGTTGGCTTCTCCCTGGACCAGGCCGTACATGTTCGGCACGCCGATCTTGGAGGTGAAGTCGTCCATTTCGTCGTTGAGGATCACCCCGGTCTTGCTCGCCATCACGCCGGCGCCAAACCAGTCGTTGAGGGTGTAGGTCACCGAGACTGCATTGCCCCACTTGTCGACGATGGAATAGTGGGTGGTGTTATTGCCCTCGTGAGGCGATACCCCGGGCTTGATGTCCTGGGAGATCCCGGCTTTCTGCGGGTCGATGGCGGCGCGCAGTTTGGCGGCGTAGTCCTTGTCCAGCAGATGGTCGACCGGGTTTTGCACGAAATCCGGGTCGCCGAGGTAGCTGTTGCGGTCAACGTAGGCGTGGCGCATGGCCTCGATCTGGTAGTGCAGGCCTTGGGCCGAGTGATAGCCAAGGTCGGCCATCGGATAGCCTTCGAGGATGTTCATGATCTCGCAGATCACCACGCCGCCAGAGCTCGGTGGTGGCGCGGAAACCACGTGGTAACCGCGGTAGTCACACTCGATGGGCGCCAGTTCGCGGGTCTTGTATTTGTCCAGGTCGGCCTGGGTGATGATGCCCTTGCCTGACTGGCTGGAATCGACAATCGCCTTGGCTACCCAGCCCTTGTAGAAGCCGTCGGTGCCCTTGGCGGAGATTTCCCGCAGGGTTTTCGCCAGGTCTTTCTGCACCAGTTTCTGGCCCACCAGCATCGGTTCGCCGCCGTGCAGGAAGATGCCGCGCAGGTCTTTGTCTTTCTTGAACTCGTCAGTGGCCGTGTGCAACAGGTCGACATCGCCCTGCTCCAGGGCAAAGCCGTCTTCGGCCAGCTTGATGGCCGGGGCAATCACCTGGGCGCGCTTGAGGGTGCCGTATTTGCTCAGCGCCAGTTCCATGCCCGACACGGTGCCGGGAACGCCGACCGCCAGGTGGCCCTTGGAGCTGAGGTCGGGGACGACGTTGCCGTCCTTGTCCAGGTACATGTCGGCGGTGGCCGCCAACGGGGCTTTTTCGCGGAAGTCGAGGAAGGTCTTGCGCCCGTCGGCCAACTGCACGGTCATGAAGCCGCCGCCGCCCAGGTTGCCGGCCGCCGGGTAGACCACGGCCAGGGCGTAACCCACCGCCACCGCCGCATCCACCGCGTTGCCACCGGCCTTGAGCACATCCACGCCCACATGGGTGGCGAGGTGCTGGGCCGTGACCACCATGCCATTTTCGCCAGCCACCGGGGCCTGGGAGGCCGCCTGTACGCCGCTGACGGTCAGCACCAGCGCCGTGGCAATCAATGTTCGGGTAAACGGTTGGTATTTCATCCCTGGCTACTCTGTTTATTGGAAGAATTAGAAAGTAGTACGTTTCGAACACAAGCCCCAGCCTTATGCCGCGTTTGTGACAGAGCCTGTCGGTAACGGAATAATGCCCATGCTATATTCCGGGCCTTTACGCTGTGCAGCAGAGGCTTTTCGATGGTGATCAAGAAGACCGGTATCCGCGCCCAGCAAGCCGACCAGACCCGCGCGCGGATTCTCCAGGCGGCGGTCAAGGTCTTCACCCGCGACGGCTATTCCGGCGGGCGCGTCGAAAGCATTTCCCGGGAGGCCGACTCCAACGACCGCATGCTGTATTACTACTTCGGCAGCAAGGAGCATCTGTTTGTGTGTGTGCTGGAGCACACCTATGAACAGTTCAACAAGGCCGAAAGCAAACTCAAGCTCGACCTGAGTGCGCCGGTGCAAGCCTTGCAGGCATTGGTGGGTTTTATCTGGAATTACTACGTCAAGCATCCCGAGTTTGTGGCGATCCTGAGTATCGAGAACCTGCACAAGGGCAAGCACGCGAAGCAGTCCGGGGAGTTGCGGCGGTTGTCGGGGGAGGCGGTTGGGGTGTTGCGGCCGATCATCGAGGCGGGTCAGGCGCAGGGGTTGTTTCGTGAGGATGTGGACATCAAGCATGTTTACTTGATGATTGCTTCGTTGTGCTACTTCTACAATTCCAACCAGCACACGCTTAGTTCGTTTTTGGGGGAGGATCTGGCGGACAAGGGGCAGCAGCGGGACTGGCTGGGGTTTATCAGTGATTTGGTGTTGCGCGGCGTACGGTAATGTGGGAGCTGGCTTGCCTGCGATAGCGGTGTACCAGTCACCACCGCTATCGCAGGCAAGCCAGCTCCCACATTTGATCTCCATATGGCTTGGAGCTTTCAGTGAGTGCCAGGGTTCGCTCGCAGGTGTGCCACGGTTTTTTCCAGGCCTTCCCACTGTGGTGCATCAGGTGCAAAGCGCCCGCGCAGGTAGGCGGCCAAATCCGCCACCTGGGTGTTGGACAGGCTGTCCTTGAACGCGGGCATATAGCCCAGGTCCTTGGTCGCCGGGGTGCTGATGCCTTGCAGGATCACCTTGATCAGGTTGTCCGGCTGGTCGCTGTGCACATTGGTATTGGTCGCCAGTGACGGGCTGACCCCGAACAGTTTCGGCCCCTGCCCGTCGGCATGGCAGGCCTTGCACGAACCTTCGAATACCCGGCGTCCATTCGCATTGGGCAGCGTTGCGGCGGTCACCACCTGTGCCTCTGCCGCGCCACTGTCATTCAGCGAGGCCAGGTATACGGCCATCGCGCGGATATCGGTCTTGGGCAATTTCGCCAGTTCAGTCACCACTGGCCCCATCGGCCCTGTCGCCACGCCGTGTGCGTCGGAATAGCCGGTGCTCAAATAAGTGAACAGTTGGTCTTCGGTCCAGGGCGTCGGTGCCTTGGACAAGCCGTTCAAGGCCGGCGCTTCCCACCCATCCACCATACCGCCCGCCAGGAACGCCTTGCCGCCCTTCTCCGCGCCCATCAGGTTGCGCGGCGAATGGCACGCCGCGCAGTGCCCCAGGCCATTGACCAGATAGGCCCCGCGGTTCCATTGCTCACTGCGCTGTGGTTGCACAGTGATTTCCCCGCGACGCAAAAACAGTGCGTTCCACCCGGCCATCAACGGGCGGATATTGAACGGAAAACCCATCGCATTCGGCACCGGCGCCTGGCTCACCGGTGCCTGGGACATCAGGTAGGCATACAGCGCCTGCATGTCGGCATCGTTGATATTGCGAAATGCCGTATAGGGAAACGCCGGGTACAGGTTGCGCCCGTCGCGGCCAATGCCATCGCGCATCGCCCGCTCGAACGCCGGGTAGGACCAGTTGCCAATCCCGGTCTTCTCATCCGGGGTGATGTTGCTGCTGTAGAGCGTGCCGAATGGCGTGTGCATCGCCAGCCCGCCGGCATTGGTCGCCCCGCCCGGCGCCGTGTGGCACACCGCGCAATCCCCTACCGCCGCCAGCAACCGACCGCGCTCCAGGGTGGCCTTGGACCAGGTGCCGGCGCTGGGCGGTGCAATCGGGGCGATTTCGCTGTGGAACGGCCACGCGGTGGCGGCCATGCCCAACACCGCACCAAAGGCTGCGAACAATGAACCGAACAACCATTTGCGGCGTTTTTCCGGGGACTTTGCCGGCTCGCCCAGCGTGCCCGCATTCAGCGCCGCCAACACGCGCTCGGGGGTGATCGGCAGCTCGCGAAAACGAATGCCGGTGGCGTCATAGATCGCATTGGCAATTGCCGCCGCGCTGGGCACCGAGGCCGACTCGCCGGCGCCCATCGGCGGCTGGTCCTGGCGCGGCATCATCAGTACGTCGATCTGCGGCACTTCAGGGAAGGTCAGGATCGGATAACCGCCCCACTCCTTGCTCGCCACGGTCGACTCTTCAAAGGTCACGCGCTCCTTGAGCACGCGGCTGGTGGACTGGATCACATTGCCGTGGATCTGATGCTGCACGCCCGCCGGGTTGATCATCATCCCCGAGTCATGGCCGATCACCACGCGGGTCACCGAGACGTCGCCGGTCTGCTTGTCGATGGCCACGTCCGCCACCCAGGCCGCCCAGGCCGCGCCGAAGCCGGGGAACTTGCTGTGGATGTAGCGCGCGTAGGCAAAGCCCCGGCCGCGCAGCAGGTGGTCTTCATTGGCGGTTTGCATCGGTGCGGTGCGCGGTGCCCAGTTGGCCCGTTCGGCGGTGGATTTCACCAGGTCGATGGCGCGTTCGTCCTTCAGGTAACGCAGGCGGTATTCCACTGGGTCGACGCCGGCGGCGAAGGCCAGTTCGTCGATATAGGACTCATGGGCGAAGGTATTGGGCAGTGCCGATACGCCGCGCATCCATGAGGCGCGCACGATCGGCGCCATGTCGTTGATGGTGACGCGCATGTGCTCGATGTCGTACGGCGGAATCGAGGTGCGGTCGCCCATCTCGAACATGGCCGCCACCGGCTCGACCCGACCGGTCAGCAACAGCGCCAAGGTGGGCGCGCCATTGGACGGGTAGCTGGTTTCAAAGTCATAGGCGGCGATGCTGCCGTCAGCATTCAGGCCGCCGTCCACATCCATCAATTGCGCGGTGCCCTTGGGTTCCCACAGATGTTCCTGCTCGCGGGTCAGTTGCACCCGCACCGGTTTGCCCACCGCGCGGGACAACAGCAAGGCGTCGGCGCAGACATCGTCGGCGCAGTTGCGCCCGTAACAGCCGGAGGCTTCCATGCGGATCACGTCGATGGACTCCTCCGGGCACTCCAGCAGCCAGGCCAGGTCGGCCCGCAGCAGATGCGGGTTCTGGCTGCCGGACCAGACCCGGCTGACCCCGGGCTGGTAGTCGGCCACGCCGCAGGACGGCCCGATGGAACCGTGCATCTGGTACGGCCACAGGTAGGTGCGCGGCATGCGCTGGCTGGCGGCGGCCAGGGCTTCGTCGACGTTGCCCTGGTCGAGTACCGTGCGGCGTACCCGGGGGTTGTCGCGAATCGCCTGCTCTACATCACTCATGTCCGGTAGTGGGTTGTTCCAGGGTTTCCAGTGCACCAGCAGTTCCTGGGCGGCCTTGATCGCCTGTTCCTCGCGCAACGCGACCACGCCGACAAAATCACGGATCACCACCACCGCGACGATGCCCGGGATATGGGCGATGGAGGACTCGTCGACACTCAACAGGCTATTGCCGACAAAATCACCGCAATCCAGCCCCGCGTACGGCGGGCGAATTACCCGGCCGTGGAGCATGTCCGGCACGCGCATGTCGTGGACGTAGGTCAGCTCGCCAGTGGCCTTGCCGGGGATATCGACCCGGGCAGCGCCCTTGCCCACCAGGCGGTAATCCGCGGAGGCTTTCAGCGGTGCATCGCCGCTGATGCGCAGTTCGTCATGTTCGCCCGTCACCAGCTCGCTGTAGGTGGTGGTGCGTCCGTCTTCGGCGCTGATGACGCCCGCTTCGACCTTGAGACGTTGCGGGTTGACCGACCAGCGTTGCGCCGCCCGCGCCAGCAGGAAACGCCGGGCTTCGGCGGCGGCGTTGCGCAGCGGGATCGCGGAGATTTGCAGCGTCGCACTGGCAATGGTCGCGCCCTGGTTCGGCACGCGCTCGGTGTCGCCCAGCACCATGCACACCTGCTCCATCGTCAGGTCCAGTTCCTCGGCGACGATCTGCGCCAGCGACGTGCGAATGCCGGTGCCCAGGTCCACATGCCCGTTGAAGGCGTACACCCGCCCGTCATCGTTCACCGCGATAAACAGCCCCAGCTCCTTGGGCTTGACGGTCGGTGTGCCGCCCTTGGCCACCGGCCCCGAGGGCGGCAGCACGTCGTCGACGATCAGCAGGACGCCGGCCTTGGCCAGCCATTGGTCGCGGGAAGGAATTGCGTCAGTCATGGTCATCGATCCACGTTCAAGGCGTTTGGCGGGCGGCACGCAGCACCGCGCGGAGGATTTCGATATGGGTGCCGCAGCGGCACAGGTTGCCCGACAGTTCGGTGCGCACCTCGGCTTCGCTGGGGTTGGGGTTGCGGTCGAGCAAGGCCTTGGCGGTCATGATCATGCCGTTGAGGCAGTAGCCGCACTGGGCGGCCTGCTCGTCGATAAAGGCTTGTTGCACCGGGTGCGGGGTTTCGCGCGTACCGAGGCCTTCGAGGGTGACGATGTCTCGGCCCACGGCGCCCGACAGGGGGAAGACGCAGGAGCGTGCGGCCACGCCATCGATGATCACCGTGCAGGCGCCGCACTCCCCCAGGCCGCAGCCGTATTTGGGGCCGTTGAGTTGCAGGTCATTGCGCAGGATCAGCAATAGCGGGGTGTCGGCCATCGCGCTGACTTGTGTGGTGTGGCCGTTGACCTCAAGCGTTACCGTGATGTGCTGGCTGATCATTCGTGTCGCCCATGGCTTTGGTGAAGTGCCCACTACATCAAGTAGTCAAAAAAAAGCGTCGCGTACCTGGGGTCTCGCGACACACTTTTCTGGTGAAGTGGTTACTACATCAAGCAGAGCAAAAACGGTGCCAGAAGATGGGTGAGTTCCTGTGGCGAGGGAGCTTGCTCCCGCTGGACTGCGCAGCAGGCCCATTTTTTGGGGTCGCTTCGCAACCCAGCGGGAGCAAGCTCCCTCGCCACAAAAGGGGTTGGGTTTCAGCCCTGGGGGGGGTATCAGTTTTGGGGGTCGTCGATCATTTTGCGTAGCAGGAACAGCACGGCCACGCGCTCGGCGGGGTTGAGGTTGCTCAGGGTCAGTTCGGTGATGGTCGCGGCGCAGGGCACGGTTTGCTGCACCAGCGTGGCGCCGGAGGCAGAGAGGTTGACCACGACTTTGCGCTTGTCCTGGGGGTCGGGCTCGAGGGTGATCAGTTCGCGGGCCTTGAGCCGCTCGACGATGCCGCGGATGGTGGCCTGGTCGACGGCGGTGGCCTTGACCAGTTCGGTCAGCGAGCTTGCACCATGATCGCGCAGGGCGCAGAGGGTGACGAACTGCACGGCGGTGAGCTGGGAGTCGCCGACGTTCTGCTGGAAGATCGCCAGGTGGCGCTGGTAGGCCTTGCGCAGCAGGTGGCCAACTTGCTCGGAGAAAACGTAGGAATCAGGCACGGCGGGCTCGGGAAGGCGGTGGTCGATGGGGTGGCATGATGGCGGGGTTGTGGGTTGGACTCAAGCATCAGCCACTGAAGGAACCGAATCGCATGTGGGAGCTGGCTTGCCTGCGATTGCGGGGGATCAGCCAGCTCTGTGTTGTCTGACACTCCGCTATCGCTGGCAAGCCAGCTCCTACAGGGGGTTTTTAGCGTGCCAGGGAGGCTGGGGGGGCTACGACGTCGCCGGCGATGACGACGGCCTCATCATCGAGGTAGACGTCGCAGTTGCGCAGCGGGATGTCCATGTGGCACGGCGTTTTGCGGGTGCCGCCGACTTCGGTGTTCGGGCCGGTGGAGAACAGGAAGTTGCCGTAGAACGCCCGGGCGTCCATGCACATGCCGTCGTTCTTGTCGTGCAGGCCCATGGCCGTCCATTGCGCCCGTGGCTGCAGGCCCCAGCCGATGTGGGAGATGCCGTACACCTCGGGATCATTGAAGTATTTCATGTAGTCGCGCAGGTATTCGGCCTCGAACCCGCCATGAATTCTGGTGATGAAGCCCTTTTCGATCTCCAGGGTGATTTTCTCCCGGGTGTAGGTCTTGAACGGCAGCAGGATGTCGCCGATGTCCAGCACCAGTACGCCTTCGGCGGTTTCTTCGTTGGGCCAGGAGAACAGGAAGCCGCTCGGCCAGTGATCCCAGCGTCCCGGTTCGTCGGCAAAGCCGTATTCGGTGACTGACGGGTATTGCCCCAACGCCGCGCGGAAATCACTGCCGGCGCGGGATTTGACGTGGATCGAGCGGGCCTTTTTCAGCAGTTGTTCGGCGGCCAGTACCCGCACCTTGTCTTCCTCGGTCGGCAGCATGCGCGCCAGCACTTCCGGGGGTTCCACCGCCAGCAGGATGCGTGTGCCGGTCTTGAGGATCTGCTCCTGCTCCGGCGAGTGCAGCAACATCATGGTGTCGACGATCAGGTCGGCCGCCTCCAGCGCCCGCTGGGCCGCGATGTTGCCGGTCAGCGCGGTGTCGCCGCAATAGGCAGTCATGTCATTGCCCATCGCCCGAGGATGGTTGAACGACGGCAGTTCCACCGCGTACACCTTGGCCCCCAGGCGCTGCGCCGCGTCCATGGCGGCGCGCACGGTGCGCGGGTCGGAGTAATGGCTCTTGAGCACGGCGACGCTCTGGGTCGGGTCGACCTTAGAGAGCTTCAACACGTGCTCAAACATCTGGGTCAGTTCGCAATCACTTACTGGCATTTCCTCTCTCCTCAGCGGCTGCACCAAGATCTGGCAGTGCGCTTCACTCTAGTGCATTTTTATAGCGTATACGCCATTTATCCAAGATAAGAACTGATTTCGGCATGGACTGCAAGCGCCACGCCAAAACGTTACCAATTCACACATAACCAATAAAATATGGAGATAAACGGTTACATGGGATCCATATGGCCAAAAAAACAATTTTTCAGGCGTGGGCTTTTCATTTGAAAAAATGAGCGTATACACTTTAAAAACCTTGCGGACAGACGCCGCCGGCCATCATTCGAAAAAGAGGACCACGCCCCATGGGAAGCACACAAAAAATCGCAATCGTCGGCGCCGGCCTTGGCGGTGCCGCCGCTGCCACCCTGCTGCAACAAGCAGGGTTTGACGTGGACATCTTTGAACAGGCGCCGGAGTTTTCCCGCCTGGGTGCCGGGATCCACATGGGGCCCAACATCATGAAAATCTTCCGGCGCATGGGCATCGAAAAGCAGCTGGACCTGATGGGCTCGCACCCCGAGCACTGGTTCAGCCGCGACGGTGAAACCGGCGACTACCTGTCACGCATCCCTTTGACCGGCTACGGCGCGTCCTACATCACCGTGCACCGTGGTGACCTGCACGCGCTGCAGATGTCCACCCTCAAGCCCGGCACCCTGCACTTCAACAAACGCCTGGAAACCCTCGAAGAAACCGACACCCAGGTGCGCCTGACCTTTGCCGACGGCGAAGTGACCTACGCCGACATCGTGATCGGCGCCGACGGCATCAACTCACGCATTCGCGAAGAGCTGCTGGGTGCCGAAAAGCCGCTGTACAGCGGCTGGGTCGCCCACCGTGCGCTGATCCGTGGCGATCAACTGGCCAAGTACGACCTCAAGTTCGAAGACTGCATCAAGTGGTGGACCGAGGACCGGCACATGATGGTCTACTACACCACCGGCAAGCGCGACGAGTACTACTACGTCACCGGCGTGCCGCACCCGGAATGGGACTTCCAGGGTGCCTTCGTCGACAGCAGCCGCGAAGAGATGTTCGACGCCTTCAAGGGTTACCACCCCACTGTCCAGGCGCTGATCGAATCCACCGAAAGCGTGACCAAGTGGCCGCTGCGCAACCGTAACCCGCTGCCGCTGTGGAGCCGTGGCCGCCTGGTATTGCTGGGCGATGCCTGCCACCCGATGAAGCCGCACATGGCCCAGGGCGCCGGCATGGCCATCGAAGACGCAGCGATGCTCACCCGCTGCCTGCAGGAAACCGGCATCAGCGACTACCGCACCGCCTTCGAACTGTATGAAGCCAACCGCAAGGAACGTGCTTCCCGGGTACAGGCCGTGTCCAACGCCAACACCTGGCTGCGCACCCAGGAAGACCCGGACTGGGTCTACGGCTATGACCTCTACGCCCAACAGCTGAAATCGGGGGTGGCCGCGTGAGCAGCTTTCTCTACGGCGGCAACGTCCAGGCCAACGGCATTCGCCAGCATTACCTGCGCTACGGCGGCAAGGGCCCGGCACTGATCCTGATCCCCGGGATTACCAGCCCGGCGATTACCTGGGGCTTTGTCGCAGAGCGCCTGGGCCTGCATTTCGATACCTATGTGCTGGATGTGCGTGGTCGCGGCCTGTCGTCCACCGGCCCGGAACTGGATTACAGCGCCGACACCTGTGCCGATGACATTGGTGCGTTTGCCGATGCCTTGAAGCTCGACAGCTATCACCTCGTGGGCCATTCCATGGGCGCGCGGTTTGCCGTGCGCAGTGCAGTGAGCCACCCTCAAGGTGTCAACCGAGTGGTGTTGATCGACCCGCCAGTGTCCGGCCCCGGCCGCCGTGAATACCCGAGCAAACTGCCGTGGTACGTCGATTCGATTCGCCAGTCGCTGGTGGGTATGGACGCCGAGGCCATGCGCGCCTTCTGCGCCACCTGGACCGACGAGCAACTGCAATTGCGCGCTGAATGGCTGCACACCTGCTACGAACCGGCCATCGTGCGCGCGTTCAATGACTTCCATACCGTCGACTTCCATCAGGACCTGCCGCACCTGGAGGCGCCTGTCCTGTTGATTGTTGCCGGACGCGGCGGTGTTATTCAGCCCGAAGATGTCGAGGAAGTCCGGCAGTTACAGCCAAGCCTGCAGGTGGCCCATGTGCCGAATGCCGGACACATGATCCCCTGGGACGACCTTGAAGGCTTTTTCGCAGCCTTCGGCGACTTCCTCGGCCAGCCCCTGACTGCATAACGGAGACCACCATGCTCAAGCCTTACCGCATCGGCCAGATCGTGCCGAGTTCCAACACCACCATGGAAACCGAGATTCCGGCGATGCTCAACGCGCGCCAGGCAATCCGCCCGGAACGTTTCACCTTTCACTCCAGCCGCATGCGCATGAAGCAGGTGCGCAAGGAAGAACTGGCGGCGATGGATGGCGAGTCCGACCGTTGCGCCATCGAACTGTCCGACGCCAAGGTCGACGTGCTGGGTTACGCCTGCCTGGTGGCAATCATGGCCATGGGATTGGGCTACCACCGCAACTCCGAGCAACGCCTGCGCAAGGCCACCGCCGACAATGACGCCAACGCCCCGGTGATCACCAGTGCCGGCGCCTTGATCGAAGGCCTGAAAGTGATGGGCGCCAAGCGCATCGCCATCGTCGCGCCCTACATGAAGCCGCTGACCGAACTGGTGGTGAACTACATCCGCGAAGAAGGCTTTGAAGTGGTGGACTGGCGCGCCCTGGAAATCCCCGACAACCTCGAAGTGGCCCGCCACGACCCGGCCAAGCTGCCGGCCATCGTTGCCGGGATGAACCTGGAAGGCGTCGACGTGATCGTGCTGTCGGCCTGCGTGCAAATGCAGTCGCTACCGGTGGTGGCCAAGGTCGAAGCGCAAACCGGCCTGCCGGTCCTCACCGCCGCCATTGCCACCACCTACGCCATGCTCAAGGCCCTGGACCTGGAACCCATCGTCCCGGGCGCCGGCGCCCTGCTCTCCGGCGCCTACTAAAAACGCTTTTGTGGTGAGGGAGCTTGCTCCCGCTGGGGTGCGAAGCGCCCCCAAAAAATAGGCCTGCTACGCAGTCCAACGGGAGCAAGCTCCCTCGCCACAAGGTATGTGCACTGTCCATTACCGAGGACTGAAAGATGAGCGACCAATCCGCCGACGCCAACTACCAGGGTGTCTGGGGCAACCGAATCGGCTTCGGAAAAAAGTCCGCCCTGCTGATGATCGACTTCATGCAAGGCTACACCACCGAAGGCGCGCCCTTGTTCGCGCCGGGCGTGGTCAGTGCCGTGACCGAAAGCATCGAACTGCTGGCCAGCGCACGCCGCCACGGGATCAACGTGGTGCACACCAATATCCGCTACCATCCCGGCCATTTCGCCGACGGCGGTATCTGGGTAAAAAAGGCCCCGGTGATGAAAGACATGGTCGAGGGCAACCCCCTCGCCGCCTTCTGCCCCGAAGTCCTGCCCCTGGCCAATGAAGTGGTGATCACCAAACAATACGCCAGCGCGTTTTTCGGCAGCAGCCTGGCCCCGATGCTGCACGCCCAGGGCATCGACACCGTGGTGCTCGCCGGTTGCTCCACCAGCGGCTGCATCCGCGCCACCGCGGTGGACGCCGTGCAACACGGGTTTCGCACCATCGTCGTGCGCGAATGCGTCGGCGACCGCCACCCGGCTCCCCATGAAGCCAACCTGTTTGATATCGACAGCAAGTACGGCGACGTGGTCAGCAAGCAGGAGGCGATGAGCAAGTTCAAGGAGCAATAACGCGTCAACAGGAACCACGACAAAGAGCGTGGTCCGGAAAAAACTGAGAGCTCACCCTGGAATTCATTCAAAGGTAGACGCTGCAACCTGTAGGAGCTGGCTTGCCTGCGATAGCATCGACTCAATGTACCTGACACCCCGAGTCGCATGCTATCGCGGACAAGCCCAGCTCCCACAGAAACCAGCTCCTACAGTGGAAAACCAGTGCAGCTCCCAGTCTTCTGTCACTGCCTTTGGAAGTCGCTTTCACAGCACTCCGAAGTGCTGAAAAAGCGGCTGTATAAAAACCATAAGTCACCGCCAGGAGACACCCCAATGCCCATTGCGAATGCAGCGCCCGCGACTACGGTCGCCGATCCGGTCCACACGCTCTACCACAAGATCACCTGGAAGCTGATTCCGTTCCTGTGTTTCTGCTACCTCGCCGCCTACCTGGACCGTATCAATATCGGCTTCGCCAAACTGCAGATGCTCGACCAGTTGCACTTCAGCGAAACCGCGTTCGGCCTCGGCGCCGGCCTGTTTTTTGTCGGCTATATCATTTTCGAAGTACCGAGCAACCTGATCCTGGAAAAGGTCGGCGCGAAGATCTGGATCGCCCGCATCATGATCACCTGGGGCCTGCTCTCGGCCTGCACCATGCTGGTCACCTCCACCACCCAGTTCTACATCCTGCGGTTCCTGCTGGGCGCGGCCGAGGCCGGGTTCCTGCCAGGCGTGCTGTATTACCTGACCACCTGGTTCCCCACCCATCGCCGCGGGCGGATCATCGCGCTGTTCATGATCGGCCTGCCACTCTCCAGCGTGATCGGCGGCCCGTTGTCCGGCTGGATCATGGGCCACTTCGACAACATGGCCGGCCTGCGCGGCTGGCAGTGGCTGTTCCTGATCGAGGCGGTGCCCAGCGTGCTGCTCGGGGTGTGGACCTTCTGGGCGCTGCCCAATACCTACCAGCAAGCCAAGTGGCTGTCGCCGGAAGAAAAGACCCTGCTGGAAAGCGAACTGCGCAAAGACGATGCCGACGGCACCGACAGCAAGCACAGCTTCCGCGACGGCTTCTTCAACCTCAAGGTATGGATGCTCGGCGGCATCGACTTCTCGATCCTGCTCAGCGCCTATGCCATGGGCTTCTGGATGCCGACCTTCATCCGCAACGCCGGCATCACCGACACCTTCCACATCGGCATCCTCACCGCCCTGCCCAGCGTGGCGGCCCTGCTGGGCATGCTGCTGATCGGCGCAAGCTCCGACAAACACCGTGAACGCCGCTGGCACATCATCGTGCCGTTTTTCATCGGCGCGGCGGCGATGGCCACCAGCACCTTCTTCACCCATAACGTGGTCGCCACCGTGGCCCTGTTTGCGATTGCCTCGGCGGCGATCATCGGTGCGGTGCCGGTGTTTTTCAGCCTGCCGGCGACCTTTCTCAAAGGCACTGCAGCGGCCACCGGGTTTGCCCTGGCCTGCTCGCTGGCGAACATCGCCGGCCTGGTGAGTAACTCGTTGATGGGGGTAGCGATTGACGTCACCGGCAGCAGTGCCGGGGCCTTGTGGTTTTTTGCCGGCTGCCTGATTCTCAGCAGCTTCCTGGTCATCGCCTTGCCGGCGAAACTGGTCAACCGCTAATAGGGTGAGTCTCCATGCAAGGTTTCATCAAGCGCTGTGCCCTGCTTGTCGCCGTCGGCCTGTGTGCCGGTACGGCGCAGGCCGCAGAAAAAGTCATCTTCGACACTGACTTCAACGTGCTCAACGATGACGGCCAGGCCTTTATCATGCTCGCCCAGTTGCATGGGCAAAAACGCATCGACCTGCTGGGCATGACCCTGGTCAGCGGCAACGCCTGGGTCGACCAGGAACAGGTGGACGCCCTCAAGGCCGTGGAACGCATGGGCGTGGAAAAGGAAGTCGGCGTGTACTCCGGCGCCGCCTACCCGCTGCTGCATGACTACGCCACCTACGAGGCGGAAAAGGCCCTGTTCGGCTCCGGCTGGCCCGGGGCGTTCAAGAACCCGCGCCCCACCAGTGCCTCCCAACTGGTCGCGCCGCCGGACGGCCTGGCCACCCACACCAAACTGCGCAAGGAAACCGCCGCCCAGTTCATCGTCGACAGCGTGCGCGCCAACCCGCACGAGGTGACGATTCTGGCAGTAGGCCCGCTGACCAACATCGCCCTGGCGATTCGGTCGGCGCCGGACATCGTGCCGCTGATCAAGCGTATCGTGTACATGGGCGGCGCCCTGGAGATTCCGGGCAACACCACGCCGGCAGCGGAGTTCAATTGGTGGTTCGACCCGGAGGCGGCGAAGATCGTGTTGCGCTCGCCCATCGAACACGTGATTTTCCCCAACGATGTCTGTGAGAAAGTCACCTTCGACAAGTCAGTGTATGAGCGGGTGATTGCGCACAAGGGCGCAATTGCCGATCTCTATAAGCACGAGTTCGGCCCGCTGTTTGCCAAAGACCCGTCCTACCACAGCTTCACCTGGGACAGCCTGCCAGCGCTGTTTCTTGTGAACCCCGGGATCGTCACCGAATCCCGTGAACTGTGGGTGGACGTGGACGCCACCTTCGGCGCCGATTACGGCCGGGCACTGGGCTACAACAAAGGCGCGCCGGTGGGCACGCAGAAGGCCAAGGTGGTGTTTGGCGTGGACCAGAAGCAGTTCTGGGACGGCTATGTCGGGCTGGTGACATTGCCAGCACCGGTAAAAACAACGCCATAAATAACACTCACCCGTTGCGCCTCCTGCAGAGGCCAGGCCAACGGGCACCCTGCCGCTTTTGCTATCTCCCCTTGAAATACCCCGCCAAACTCCGAAGAGTATTTCTCGGAACGCCTACGGCGCGCGACTCGACACAGGCGGGTAAGTTCGGCCATTCCTGGTCCGGCCTCCCTAGTTCAAGGAGCTTCCATGAGAAGTGTCGAGTCCCATTTCCCAGCTTCCACCACACAGATGCTTGCGGACGATAGCACCGGCATCCGGCCCCTCGACTCACCCAACACGCTGCTGCCACTCACCACGCCCCCCCGTGATGCGCCGCCCGAACCGGGTGGCAAGGAAGTCGTGCCGTTTCCGAAACGCTCGGGGTTCGGGCTGGTGCGCCAGGCATTGGAAGGCGCACCACCCTCTGCGCCGCCAATGCCATTGGCCAGGCAACGCAGTCTTTCAGAGTCCAGCGTCAGCAGTGATCCGAACACATCAACCCGCGCCGAGGCCGACGCGCAGGTGGCGCAAATCCTGGCGCAGACGGACGATCAGCAGACCGCGCCTCTTCACGTGCCGCCTTCGTCGACCCTTGGGCAATGGTTAACCCAATTGCGCGCTGTACTGAGCAGCCCTGCATTTCAGGCCTTTATCCAGGAAACCGGCCTTGATGCGTCGAGCATTAAGTTTCTGCCTTCTAAGTCGAGCCTCAACGGCATGATCAACGGCAGGTTGGTGAGGTTCACAACCGAAAGCGAAGGTTCCTCAAATATCGCGATCCGGAACCTGGCAATCGCAGAAGCTGTCGTCATTGCCATCGGGCTGCCAACGCCCCTGTCCTACACTGAGGTAATGAGCGGTACGCTAAACGCCTCGATGGTAAAGGCGTTCTACGACGATAGTTTCAAGTCCGTCCTCAAATCAGAGAAAGCGCGCGGTCCACAGACGCTGGCAATTCATCGCAGAATCGTTGGCGATATCTATGATCGGAATAACCTCGCGCAGGAACTGAAGGTCATCAGTGCCCGCCTGGGCTCGGGCCGAATCACCCCGGCAACGCTCCCGCATGTGTTGGCCAACACCAAGGTAGATATCCAGGCTGGCTCAACCTATAGCCAACTGCACGCAACTGAGCCTGGGGCCTCTGCCAGCCTGGAGGGTTTCCTGAAAACCCTGGGCAAGCCACTGCCGGAAAGCAGGGAGCAAATCGACCAGCTTGTCACCTACCTGACCGGCAATGCCGAGCTCTTTTCCGAAGAGACAATCCTGACGATCGCCTATTCCAGAGCACTGAGAAAAGCCGCCGAAGGTCAGTCAGAGGCGCTCGTCACGGTTCCACGGCACTCACTGCTGGGCCGCTGGCTCGAACTTTACCGCGGCTTGCTCGACAGCGAGGTGGTCCAGGCATGGCTGGTCCGGCAAAACGTTGACCCCGGTACGTTCACGGTTATTCCCGCGACCGGGCAAGCGACAGCCACGGTGCACGGCGCACTGAAAACCTTTGAGCTATCAGACGACTCAGGGTGGGCAGGGATCGCCGGCCCGCTCCTGGCAACAGGCAAACTCATCGCACCAGGTTCTGACCAGTCATTGCAGGTGCCCCGCTTGAGCCACTTTATCGACGTGCCAATGAGCATGGTCGCCGGCTTTTACAATGAGCCGCCCACTGACACGGCCGCTCAAGCCCGGGAGCGGGCCGACTATCTTGAACATAGAGGGGCTTTCGATTCCACGCCGGCAACTCCGGAGCATTCGATCCCATCCCTTGAAACGCATAAGCAGCAAGCGGATACCTATTACGACAACCTTGCCCGCGCCATGGCTGAAAAAAGCAAGTTTGAAAACATTGCCAGCACCAACGCCGCGGCACTGCCCAACGCACGTGCTGAAGCGAAGAAATCTGCCGAGGCGATCATATTCAAGCTCACGGGCAAGACGGTGGATGCCGACACGATTTACCACAACCGGTTTGACACGGCCCGCACGTCCGAAGAACTTTCCCACCGGAGGATCAAAAGCTCACTGCGCTTGCCGGATGCCTTATTGAAGAACTTCAGTGAGGCCGACTGGGTTCCTGGCATGCTCGACGCCACCTCGGGCCTGTACACCGACCCAGAGGGTTATGGAGAACACCACAAAATTGCACTTGCCCCCTCAGAGGTGATGAACGAAAGCTGGAAAACGGATCTCCAGACGATCACGACTACCAAGCTGGATAACTTCTGGGATCAGCACCGTAGCGATTTTCGCTCGATCCTCAAAGGCCGGTTTATTGCCCAGGCCCGCCAGCAATTGCTGGCCTATGAAGCGCTTTCCCCGGCAGAGCAGGCAAAGCTTGCCGATGAGCATAAATTCACGCGCGAGGACTACCTGCTGGTCATGGGGGCGGCGTCGAATGTTTCGTTGAATGAGCGCGCCCCGATCACCGTAGCGCAGTTGCAGGCATCCACATCGACACGCGGCGTTGTCCGGGCCCACCCCTTGGATATCAATGGCTATGGTTCCGATATTGTGCGTTTCACCGCCCAGGACGATGGACAATACCTCTACTCCAATGGCCGGCGTGATGGCAGACAGGTGCTTTACGTGCCAGGAGGCGACCCGGACTTTGTTCGCTTCGACTCTCTGGAAAAGATGGACCAGTGGATCGTCGACCAAGCCCGGGATCCGAAGAAGCGCAAGGACCTGGCGTCGCACTTCTCCGTGTACGACCGGCAGGACGGTATCAGCTATTACGGCGTCGACACCTCGCTGGCCAGGCTCGGGACAAACCAGTGGGACCTGGAGGAAGGCATCACCATTGATCGTGCCAACATCAGTATTCACGGCGATGTCTTCCAGCACATCACGCAGATAACCGAAAAACGCACGAGCAGTGATGCGGACTTGGCGATCAAATCAAACAGCGAGGTCATTCGCGACGCTTGGCTCAACGACATCACGGTTGGGACAGGATTGCTGGCAAAGTTGGCTCCCACGGGCATCCTCGCCAGGGGGGTGGCGACCGCCGCCGCGATCGCTGAAACAGCCCTTGGCGTAGAAAAATCGGTTTCGGGTGACACCTTGGCCGAGCGCCGTGATGGCGCACTCAAAGCTGCGGATGGCTCCCTCAACACCCTGTTTTCCGTGGGTGCAAGCAGCGGTCCTGAAGATCCATTCGCCCTGCCGGACGCCCGAACCCCATCAACGCTCCCACTGCAAAGTGAAACCTTCTTTGACGGCACCAAGGCGTTGGTCACCGAACAATCGTTGGCAGAAGATGCCTATGTCATCTCACGCTCCGACGGCTTTGATGTAGTGGATGGCGAGAAGGTCTATCGCTACAACGCCAGACAACCCGGCCAACTGACGGACCTGGAATCAGCCGGGCCAGAAGCGGAGCTGCAGAACTACGAAGCCTTTTGCCCGGCGCCAGCGGCGCCTGTCGGGAGAGCGAAACGCGGCGCCAACGATGAGTGCTTCTCCAGAATCATCGTCAACACTGGCAACGAGCTGCAGTTGGAGTTACAGGCGCTGGAGCACGAGCGTCTGTTGCCTTCCCCGCGCAAACTGTTCAACAGTGACCGGTTCGTGGTTCGGGAAAGACGCCTGCACAAGATGCTCGATACTGAAACGGGCACCAAGCTCGTACCGCTTCCTACCCAAAAGCCTATCGAATACAAAACACTTATCGACGGGAAAATAATCGACGATCCACACTTCGGCCTCCCCTCTGGAACCACCAACAAATTCCTTGAGGCAGAAACACGTGTGGTGAAGCTCGGCAGCATCAGCCCTGGCGTCAACGATCAACGTGAGATGCGCGGCGTTGTGGTGTCCAGCCCTAAAGCAGGTGACCCCTCCCAATACCTGGTGGTTGAGGCGGATACCGCTGAATTCTATTACGTGAAGCTCAGCACGCCGCCGGCAACGGAGGTGACATTCATCAAATGCGGCGCGACAGACTTTGAATTGGCGCTGGCAAAAAAATATCGATCAAAATTTTATATACGCCAGGGCAATTCGGCCCATCCGAATGACGCCAACTTTATTGCATTGCCTAAATTGAAGGACGCTTACAGGTCACTGGAAAAAAATGGCTACTCGAAAGCGGACATCGCTGAACTCAAAAACAAGGTCGCCACGATGACTGTCGAGCAGCAGCGTGAGGTGGTGTTCCAACTACAAACACGAGGCGCGCTTGGCAGCGCCAATATTTCCATGATGCCAAACAAGATATCGGCCCTGACAAAACCCGATAACTTCGCCGGGCTGACCGAAGCACAAAAAAACCAGTTTTATGCGCAGAAGGCAAAGGAGTCGGTAGACCGTGCGATGAAGGCCACCGGGCTGGGCCCCAGCAACCAGGTACATTCAATCGCCGATATAAAACGAGCCGATGCTGCCAGCCAAACCATTGGATGGTTGCGCAAAACCGCGAATCCAAGGACCCATGACCTTGGGGCTCAGGCCATGAAAAGCGGGGCCGGAAATTGTGGCGAAATGAGCCTGCTCGCCAGGGATATCATCACGAAAAGCGGTGGCAAGGCCTATACCTGGGGCGCGGGCGACGCTCACGCCTTCACCGTCGTTGGCGGCCCGTCGATATTGCCTGGCGATACCGTCGACTTCTCGCAAGCCGAATGGGCTGACGCCTGGATCGTTGATCCGTGGGCCGAAATAGCCTGCCCCGCCCGGCAATACACCGCCGAGCTGGAGGCCGCCATGAAAAGATGGGATGCCTTGGGATGGAAGATCCGGGAGGGCGCGAACCCCAACATGAGCCCCCTCGATAACAACTGGACGAATACCCTGTTCAATTTACCGAAAAGCCCGGATGGCTATGGGTACGTCCAGCAGGCCTTGAGCGCCTGATCCGCCGATACGCAATCACAAGGCGGCGCGATATCAGGCCAATTGTGGTTTAATCGCGCCGTTTTTTTGCCCATAGGAACGCCCTGCTCATGAACCCGTCCGCCACCCAAGTCCTGGTCATTGGTTATGTCTGGCCAGAGCCCCGCTCTTCGGCGGCCGGCGGGCACATGATGCAGATCCTCGAGAGCTTCCTGTCCCAAGGCTGGGACATCACCTTCAGCAGCCCGGCCGTCACCGGCGAGCACAAGGCCGACTTGCCCGCCCTGGGCATTCGCGAATGTGCAATTGAGCTGAATAACAGCAGTTTCGATGATTTCATCACCGAACTGGCCCCGGATATCGTGCTGTTCGACCGTTTCATGATGGAAGAGCAGTTCGGTTGGCGTGTGGAAAAATGCTGCCCGAATGCCCTTCGCGTGCTGGAGACGTGCGATCTGCAAAGCCTGCGAGACGCCCGCCACCAGCGCCTCAAGGACTTCCTGAAGGCAGAACCCGACGCTGACGACTTCGGCCCTCTGTTCAATCCGGACCTGGCCGCCGAATTCGATTACATGGCCGACACCGACGTGGCCAAACGCGAGATCGCGGCGATCTACCGTTGCGACATCAGCCTGATGATCTCCGACGTGGAAAGCCGCTTGCTGACCGAGCACTTCAAGGTGCCCGCCGCCCTGCTCCACTGGTGCCCGCTGATGCTGACACCGCCCGTAGACGCCTTCGCGCCGTTCGAAGACCGCGCGCACTTCCTGAGCATCGGTAACTTCCGCCATGCACCGAACTGGGATGCAGTGCTGTGGATGAAGAACAGCGTGTGGCCGCTGATCCGCCAGCAACTGCCCGGCGCTCAACTCCACGTGTATGGCGCCTACACCCCGCCCAAGGCCACCGCCCTGCACAACCCGGCCCAGGGCTTTCATGTGATGAACTGGGCGGAAGACGCCTTGCAGGTCATGACGGCGGCGCGTATCTGCCTGGCGCCGTTGCGGTTTGGCGCCGGGATCAAGGGCAAACTGGCCGACGCAATGCTCTGTGGCACGCCCAGCGTCACTACTCCGATTGGCGCCGAAGCCATGGGTGAGCCGTGGCCCGGCGCGGTCGAGCACCGCGCCACGGCCCTGGCGGCCGAGGCGGTTGCGTTGTATCAAGACCAGGAACGCTGGACCCAGGCCCAGGAAGACGGCCGGCAATTACTGGCCCGCCGCTACGCCCAGGACCTCCACGGCCCGGCCCTGGTGGCGCGCCTGGAACAATGCCGCAGCGAGCTGGCCGCGCACCGGCGCAACAACTTCACCGGCAGCATGCTGCGTCACCATCTGCACAAAAGTACCCAGTACATGGCGCAGTGGATCGAGGCGAAAAACCGCACCCTATAAACACAGACGCTGGCGAGGTGGCGCGCAAGGGGGCATTATCCTTTTCGCAACCACAATAAAGCGACGGCAGCATGACCCGAGCAGCGAGAATCACCGACCCTTCCTACGAGCTGATGGACGATCACAACGGTCTGTCCATCATCTATCGCCAACACGGCTTCCCGTGCCCGTTGGTGCGCTGGCATTTCCACAAGGAATACGAGCTGCACCTGATCGTCGCCAGCTCCGGCAAGGTGTTTATCGGCGACTACATCGGCAACTTCTATCCGGAAAGCCTGTTCCTCACCGGCCCCAACCTGCCCCATAACTGGATCAGCCAGGTGGCCGAGGACGAAGTGGTGCCCAAGCGCGACATGCTGGTGAATTTCACCGACGAGCTGTTCGAAGGCGGCAGCCACGTCTTTGCCGAGCTCAAGACCCTCACCCCACTGCTGGAGCGGGCGCAGTACGGCATCGAATTTCGCTGCAAAAAGACCATCGCCCAGGCCGTGACCCTGATGCAACGCATCGAGGACGCCCAAGGCATGGCGCGCCTGGGGCACTTTTTCATCCTGATGGAAGTGCTCAGTGCCTGCGAGGACTACCAACTGCTCTCCGGCGTGACCACCCCGCAACTGGCGGACGAACACAGCATCGACCGCACCAACCGCGCGGTGGACTACATTTTTGCCCACTACGCGCGGGAATTGTCCCTGGAAGAAGTCGCCGAATACCTCGGCATGAAGCCCACTTACTTCTCCCGCGTGTTTAAGCAGGCCACGGGCCGCACCTTCATCGAATTCGTCAACCGCCTGCGTATCAGCAAGTCCTGCGAGCTGCTGGCCGATGGCGACAAGGCCGTGACCGATGTGTGCTTCGAGTCGGGTTTCAACAACATTTCCAACTTCAACCGCCGCTTCCAGCAGCTCAAGGGCATGACCCCGTCCCACTACCGGCGCCTGGCGGTGCAGCGCCTGACCGAGCAAAACCTCGCCTGAAGAACAAACGCGGGCCCGCTTTCCTGTGGGAGCTGGCTTGCCTGCGATAGCGCCGTGACTGACACACCGCCATCGCAGGCAAGCCAGCTCCCACATTTGCACCGTGTTTCCACCGAAAATCCGCCGAGTGCAAAAAAGTATCAGTAGAAGTGCTCCCAAGGATTTGTCACCACGCCAATTGAAGGCTGTAATCAACGCACACTCTTCCAGCTGTCGTGGAAGACACAACAACAATAACTGTCCTTCTGTAGCCCCTGGGCGCAGAAATGGAGTGCGCGATGAAGTTCACAGCTAAAGCTCTGCTTGCCTGTACCTGCATGACCCTCAGTGCCGTCAGTCTTGGCGCGCAAACCCTGACCATTGCCACCGTCAACAACAGCGACATGATCCGCATGCAGAAACTCTCGAAAACCTTCGAGACCGAGCATCCGGAGATCAAGCTGAACTGGGTGGTACTCGAAGAAAACGTGCTGCGCCAACGCCTCACCACCGACATCGCCACCCAAGGCGGACAGTTCGACGTATTGACCATCGGCATGTACGAAGCTGCACTCTGGGGCGCCAAAGGCTGGCTGGAACCGATGAAGGACCTGCCTGCTTCCTACGACCTGGACGACGTTTTCCCTTCCGTGCGTGACGGCCTTTCCGTCAAGGGTTCGCTGTACGCCCTGCCGTTCTACGCCGAAAGCTCCATCACCTACTACCGCACCGACCTGTTCAAGGACGCCGGGCTGACCATGCCTGAGCATCCGACTTGGACACAGATCGGCGAGTTCGCCGCCAAGCTAACCAACAAGGACAAGGAACAGTACGGCCTGTGCCTGCGCGGCAAAGCCGGCTGGGGCGAGAACATGGCGCTGATCACCACCCTGGCCAACGGCTACGGTGCGCGCTGGTTCGATGAAAAATGGCAGCCGGAATTCAACGGTCCCGAGTGGAAAGACGCGCTGAACTTCTACGTCGACAACATGAAGAAGTCCGGCCCGCCGGGTGCTTCCAGCAACGGTTTCAACGAAAACCTGGCGCTGTTCAACAGCGGCAAGTGCGCGATCTGGGTCGATGCCAGCGTCGCCGGCTCGTTCGTGACCGACAAGACCCAAAGCAAAGTAGCTGACCACGTCGGCTTCACCTTTGCACCGCACGAGAAAACCGAAAAAGGCACGTCGTGGCTGTACTCGTGGTCCCTTGGGATTCCGACCAGCTCCAAAGCCAAGGACGCGGCCAAGGTGTTCACCACCTGGGCCACGTCCAAGGAATACAGCCAGTTGGTCGCCAAGACCGACGGGATTGCCAACGTACCGCCGGGTACCCGCAAGTCGACCTACAGCGACGAATACATGAAGGCTGCACCGTTTGCCAAGGTGACGCTGGAATCGCTGAAAGTCGCCGATCCGAAAGACCCGTCGGCCAAGCCGGTGCCGTATGTGGGCATCCAGTTGGTGACCATCCCTGAATTCCAGGCGATTGGTACCCAGGTCGGCAAGTTCTTCTCCAGCGCACTGACCGGTGGCTCGACGGTGGACAAGGCCCTGGCGGATTCCCAGACCTTCACCGAACGCGAAATGAAGCGGGCCGGTTATCCCAAGTAAAGCGGGCACGCCACCGTAATGCTTTATGTGGAAGGCTCTTGGTGGGAGCTGGCTTGCCTGCGATGCAGACACCTCGGTCTGTCAGTTAAACCGGGGGGATGCCATCGCAGGCAAGCCAGCTCCCACACAAGCCAGCTCCCACATTGACCGCGCTTCGACTCTCGCTCTGCATGTACCTGACTGGTCCTGATCACCATGAATACCACCACTGCCCAAGTGCAAACAGCTACGCCGGACAAGCCGCGCAAAAGCCGCTTGATCAACCCCGGCTGGTTCCTCGTCAGCCCCTCCGTGGCCTTGTTGCTGCTGTGGATGATCGTGCCGCTGGGCATGACCCTGTACTTCTCGCTGATTCGCTACAACCTGCTCTACCCCGGCGAAAACCAATTCGTGGGCCTGGAGAATTTCACCTACTTCATCACTGACTCGGGCTTCCTGCCCGGTGCCACCAACACCCTGTTGCTGGTGGGCAGCGTGTTGCTGATCAGCGTGGTGTTCGGCGTATTGATCAGCGCCCTGCTGGAGGCCAGCGAGTTCTTCGGCCGCGGCCTGGTGCGGGTGTTGCTGATTTCACCGTTCTTCATCATGCCCACCGTCGGGGCGCTGATCTGGAAGAACCTGATTTTCCACCCGGTGTCGGGGATTCTCGCCTACGTGTGGAAGCTGTTCGGCGCCCAGCCTGTGGACTGGCTGGCCCATTACCCGTTGCTGTCGATCATTATCATCGTGTCCTGGCAATGGCTGCCCTTTGCGATCCTGCTGCTGATGACCGCCATGCAGTCCCTCGACCAGGAACAAAAGGAAGCCGCGCGCCTCGACGGTGCAGGCGCCATCGCGATCTTCTGGCACCTGACCCTGCCGCACCTGGCACGCCCGATTGCCGTGGTGGTGATGATCGAAACCATCTTCCTGCTCTCGGTGTTCGCGGAAATCTTCACCACCACCAACGGTGGCCCCGGCTACGCCTCGACCAACCTCGCCTACCTGATCTACAACCAGGCGCTGGTGCAGTTCGATGTGGGCATGGCCTCGGCCGGCGGCTTGATTGCCGTGGTCATCGCCAATATCGCGGCGATCATCCTGGTGCGGATGATCGGCAAAAACCTGACTGACAAGCCTTGAGGGCCGCGCCATGACGCTTCAACAATCCCGCCGCCTGCAAAGCGTGTTGCTCGGCACCCTGGCCTGGGCCATCGCGATCCTGATTTTCTTCCCGATCTTCTGGATGGTGCTGACCAGCTTCAAGACCGAAATCGACGCGTTCGCCACCCCGCCGCAGTTCATCTTCACGCCGACGCTGGAGAACTACCTGCACATCAACGAGCGCAGCAACTACTTCAGCTACGCCTGGAACTCGGTGCTGATCTCGTTCAGCGCCACCGCCCTGTGCCTGCTGATCTCGGTGCCGGCTGCCTACTCCATGGCCTTCTACGAGACCAAGCGCACCAAGGGCACGCTGCTGTGGATGCTCTCCACCAAGATGCTGCCGCCGGTGGGCGTGCTGATGCCGATCTACCTGCTGGCCAAGAGCTTTGGCCTGCTGGACACGCGCATTGCGCTGATCATCATCTACACCCTGATCAACCTGCCGATCGTGGTCTGGATGGTTTACACCTACTTCAAGGACATCCCGAAAGACATCCTCGAAGCCGCCCGCCTGGACGGCGCCACCCTGTGGCAGGAAATGGTCCGGGTGCTGCTGCCGATCGCCAAGGGTGGCCTGGCTTCCACGGTGTTGCTGTCGCTGATCCTGTGCTGGAACGAGGCGTTCTGGTCACTCAACCTGACCTCGTCCAACGCCGCGCCGCTCACCGCATTGATCGCCTCCTACTCCAGCCCCGAAGGCTTGTTCTGGGCCAAATTGTCTGCCGTGTCGACCCTGGCCTGTGCGCCGATCCTGATCTTTGGCTGGATCAGCCAGAAACAGCTGGTCCGCGGTTTGTCCTTCGGCGCCGTGAAATAACGGCCAAACCACACCTCTGTAGGAGCCGGCTTGCCGGCGATGGCGATCTCAAGGTCGCCGCAAGGCTCAAGGGCCTCATCGCCGGCAAGCCGGCTCCTACAGCTAACGTGTTTGGCTCTAGCGAATAACAACAAGCGGAGGCCCATCATGGCCAACCTGAAAATCAAGAATCTGCAAAAAGGCTTCGAAGGTTTCTCCATCATCAAGGGCATCGACCTTGAGGTGAACGACAAGGAGTTCGTGGTGTTCGTCGGCCCGTCGGGCTGCGGCAAATCCACCCTGCTACGCCTGATTGCGGGCCTGGAAGAAGTCAGCGAAGGCACCATCGAGCTGGATGGCCGCGACATCACCGAAGTCACCCCGGCCAAGCGCGACCTGGCGATGGTGTTCCAGACCTACGCCCTGTACCCGCACATGAGCGTGCGCAAAAACATGTCGTTTGCCCTGGACCTGGCCGGCGTCGACAAGAAGATTGTCGAAAGCAAGGTCAACGAAGCGGCGCGCATCCTGGAGCTGGGCCCGCTGCTTGAGCGCAAGCCCAAGCAGCTCTCCGGCGGCCAGCGCCAGCGGGTCGCCATCGGCCGCGCGATTGTGCGCAACCCGAAGATCTTCCTGTTCGACGAACCGCTGTCCAACCTCGATGCCGCCCTGCGGGTGCAGATGCGCCTGGAGCTGTCGCGCCTGCATAAAGAGCTGCAGGCCACCATGATCTACGTGACCCACGACCAGGTCGAAGCCATGACCCTGGCCGACAAGGTGGTCGTGCTGAACAGCGGCCGTGTGGAACAGGTGGGCTCGCCGCTGGAGCTGTATCACCAGCCGGCCAACCTGTTTGTCGCAGGCTTTTTGGGTACGCCGAAAATGGGCTTCCTCAAAGGCAAGGTCACCCGCGTGGACGCACAAGGCTGCGAAGTCGAACTGGACGCCGGCGGGCGCATCAGCCTGCCCCTGAGCAGCGCGACCTTGAGTGTCGGCAGCGCGGTGACCCTGGGCATTCGCCCGGAACACCTGGAAATCGCCTCCCCCGGCCAGGCCACCCTGACCGTTACCGCCGACGTCGGCGAGCGCCTGGGCAGCGACACCTTCTGCCACGTGATCACCGCCAGCAAAGAGCCGTTGACCCTGCGTATCCGTGGCGACATGGCCAGCCAGTATGGCGAAACCCTGCAGCTGCACCTGGACCCGACCCAATGCCACCTGTTCGACGCTGACGGCGTTGCCGTGGCCCGTCCGCTGCGCGCCGCCGCCTGATTTCGCGAGAATTTCCTGATGAAACTGAACAAGCAAAACCTCACGCAACTGGCCCCTGAAGTGCAGTTGCCGGCCTATGCGATCGCCAACACAAGCCAAGGCATCGCGCACATCGGCGTCGGCGGGTTCCACCGCGCCCACCAGGCGTATTACACCGATGCACTGATGAACACGGGCACCGGCCTGGACTGGAGCATTTGCGGCGTGGGCTTGCGTAGCGAAGACCGCAAGGCCCGGGACGACCTGGCCGGCCAGGACTACCTGTTTACCCTGTATGAGCTGGGCGACACCGACGACACCGAAGTGCGCGTGATCGGCTCCATCAGCGACATGCTGCTGGCCGAAGACGGTGCCCAGGCGTTGATCGACAAACTGGCGAGCCCGCAGATTCGGATCGTCTCGCTGACCATCACCGAAGGCGGCTACTGCATCGACGACAGCAACGGCGAGTTCATGGCCAACCTGCCGCAGATCCAGCATGACCTGGCCAACCCGCACTCGCCGAAAACCGTGTTCGGGTTTATCTGCGCCGCGCTGACCCAGCGCCGCGCCGCCGGGGTTGCAGCCTTTACCGTGATGTCCTGCGATAACCTGCCCCACAACGGCGCCGTGACCCGCAAGGCTTTGCTGGCCTTTGCCGCGCTGCACAACCCTGACCTGCACGAGTGGATCAAGGCCAATGTGAGCTTCCC
This sequence comes from Pseudomonas sp. BIGb0558, assembly GCF_024807515.1. Lineage (NCBI taxonomy): Bacteria > Pseudomonadati > Pseudomonadota > Gammaproteobacteria > Pseudomonadales > Pseudomonadaceae > Pseudomonas > Pseudomonas sp. BIGb0558. The sequence goes on from NZ_JANUEW010000030.1 coordinate 65,087, forward strand.
GAATGCCATGGTCGACCGCATCACCCCGATGACCAGCACCGCGCACCGCCTGCAACTGCACGACGACCACGGCATCGACGATGCCTGGCCGGTGGTCTGCGAGCCGTTTGTGCAATGGGTGCTGGAAGACAAGTTCGTCAACGGTCGCCCGGCGTGGGAGACGGTGGGCGTGCAGTTCACCGATGACGTGACGCCGTACGAAGAAATGAAGATCGGCCTGCTCAACGGCAGTCACCTGGCGCTGACGTACCTGGGTTTCCTCAAGGGTTATCGCTTCGTCCACGAGACCATGAACGACCCGTTGTTCGTGGCCTACATGCGCGCCTACATGGACTTGGACGTCACGCCCAACCTGGCGCCAGTGCCGGGTATCGACCTGACCGAGTACAAGCAGACCCTGGTGGACCGTTTTTCCAACCAGGCGATTGCCGATCAGTTGGAGCGTGTGTGTTCCGATGGTTCGTCGAAGTTTCCCAAGTTCACCGTCCCGACCATCAACCGCCTGATCGCCGATGGCCGCGAGACCGAGCGCGCCGCGCTGGTGGTGGCGGCGTGGGCGCTGTACTTGAAAGGCGTGGATGAGAATGGCGTAATCTTCCGCATTCCGGACCCCCGCGCCGAGTTTTGCCAAGGGCTGGTGACGGACGATGCGTTGATCAGCAAGCGGCTGTTGGGGGTGGAAGAGATTTTTGGTACGGCTATTCCCAACTCCCCTGCGTTTGTGGCAGCGTTTGAGCGGTGTTTCGAGAGCCTGCAGGATGTGGGTGTGAGTAAAACGCTGGAGCGGCTGCTCGCCAATATCCACTGACGGAACCGAATCAAAAATGTGGGAGCTGGCTTGCCTGCGATAGCGGTGTATCAGCTAAATGGTTGCTGGCTGAAAGACCGCCATCGCAGGCAAGCCAGCTCCCACATTGATCGCATTCTCACTCCAAAAACAACACTGCTGAGCGACGATCATGACCCAGCAAAACCTCTACCTCGGCATCGACTGCGGCACCCAGGGCACCAAGGCCATCGTCCTCGACGCCGGCAGCGGCAAAGTCCTGGGCCTGGGCGCCGCCAGCCACACACTGCTCAGCGGCGCCAACGGGCGCCGCGAACAGCACACCCAGGAATGGCTCGACGCCTTCACCGAAGCCACCCACCGCGCCTTGCAACAGGCCGGCGTGGACGGCCAGGACATCCTCGCCATCGGCGTCTCCGGCCAGCAACACGGCCTGGTGCTGCTGGATGACCAAGGCCAGGTGCTGCGCCCGGCCAAACTGTGGTGCGACACCGAAACCACGCCGGAAAACGATCGCTTGCTGCAGCATCTGGGCGGCGAAAGCGGCTCCCTGGAGCGCCTCGGCGTGGCCATCGCCCCGGGCTACACCGTGTCCAAGCTGCTGTGGACCCGCGAACAGCACCCGGATATTTTCTCGCGCATCGCCCATATCCTGCTGCCCCACGACTACCTCAACTACTGGCTCACCGGCCGCGCCTGCGCGGAATACGGCGATGCCTCGGGCACCGGCTATTTCAACGTGCGCACCCGGGAATGGGACCTGGCGCTGTTGCGCCATATCGACCCCGACGGGCGCCTGGAAGCCGCGTTGCCCGAGTTGATCGAGGCCAACCAGCCAGTAGGCACTGTCCTGCCCGCCATCGCCGAGCGCCTGGGCATCAACCCGAATGCCCAGGTGTCCAGCGGCGGCGGCGACAACATGATGGGCGCCATCGGCACCGGCAATATCGCCCCCGGCGTGATCACCATGAGCCTGGGTTCATCCGGCACCGTGTATGCCTTTGCCGACCAGGCCAACGTCAGCCCGCAGGCGTCGGTGGCGACGTTCTGCTCGTCCAGCGGCGGCTGGCTGCCGTTGATCTGCACCATGAACCTGACCAACGCCACCGGAGTGATCCGCGAACTGTTCGACCTCGACCTGGCGGCCTTCAACGCCCAGGTGGCCGAGGCCCCGATTGGCGCCGACGGGGTGAGCATGCTGCCGTTCCTCAACGGCGAGCGGGTGCCCGCCCTGCCCCACGCCACCGGCAGCCTGCATGGCTTGACCATGACCAACCTGACCCGCGCCAACCTGTGCCGCGCGGTGGTCGAAGGCACCACGTTCGGCCTGCGCTATGGCCTGGACCTGCTGCGCCAGACCGACCTGCAAAGCCAGAGCATCCGCCTGATCGGTGGCGGCTCGAAAAGCCCGGTGTGGCGGCAGATGGTTGCCGATATCATGAACACCGAAGTCATCTGCACCGAACAAAGCGAAGCCGCGGCCCTGGGCGCGGCGATCCAGGCGGCGTGGTGCCAGTCCGGTGAGAGCCTGGCGCAGCTGTGCCAGCGTTGCGTCAGCGTCGACGCGGCCAGCCGCACGGTGCCGGATGCCGGCAGCGTCAGCGCCTATCAGCAGGCGTATGAGCGTTATCAACAGCACGTGGCATCCCTTTAAGAGCGAACGAATATGTATTTGGTATGTGGCGAAGCGCTGTTTGATTTTTTCAGCGAGGACGATGCCAGCGGCAAGGCGTCCCTGGTCAATTACAAGGCGATTGCCGGCGGTTCGCCGTTCAACGTCGCGGTAGGTTTGCGTCGCCTGGGCATTGATGCCGGCTTCTTCGCCGGGATCTCCAGCGACTTCCTCGGCCGGCGCCTGTTGCAGGTGCTCAAGGAGGAAGGTGTGCGTGAGGACTACCTGCTGGAGTTCGCAGCGCCCACTACCCTGGCGATGGTGGCCGTGGGTGCCAATGGTTCACCGCAATACAGCTTTCGTGGCGAAGGTTGCGCCGACCGGCAGTTGCAGCTTGAACATTTGCCGACACTGGGCGACGACGTGCGTGGCGTGCACATCGGCTCGTTTTCACTGGTGGTGCAGCCGATTGCCGACACCTTGCTGGCGCTGGTCCGCCGGGAAAGCGGCAAGCGCCTGATCAGCCTCGACCCCAACGTACGCCTTAACCCGCAGCCGAACATCGAGCTGTGGCGCGAGCGGGTGGCCGAGCTGGTCAAGCATGCCGACCTGATCAAGGTCAGTGATGAAGACCTGCACCTGCTCTACCCCGGCCAGGCACCGGAAAGCATTCTGCAAGGCTGGTTGCAGCACCGTTGCCAGTTGGTGTTCCTGACCCGTGGCGGCGACGGCGCAACCGTGTTCAGCCGTCAGCACGGCAGTTGGTCGGCACCGGCAGTCAAGGTGGTGATGGCCGATACCGTAGGGGCCGGGGACACTTTCCAGGCCGCCTTGATTGCCTGGCTCACGGAACATCAACTGGACTCCGTCGAGGGCCTGCAACAGCTGTCCCGCGAGCAGATCAGCGGCATGCTCACCTTCGCCATCCGTGCGGCGGCGCTGACCTGCAGCAAGACCGGCCCGGACTTGCCTTACCGTCATCAGTTGGACTGACAAACGTCCCGCAAGGACCAATGTGCCATCATGAAGGCCACGTATTACGTGGCTTTCAGCCCTACTGCCACCGGTCCAAAAAACCTGCACTGTGTCAAAAACTGTACTAGACCGAAAGGCACGTGCAGTTTTTATAACAAAAGCAGGACAGATCCATGGGCAATAGACGGACCTTTCGCAATCGCGCCGTTTTGACTGTCGGCATCCTCTCACTGCATTACATCACGCCCCAGCAAGCCCACGCGGCTTGCGTGCTCACCCCAGGCCCGGGCAACGACACCTATACCTGCGACAGCGGCAGCAGCGCCGGCCTCACCGACCTGCTGGGCAACAACACCCTGATCCTACCGGCAGGCGGCTCCGGCACCATCAATGGCGGCGTCACCTTCGGCGCAGGCCAGGACGCGGTGCAAATCCGCTCGGGGCTGATTACCGGCGCGGTCCAGCAAGGCGCCGGCATCGACGACTTCGTAATGAGCGGCGGGCAGATTCAGTCCCTGGCCCAGGGCGATGGCCGTGACACCTTTTTCATGAGTGGCGGCACCATCGTTGGCGCGTTTGAAGACGGCGATGTGGCGCAGCAGACCGGTGGCACCATCGGCCGGGTGGACATGAAGCTCGACAACAATATCTACAACATGTCCGGCGGCGCGATCCTCGGCAACCTGGTGACCGGTTTTGGCATCGACCAGATCATCGTTTCCGGCGGCACCATCGGCGGCAATATCAGTACCAGCGGCGGCGATGACAGCATTAGCGTCAGCGGCGGCGTCATCTCCGGCGAGATCCGCGCCAGTGTCGGCAATGACACGTTCAACTGGACCAATGGCGGCCAGATCAAATCGGCGGTGCTGATGGGTGACGGCGACGACACCGTACGGCTCAGCGGCCTGAATGAAAGCCTGTTGAGCGCAACGCCGTCCATCGATGGCGGCCTGGGCAACGACCAACTGACCTTCGACAACACCACGTCCAGCACCGCCGCACGGTATATCGGATGGGAGACGGTGAACCTCAACAACAACTCGCGCTTCGACCTGGCCGGGGACTTTTTCCTCGGCGACAGTGCCAGCAACACCGGCACCTTCAATATCGACGGCAGCAGCACATTGGGCGTGACCCAAGGCAGTATCCGCCCCTACACCGCGGGCGCCCTGGCGACCCTCAATAACGCCGGCACCCTCGACATGACCAGCCGCAGCAACAGCGCCACGGATACGTTGACGGTGTATGGCAATTACGTCGGCAACAATGGCCAGCTGTGGCTTCAGTCGGTGCTCGGTGACGACAACTCCGCCAGCGACAAGCTGGTGGTGTCAGACGGGACCATCAGCGGGCATACCCAACTGACGGTAACCAACCTCGGCGGCGCGGGTGGGTTCACGCAAAATAACGGGATCGAGGTGGTGCAGGCACTCAATGGCGCCGTCAGCAGCACCGACGCCTTTGCGCTTAAAGGCTCGGTGTCTGCCGGAGCCTATGAATACCTGCTGTTCAAGGGCGGTGTTACCGCTGGCACGGAAAACAACTGGTACCTGCGTTCATCGGTGGTTGCCGTGCAACCGCCAGCGGTTCCACCCGTGCCACCGACGCCACCGGTGGTGGTGCCCGTGCCACCCATCCCACCCGTGCCGCCGGTGGTTGACCCGGATGAGCCGTCCGTGGAGCCGCCCACTTCGCAGCCCGTCGCGCCGGTCGAGCCCCCTGCTCCGCCGCCCAGTCAGGTTGCGGCGGCCAACTCGCCGGAGTCGGCAGCGAGCAATCCGGTGTTGCCCACCGCCGTCGCCGGTGCCGAGCCAATTCCTTTGTACCGCCTGGAAGTGCCGGTGTACTCGGTGGTCGTCCCGGCGGCGCAGTTGATGACACTACAAGCCCTTGGCACCTTTCATGACCGTCAGGGCGAACAGAGCCTGCTCAGTGAAACCGGAACAGCGCCGGCAGGCTGGGGCCGCGCCTATGGCAGTGACTTCAACAAAAGCTGGACCGGCACGGTGTCGCCGAGTTTCGACGGCTCCATCAAAGGCTATCAAGTGGGCCATGACCTCTACGCCTCCGAGACCAGCGGCGGCCAGACTCAACGCTTCGGCCTGTTCATCGGCCAAAGCCACCTGCAAGGTGACATCAAAGGCTTCGCCATGGGGTTTGAGGACACACGTTCCGGCCGGGTGAAGCTTGACGGCGACAACTTCGGCGCCTACTGGACCCTCACAGACCCCAAAGGCTGGTACGTGGACCTGGTGGCTATGGGCACACGCTTCGACGGTGACAGCAAATCCGAGCGTGACGTGAAGATCGACAACAAGGGCCACGCACTGGCGCTGTCGGCGGAAGCTGGCTACCCGATTGCCGTGTCGGAACATTGGGTGGTGGAGCCGCAGGTGCAGGTGATCAACCAGCACATCGACATGGACAGCCAGAACGACGGTATCTCCAAGGTTTCATACGACTCCCAGGACTACTGGACCGGCCGCCTGGGGGCACGCCTGAAGGGGCGTTACCTGGTGCAGAACACGCCCATCGAGCCTTACGTGCGAGTCAACGCCTGGCGCACCTTTGGCGGCAGCGACACGGTGACCTACGACGATGTTGACCGAATCAAGACCGATCACAAGTCCTCCACCGCCGACCTGGGCGTAGGTGTTGTCGCCAAGCTGTCGTCCACCTTCAGCGTTTACCTGGCGGCGGACTACAACACCCAACTGGACAGCAATGCGTTTGAAGGCGTCAGTGGCAATGCCGGGGTGCGGGTCAGTTGGTAGGGCCGGACTCTTTCGGACACGTCACTGCCCGCGCAACGATGGCGCCCACTACAGCCCCGACAATCGGAGCCACCCAGAACGCCCACAACTGCATCACATACTCGCCGCCGGCAAACAACGCCGGGCCGGTGCTGCGGGCCGGGTTGACCGAGGTGTTGGTGACGGGGATGGCCACCAGGTGGATCAGGGTCAGTGCCAGGCCAATGGCAATCGGCGCAAACCCTGCGGCAGAGCCGGGCCCGGTGACCCGCATGATGATGAATACAAAAAAGAACGTCGCCACAGCCTCGACCACCAGCGCCGCCAGCAGGCTGTAATCGCCTGGGCTCAACGGGCCATAACCATTGGCGGCGAACGCCCCCATTTCAAAGCCCGGCCGGCCGCTGGCAATCAGCGCCAACACGGCGGCCGCGACGATCGCACCGGCGACCTGGGCAATGATGTACGGCACCACATCCACGCCCGGCACGCGGCGCCCGACCCACAGGCCGATGGTGACCGCCGGGTTGAAGTGCGCACCCGAGATACCGCCCACCGCATACGCCATGGTCAGCACCGTAAGGCCAAAGGCCAGGGCCACGCCGGCAAAACCGATCCCCAGTTCCGGAAACGCCGCCGCGAGGATCGCGCTGCCACAGCCACCGAAGGTCAGCCAGAACGTCCCCAGAAACTCTGCTGCGATTTTCTTTTGCAAATCCAATTCCACCTAGTGCCAACGCCATCCGATTGATGGACCCGGTGGCGACGGTAGCAAGAGGACTTGCCCGGCTCGTATCAGACTTTTCCGGTTAATTGAAGTGATATTACCCATGCGCTGAAGATGAAGCTTTTGTCAGCAAAGCCTCAATTAATCGATGGTTAATCCCCCGGGACGAGAGTTGAATCGACCGCACTCGCACGGCCTTAGCCGTTGCCCAGGGCGGCCGCACTCATCGTGTTGATGAGTCAGCGAACGACTTGCGGAGAAACACCATGAAACTGCGTACGTTAATGCTCGGTGGCGCACTGGCCCTGACGGCTGTAACGGGGATGGCGCAGGCTGATACAGCCCCCGTCGTCACGCCTTACCACTACGGCGAGAAGATGGATGTGCAGAAGGTGCTTGCCATGCACGAAACCGATACCAATGTCTGCAAAGTGATCAATGCCGATATCAAGTACCTCGACAGTGCCGGCAAAGTCCAGGACGTGAGCTATCGCAAAATGTCGGAAGCCTGTGACTTCCAGAATTGATCCAGCGGCAAATAACAGTGGGCCTGGCGTTTATCCAGGCCCGCAGATTATTCGATGACAGAACCTCGACCGTCCGTTTCGTTTAATGGAAAGGACGCGCTCCGGCTCGTTTGAGGGCTGGAGCCTGATGTTGCCTGAGGTCTTCGCGCAACCCTGTGATCAGGTTGCAGATGGCTCGACTGCTGTCGAGTTTATCGGCCTGAATCCCCTTGACCTCGAAGTCCACCCGGTCCCGGTCTTTCTCGTCATAGACTTTAATCGTCAACGACGCGTCTTCGGCTTTGGTACATTCACACCGCTTAGGCAGGAAACTTCCTTCAATAATGCCGCGTAACTCTAGATCCGAAAGCATGGCTAACCTCTCCTTTATTTGAGACCGCCAATGGATTTATTTGGCTGCTTGTTGGGCGTCGACAGGCACGCCAAGGCGCCTGCGTGACACGTCTTGCCAACCCTGGAAGACGTCTTTCAATCACCAGCCTACTCGGCAATTTTCGGTCCCGTTGTAACCTTTCCTCATAAGCACAGAGCGTTTTTACTTCGACTGAAGGTAGTTGCGTGAAAACGCCCCGATGAAACGTTTAACTAACAACAACTTCATAAACCGGCGGTTGTGCTGCAACTCTTTCTGCAACATGTCGCAAACTATCAAAGTTGATGTTGGCGCCTGAATTGATCGCCACCAGGGTCTTTCCACGCTGGCCGGTTGCCTCGACATACCGACGAATACCGGCCACCGCCAGGGCACCGGAAGGCTCGGTGATGGAACGGGTATCGTCGTAGATCAACTTGATTGCACTGCACAGCTCATCGTTGCTGACAGTGATCACCTCATCCACGTGGTGCCGGCAGATTTCAAAACCGAAGGCGCCGATCTGTGCCACCGCCGTGCCATCGGCAAAGCTGTCGACACTCGGCAGCACCACACGACTGCCCGCCCGCAGTGCCGCCAACAGGCAACTGGAACCTTCGGGCTCGACGCCGATGATGCGCACTTCAGGGCGCAGGTATTTGACATAGGCGGCAATCCCCGCGATCAACCCACCGCCGCCCACCGGCACGAAGATCGCGTCCAGCGGGCCCTGCTGCTGGCGCAACACTTCCATGCCCACGGTGCCCTGCCCGGCAATCACGTCCGGGTCATCGAAGGGCGAGACAAAGGTGCAGCCCGAGGCCTCGGCCAGGTGCAGCGCGTGGGCCAGCGCAAACGGGAAGCTTGCGCCGTGCAACACCGCCTCGCCCCCACGGGAGCGAACCCCCAATACTTTGAGCTCCGGCGTATTGCAAGGCATGACGATGGTTGCCTTGATCCCCAGTTCCCGGGCCGCCAGTGCCACGCCCTGGGCATGATTGCCCGCCGATGCCGTGACCACGCCCCGGGCCTTTTGCTCGGCACTGAGCTGCACCAGCTTGTTGTAGGCGCCGCGAATCTTGAAGGAAAAGGTCGGTTGCAGGTCTTCACGCTTGAGCAGGATCTGGTTGCCCAGCAACGCCGAGAGCGCCGGCGCCGCCTGCAACGGCGTGCGCACCGCCAGGTCATAGACCGGGGCGGCCAGAATCTTCTTTACGTAGTGCTCAAGCAATCCGGGGGCTTGGGGCTGACTGCTCATGGCTATCTCCTGGGTATTTGCAAAGCCCTGGAGACGGAAAAACAAAACCCGCCTCTAGGGCGGGTTTGGGTACAGCCGTGCGCTATCCCGCCAAATGAGGAATGGCGGTAATAATGCTTGGCTGGCAACGAAGGGTTTGAAATGTCATGAATCAAAATTAACCGGCGCTGCGGGGCAAGTCAATGGCGAAACGCCAGGCTTTACGCAGAGCATACGAAACATATACGATTCATATATCAACCCTGCACAGTGAAGCTCATGGGCATCGTCAAGATCACCGACCAATTGCATGAACAACTCCGCCTGGCCAGCGCCGCCATGGACCGTTCCATCAACGCCCAGGCCGAGTTCTGGATCAAGATCGGCCTGCTCGCCGAACTGAATCCGCACCTGGCCTATAACGACCTGATCAACAAATTGCTGCTGGACAAGCCCGACCTGATCCGGGGGCGCAGTCAATGATCAAGACCGCCGAACAACTCGTGGTGATGCGTGAAGCCGGTCGCCTTTTGGCCAAGGTCTTTACCATGCTCGACGGTTTCGTCACCGCCGGCCAGTCGACCCTCGAGATCGACAGCGCCGTGGAAGCTTTCATCCGCAATGACCTGCAATCGCGGCCGGCGAGCCTGGGCCAGTACGACTACCCGTTCTGCATCAACACCTCGATCAACGAAGTGGTGTGCCACGGCATGCCGAGCGCCAAGGACGTGCTCAAGGACGGCGACATCGTCAATATTGACATCACCCTGGAAAAAGGCGGCTTTATCGCCGACTCCAGCAAGATGTACATGATCGGCAACGTGGCGCCCAAGGCCCGGCGCCTGGTGGAAATGACCTTCGAAGCCATGTGGGCCGGGATCCGCCAGGTCAGGCCCGGCGCCCGCCTGGGGGATATCGGCTACGCCATCCAGAGCCATGCCCAGGGCAATGGCTACAGCGTGGTGCGTGAATATTGCGGGCACGGCATTGGCCGCGAGATGCACGAAGAGCCGCAGATCCTGCACTTCGGCCGTCCGGGCACCGGGATGGAGCTGCGCGAAGGCATGGTGTTTACCATCGAGCCGATGCTCAACCAGGGCAGCGCCAAGGTGCGCAGCCTGAAGGATGGCTGGACGGTGGTAACGCGGGACAACAGCCTGTCGGCGCAGTGGGAACATACCGTGGCGGTGACGCGGGATGGGTTTGAGGTGTTTACGTTGCAGCACAGCGCCGGCGAATGACCTGTGGTGAGGGAGGTTGGTGTGGTGAGAGGGCTTGCTGTCTGTGGCTAGGGAGCTTGCTCTGGCTAGGGAGCTTGCTGTGGCTAGGGAGCTTGCTGTGGCTAGGGAGCTTGCTGTGGCGAGGGAGCTTGCTCCCGCTGGGCTGCGTAGCGGCCCCAAGATCTTTGGGAGCGCTTCGCACTCCAGCGGGAGCAAGCTCC
>NZ_JANUEW010000031.1:0-74959 GCF_024807515.1 Pseudomonas sp. BIGb0558
ACGCTGGCCGAACGCAGGCTTTGGAGCGTGGGTAACCCGGCAGGACGCCGGGTTAGCCGCGCTGGGCCAAGGATGGCCCATCGCGGCGGCCCACGGTCCAAAGCCGGAGTGCGGGCACACCGAGCCCTAGCGAGGTGCCGAGTGGTGGGGCAAGAGCGTTTTGCTTACTTTTGCGCTCTTCAAAAGTGAGCCGCTGTAAGAGCGGAACCATAAGCGGCCATAACAAAAATAACGGATATACACCCCACCCCAAACCATTGGCACAGACACACAACCACTTGGCAGCCACAACAATTCTTGCAATCCCCCCACAAGGCAGAATCCACTTGCAAGAATCTGCCAAAGCACCCGCGATTAGCAAAACACAATAATTCAGGGAGTGCCCCTAATGCGAAGCAACAGGATCAACGTACAGTCAGCGCTGGGTCTGGGCCTGCTTGTACTCGGCTTGAACAGCGCCCAAGCGGACCTACCGCCAGACACCATCGGCCAGACCACCCTGGCCTTCCCGCCGGAAGCCCACCGCGCCTTCGTAGTAGACGTCGAATTCGAAAGCTTCGTCGTAGGCCGCGTCACCGTCGTCGACCCCGACAAAAAACGCGTCCTCGGCATGGTCCCCACAGGCTTCGCCGCCCCCTCGGCCCTGAGCCACGACCAAAAGACCCTGTACAGCGCCGATATCTACTATTCCCGCGGCACCCGTGGCGATCGCACCGACGTGCTCACCGCCTGGGACAGCTCCAGCCTGTCGCCGTCGTGGGAAGTACTGATCCCGAACAAACGCGCCGAATCCCTGACCCAACGCTACGGCCTGAAAACCAGCGGCGACGACCGTTTCGTCTACGTCTACAACTTCACCCCGTCCACCTCGGTCACCGTGGTCGACACCCAGTCCCGCGCCGTCACCGCCGAAATCGCGATCCCCGGCTGCGTGCTCAACTACCCGGTCGGCACCCGCCGTTTCGCCTCCCTGTGCGGCGACGGCAGTCTGCAAGTGGTCACCCTGAATGACCAAGGCCAGGAAACCTCGCGCAACCGCACCCACTTCTTCGACCCCAACGCCGAGAAGCTCAACGAGCGCGCCGTGAACGTGGGCGACACCTACTACTTCACCACCACCACCGGCACCATACGCCCCGTCGACTTCTCCGGCGATGCCCCGAAAATCCTGCCATCGTGGTCACTCACCACCGATGCAGAAAAGAAAACCGGCTGGGCCCCGGGTGGCTGGCAACTGATGGCCGTGGCACCAAAGCTCAACCGTATGTACGTGCTGATGCATGACAACCACGAACCCATGAAGTGGGAAGACCCAAGCACCATCATTTGGGCCTACGACCTCAAGACCCAGAAAAAGATAGCCACCCTGGAAGCCCCGACGCCGGTCTGGAGCATGCAGGCCACCGGCGACGACAAGCCCCTGTTGCTGGGCGCAGACGTCGAAGGCGGCTTGCAGATCTTCGACCTGAAGACCAACAAACTCACCGGTAGCATGGCCAAGGTGGCGAAGACCGCCACCCAGATCATGAGCTACTAAAGAGGTTCGGCCATGCATATCGACCCGATCTTCATCATTGCCAGCGCCCTCGCCATTGCGGTGTTGCTGGCCAGTGCCGCAACCCACGAGTTGCGCGCACCGGCACGTTTCGCCCGGCAACTGGCGGACTACCAGTTGCTGCCCGAGGCATTGACCCGTCCCGGCGCCCGGGTGATCCCGCTACTGGAGTTGGTGATTGCCTTTGCCCTGCTGGTGCCGGCCACTCGTTCCTGGGCAGCCTTCAGTGCCGCCGGCCTGATTGCGCTGTACGCCGCCGCCATCGGCATCAACCTGTGGCGCGGTCGCCGGGACATCGACTGCGGTTGCGCAGGCCCCGACCAGGCGCAGCCGTTGCGGCCGATCCTGCTGCTGCGCAACGGCGCACTGGTGGCCGTGGCCTTGCTGGCCTGCGTGTCGCCGATTGCCCGTGACCTGGGTTTTTTCGACGGTTTCGTCACCGTCGCCGCCAGCGCCGTCGCGCTGCTGATTTACGCCGCCGCCGATGGCTTGCTGGCGAACTCCCCTCTTCTGCTCAAACTGATTGGTAGGTGATCAATGGAAGGCCTGATTGTTTCTAACGTACTGCTGTGGGTCCTGCTGCTGGCGCTGGCGTTCGCCGTGATGGGCCTGGTGCGCCAGATTGGCGTGCTGCACGGGCGCATCGCCCCGGCTGGCGCGCTGATGGTGGACAAGGGCGTGGCGGTGAATGAGCCGGCACCGCAAGTCACTGCTTCCGACCGCAAGGGTCGCCCGGTGAACTTCGGCTATGCCGGTGAGAAGAACCAGTTGCTGTTCTTCCTCTCGCCGACCTGCCCGATCTGCAAGTCCCTGTTGCCAGCGATCAAATCCATCGCCAAGGAACAGGCCGACCGTCTCGATGTGGTGTTTATCAGCGACGGTGACATGGAAGCCCAGCAAGCACTGATCACCGAGCACAAGCTGGACGACGTCACCTACGTGGTCGGTCCGGAAGTCGGCATGACCTACCAGATCGGCAAGCTGCCGTACGCTGCACTGATCGACAAGAGCGGCACCTTGCGCGCCAAGGGCCTGGTCAATTCCCGCGAGCACCTGGACAGCCTGTTCGAAGTCGAACACCTGAAAAGCGCCACGCTGCAGCAATACCTCAACAGCCAGCCGCAGCCCCACGACCACAGCCACGGCCATAGCCACTGATTAAGGCAGGGAGACTCTCATGAAATTGCTGGATCTGTTATTCGAGCGCTCGACCCGTCGCCTGGCCGACACTACGTCACGGCGCAAACTGTTGGCCCGCATGGGTTCGCTGATGGTCGCAGGCGCCGCGTTGCCCCTGCTGCTGCCCCTGGACCGCACCAGCAAGGCGCTGGCCGCCGACAACCCGAAAGCCGGTGACCCAGGCGATCCGAACAGCTGCGACTACTGGCGCTACTGCTCCATCGACGGCTTCCTGTGCAGTTGCTGCGGCGGGTCGGTGACGTCCTGCCCACCGGGCACCGAGGCGTCCCAGGTGACCTGGATCGGCACCTGCCGCAACCCGGCGGATGGCAAGGACTACATCATTTCCTATAACGACTGCTGCGGTAAGCAAAGCTGCGCCCAGTGCGCGTGCACGCGTAACGACAGTGAAGAGCCGGCGTACCGGCCGTTCAACAACAACGATGTGAACTGGTGCCTGGCGGCCAAATCCCACATCTACCACTGCACGGTCTCGATCATTCGCGGCGTCGCGGTTTAACTCACCCTTGTGGCGAGGGAGCTTGCTCCCGCTGGAGTGCGAAGCGCTCCCAAAGATATTGGGGCCGCTGCGCAGCCCAACGGGAGCAAGCTCCCTCGCCACAGGTCAGTGCAAGAGGCTTGTCATGCGTACGTTGTTTTTGCTGAGCTTGATGTGTGTCTTCACCGCCCCGCTCGCCCAGGCCCGGGCGATTCCCAATCCGAACCAGAAGCACGCACCGGGTAATGAGTCGCCGCAAACGCCCATCGCCCAGGCCGGGTACAGCGTGGCGACCAACTATCAGCTGCAGTGTGCCGGCTGCCATTTGGGCAGCGGCATGGGCTCGGCGGCGAACGACACGCCGAGGATGACCGGGTTTGTCGGCAACTTTCTGAAGGTGCCGGGTGGCCGGGCGTTTTTGGTGCGGGTGCCGGGGATGTCGCAGTCGGCGCTGAACGACGGGCAACTGGCGGATCTGCTGAACTGGCTGATGCGCCCGGACGGGATGGCGGGCAAGAGTACGCCGGTGGATTACCAGCCTTATAGCGCTGCGGAAGTGACTGAGTTGCGGCACAAGGCAATGCTCAACCTGCCGGGGACGCGGGCGGGGTTGATCAAGGAGATGCGCGCGCAAGGGATTGCGATCGAAGACGGAATGCCCAACTGAACCCTGTGGGAGCTGGCTTGCCTGCGATAGCGGTGGGTCAGCCAGGAATGGGTAGCTGACACTCCGCTATCGCAGGCAAGCCAGCTCCTACAGTTCAGGCGTGTTGTTTGCGGTACTCACCCGGCGCAATGCCAAACCGCGACTTGAACGCCGTCGAAAAGTAACTCGAATCCGAAAATCCCCACGAGTACCCCAGCACCGAAAGCTTCTCCTCCACCCTGGATTGGCGCAGCGATTCAGCACACAAATCCAGCCGCCGGTTCTTGATGTACCGCGCCACCACCAAACCCTTGCGTGCAAAGATCCGGTACAGCCCGCGCACCGACATTCCCACCTCCCGCGCCAGCCATTCAGGGCACAGTTCTTCGGAGCGAATGTGTTGGTCAATGCACTCCAGGGTCTTGCGAAACACCCGCTCGTGAGCATCACCGACTTCACCCGCCTGGCTGATGGCCGGGCGCAGCAGGTTGATGATCGCTTCCAGCGTCGCCTCGCTTTCCTGCAAGGTCAGGTTGTCTTGCTGGGTGGCCTGCAAAATCAGTTGCCGGGACAGCATCGCCATCGGCGACGTGGCCTCGATGCGGTGCCCGCATTTGACCGGGTTGAAGCGCAAGGTCTGCTCCACCAGGTACGCCGGCAGGATCAACGACAACTGCCGCGAGTTCTCGCTGTAGGTGAAGTCGCTGGGGTGCGCCGCATCGATCAGGGTAATGTCGCCGGCGCGCAACAGCGCCTTGCTGTCGCCCTGGGCCATGCCCGCCGTGCCGTCGAGCTGGAACACGGCAAAGTACTTGCCGCCCTCGCCCGCCGCGATTTGCGTGGGGGTGCGAAACAGCCGCGCCTGGCAGGCGTCGACAAAGCTGAGCTTCAGCGCGCCGCTCTGGTATTCGCGGATCTGCCCGGAAAAACCATCCCCCAGGACTTGCGCATCAAACGCGCCGCAGATCTGATTGATCTGATGGATCCATTGGTCGAACCCATCACAGCGCTGTGCAATTGAAGACATCATGTTCAGGCCTCACGCAGGCTTATTTTTATTCTCTACGCCACATCACTCCACCCGTTCTCCTGAACAGCGTCGCTCCTTATTTCAGGCCTCCGAACCGCCGGTAAAAACTTTCGCCCACGTCCGGCAACGGGCCGTCGGCAGTTTCCAGCGCGCTGTTCAGCCATTCCTCGGCCTTGGCGTAGATCAACCGGTAAATATTGCGGCACAACTGGCGGGCGGCGCGGCCTTCCCAATCGCCGGGAAGCAATTCGTCGGGCAATTGCGGGTCGCGCAGCAGCAGTTTGCGGTATTCATGAATAAGCAGGACCCGTGCCAGGAAACAATCCGCAGGCGCAAGCTGTTCCTGTTCGCGAAGCGCTTGCCAGAGCGGTCGGAACAGTTGGATGAACTCGCTGTAATGGGCCGCCAGTTCCTCGATGTTCCAGCTCTCGCGCACCTGCACTCGCAGGGCTTTGGAGGCCAGTACATCTTGTGCCGTGGTCTCGAAGACGATGGTGTCTTCCTGGGCGCCGAGGTCGAGCAAGGTGGCGTTGACATCGGCGCGGTCGCTGCGCGGGCAGGCCAGCACGGTCGGGGCTATCGCACCAAAACCTTGCCATTCCAGTTCTTCACGCACCTGTTTGCGCTTGTCCTGGGTCAGCTGTGTGAGCATCACCAGGCACCACGAACCATCCCACGCCGGCACGCTGGAGCTGTAGACCCGCTTGAAGGCCTTGTCGAAACGCCGGCGCCCGGCACCGGTCAGGCTGTAGTAGCTGCGGCGCCCGACTTTCTCGGCGGTCAGCCAGCCTTCCTTGGTCAGGCGGAAGATCGAGGTGCGGATCAGCCGTTCGTTGATGCCGATGGGCTCGAGCAACTGGATCAGACTGCCCAGCCACACCGTCCCGCCGTGGGGCTCGATGGCGTCCCCGTACAAGGTAATGATCAAGGAACTGGCGCGAATCGGCGTCTGCTCCTGGAAGCGGGTGATCAGTTGGTTCAGGGGTGTCAGTGACGACATGGGCGTACCGAGGCAAAAAGAGAAAATATACCGTTTTTAGCGGCGTCGGGATGCAGGCGATTCATGTGCCCTTGGGTCGCAGGCCGCTGTCGCTGATCCGTGGCCGGTCGGCTTCAGGCTCGCTCAGGGGGGCGCACTCCTGCATCTGCTCCAGGCAGCGCTGGGCCAGGCGCTGGTATTCGCGGGTGCCGGTTTGCTTCCAGTGCACCTCCTCGTCGCTGAGGTTGCGCTTGACGCTGGCCGGCGTGCCCATCACCAACGACTGCTCGGGGCACTCGAAACCGGCTTTGACAAACGCCGCCGCCGAGACAAAGGAGCGAGCGCCAATGCGCGCGTTGTCCATTACTACGGCATTCATGCCCACCAGCGCATCGGTGCCGATCCGGCAACCGTGCAGCACCGCGCCATGGCCAATGTGGCCGTTGCGCTCCACTACCGTGTCGCTGTCCGGGAAGCCGTGCATCACGCAGGTGTCCTGCAGGTTGGCCCCTTCTTCGAGGACGATACGCCCGAAGTCGCCGCGCAGACTCGCCAGCGGCCCCACATAGCAATGAGGGCCGATGATCACATCGCCGATCAATACCGCCGAGGGATGAACGTAGGCCGTGGGGTCGACCACCGGGGTGAGGCCGTCGAGGCTGTAGCAGGTCATGGAGGATTCCTTTTATGGCGTATTCGCAAAGCGATGCCGATCTTGGCTTATTTTGTATCACATCATTTTATAAGCACAAAGCTGAAAAAGCGTATCGCTTGGATCACCTATCGGCCAAGCAGCCTAAAACGCCCTATATATTCGATTTAAAGCCAATAAAATATGGGATTTATCAGGTGTTTACCGGCCAACAACCTGACCAATCCATTTTCAAACCTTCCAAAACAAGACACACCAAATCAATTTTATCATTGCATTTATGTATCACGTTAAAGCTATACTCCGGCAAAACCGGCAGACCTTGCCGATCCAATAATGAGCCGGCTGACCGCCGAGCGTGCACCGTGAGGGCCTCACGACCATGAACTTCGAACACATCCTGTTTTCCATCGAGGCCGGCGTCGCCCTGCTCAGCCTCAATCGCCCCGACCAGCTCAACAGCTTCAATGCCCAGATGCATGGCGAGGTCCAGCAGGCACTGAAGCTGGTTCAGGAAAACCCCGACGTGCGCGTGCTGCTGCTGACCGGCGAAGGTCGTGGCTTCTGCGCCGGGCAAGACCTCAGCGACCGCAACGTGGCACCCGGCAGCGCGGTGCCGGACCTGGGTGAATCCATCGAGAAGTTCTACAACCCGCTGATCCGCCAACTGCGCGACCTGCCCCTGCCGGTGATCTGCGCGGTGAACGGTGTAGCCGCCGGGGCCGGCGCGAACATACCCCTGGCCTGCGACCTGGTGTTGGCCGCCCGCTCGGCGAGTTTTATCCAGGCGTTCTGCAAGATCGGCCTGATCCCCGACTCCGGCGGCACCTGGACCCTGCCGCGCCTGGTGGGCATGGCCCGCGCCAAGGCCCTGGCCCTGCTGGGCAATCGCCTGAGCGCCGAACAAGCCGAGCAATGGGGCCTGATCTACCGCTGCGTGGACGACGCCGAACTGCGCAACGAAGCCCTGACCCTGGCCCGCCACCTGGCCACCCAACCGACCTACGGCCTGGCGCTGATCAAGCGCAGCCTGAACGCCAGCCTGAGCAACACCTTTGATGAACAGCTGGAGCTGGAGCGCGACCTGCAACGCCTGGCCGGGCGCAGCGAGGATTACCGCGAAGGCGTCGCCGCCTTCATGGAAAAACGCAGCCCAAGCTTCAAGGGCCGCTGAAAGGAGCGCACTGCATGACCAACCATGAAGCCATGAACCTGGCCAACCAATGCGCCCAGGCCATGTTCAGCCGCGACGCCGCAAGCCAGGGCATGGGCATGCGCCTGCTCTCGGTGGCGCCGGGCTGCGCACGCCTGGGCATGAGCGTGCGCGCCGACATGATCCAGGGCCACGGCACCTGCCACGGCGGCTACCTGTTCGCCCTGGCGGACTCGGCCTTCGCCCTCGCCTGCAACAGCTACAACGACGCTACCGTGGCGCTGGGTTGCAGCATCGACTACATCGCCCCGGCACACCTGGGCGACACCTTGAGTGCCGACTGCCGCGAGCAAAGCCGCTCGGGCCGCACCGGCAACTACGACGTCCGTATCGAAAACCAACTGGGCCAGCTGATTGCGCTGTTCCATGGCAAATCCTACAAAGTGCGCGGCACGGTGCTGGCGCAGGAGAATCCGAATGAATGACGCCTTGATCATCGACGCGGTACGCACCCCGATTGGCCGCTACGCAGGCGCCTTGAGCAGCGTGCGCGCCGACGACCTCGGTGCGGTGCCGCTGCGCGAACTGCTGCGCCGCCACCCGCAAGTGGACTGGAGCCGCGTCGACGATGTGATCTACGGCTGCGCCAACCAGGCCGGCGAAGACAACCGCAACGTGGCCCGCATGTCGGCGCTGCTGGCCGGGCTGCCGGTGAGCGTGCCGGGCACCACCCTCAACCGTTTGTGCGGCTCGGGGCTGGACGCCATCGGCAGCGCGGCCCGGGCGATTCGCTGCGGCGAGGCCGGGTTGATGCTGGTGGGCGGTGTGGAATCGATGTCCCGTGCGCCGCTGGTGATGGGCAAGGCCGAGCAGGCGTTTGCCCGCGATGCGCAGCTGTACGACACCACCATCGGCTGGCGTTTCGTCAATCCGCTGATGAAAAAAGCCTACGGGATCGACTCGATGCCGGAGACCGCCGAAAACGTCGCCGAGCAGTTCAACATCTCCCGCGCCGACCAGGATGCATTTGCCCTGCGCAGCCAGCAACGTGCAGCGGCGGCCCAGGCCAGCGGGCGCCTGGCCAAGGAAATCGTCGCGGTGGAAATCCCCCAGCGCAAAGGCCCGGCCAAGGTGGTGGAACACGACGAACACCCACGGGGCGACACCACCCTTGAGCAACTGCAGAAACTCGGCACGCCGTTCCGCGAAGGCGGCAGCATCACCGCCGGCAACGCGTCCGGGGTCAACGACGGCGCCTGCGCCCTGCTGCTGGCCAGCGCCGAAGTTGCCAAGCGTCACGGCCTGGTTGCCCGCGGCCGGGTGGTCGCGATGGCTACCGCCGGCGTAGAGCCACGGATCATGGGCATCGGCCCGGTGCCGGCGACCCGCAAGGTGCTGGAACTGGCCAACCTGAGCCTGGCGGACATGGACGTGATCGAGCTCAACGAAGCCTTCGCCGCCCAGGGCCTGGCGGTGTTGCGCGAACTGGGCCTGGGGGACAACGACCCGCGGGTGAACCCCAACGGCGGCGCCATCGCCCTCGGCCATCCGCTGGGGATGAGCGGCGCACGGCTGGTGACCACCGCCCTGCATGAGCTGGAAGAACGAGGCGGCCGCTACGCCCTGTGCACCATGTGCATCGGCGTGGGCCAGGGCATCGCACTGATCATCGAGCGGTTGTCCGACTAAAGATTCGCGATTCCCGAGGAACCTAGCGGTATCCTTGGGGCATGCACTCAAAGCCCACGGTGTGCGGTGGGCTGATACACAAAAATAATTCGAGTGAACTCATGAACATGCCTATTCCAAACGCCGTGCTTAACCCTGTGCTGGACCCGCTGGAAACCGCCAGCGTCGACCAACTGCGCGCCCATCAACTGGAGCGCCTGCGCTGGAGCCTGCGCCACGCCTACCAGAATGTGCCGCTGTACCGTCAGCGTTTCGACGCGCTGGGGGTGCACCCCGATGACATCAAGTCCCTCGACGACCTGGCCAGATTCCCGTTCACCACCAAGAGCGACCTGCGGGACAGCTACCCCTACGGCATGTTTGCCGTGCCGATGAACGAGGTGGTGCGCCTGCACGCCTCCAGCGGCACCACCGGCAAGCCGACGGTGGTGGGTTACACCCAGAACGACATCGACACCTGGGCCAATGTGGTAGCGCGCTCGATCCGCGCTGCCGGTGGCCGGCGTGGCGACAAGGTGCATATTTCCTATGGCTACGGGCTGTTCACCGGCGGCCTCGGTGCTCACTACGGCGCTGAGCGCCTGGGTTGCACGGTGATTCCGATGTCCGGCGGGCAGACTGAAAAGCAGGTGCAACTGATCAAGGATTTCCAGCCGGACATCATCATGGTCACGCCCTCGTACATGCTGAACATTGCCGATGAAATCGAGCGCCAGGGGATTGATCCGCACAAGTTGGCGTTGCGTTTGGGGATCTTTGGGGCCGAGCCGTGGACTGCTGAGTTGCGCAGTGCCATCGAGGCGCGGCTGGGGATCACTGCGCTGGATATCTACGGGCTCTCGGAAATCATGGGTCCGGGTGTGGCCATGGAGTGTGCGGAGACCAAGGACGGGCCGACGATCTGGGAGGATCACTTCTACCCGGAAATCATCGACCCGGTGACGGGTGAAGTGCTGCCGGATGGGCAGATGGGTGAACTGGTGTTCACCTCCTTGAGCAAGGAGGCGCTGCCGATGATTCGCTATCGCACCCGGGACCTGACGCGGTTGCTGCCGGGGACTGCGCGGCCGATGCGGCGTATCGACAAGATCACCGGGCGTAGTGATGACATGCTGATTATTCGTGGGGTGAATGTGTTTCCCACGCAGATTGAGGAGCAGGCGCTCAAAATAAAACAGCTTTCAGAGTGTTATGAGATACATCTGTATCGTAATGGGAACCTGGACAGCGTTGATGTGCATGTGGAGCTTAAGGCTGAGCATCAGCATCTCAATGATGAGCAGCAGAAAGCTGTGGCCAGTGAGTTGAGCAAGCACATCAAGACGTATATCGGGATCAGCTCGCGTATCGTTTTGCAGCCGCTGCATTCGATCAAGCGGTCTGAGGGCAAGGCTTGCCATGTGATGGACAAGCGCCCTAAAGCATGACTGCTGCACCTTTTTGGCCCCGCATTTGTGGGGCTTTTTTTTGCTCGTTTGGGTGGGGTACATATCCGTTATTTGGGTTGTTTCTGATATGGATTCCGCTCTTACAGCGGCTCACTTTTGAACAGCGCAAAAGTAAGCAAAACGCTCTTGCCCCACCACTCGGCACCTCGCCTAGGCTCGGTGTGCCCGCACTCCGGCATTACTCCGCGGGCCGCCGCGACGGGGCGTCCCTGCCCCGTCGCGGCTAAACCGGCGTCCTGCCGGTTTACCCGCTCCGTAATACCTGCGTTCGGCCAGCGTGGTTTAACGGGGCGCCTAAGATCAAGATCAAAAGCAGATCAACAGCACAGCGGCCTACAGGCCGGCTTGAGTGTGGTGAAGCAAAGGCAACATCAAGATCAAAAGCTACAGCGGGCACGGTCAACTGTAGGAGCTGGCTTGCCTGCGATGGCATCACCTCGGTGTATCTGATGTACCGAGTCGCCTGCATCGCCGGCAAGCCAGCTCCTACAGAAAAGCAGCTCTGCATTCGCATTAGCATCAGTTTCAGATTTGGTTTTCGCTGTGGCTTTTGATCTGGCTTTTAACACTCAGGTCGGCTTTCAGGCCGCCGTGCTGTTGATCTTGATCTTGCTTTTGATCTGACTGCCCCATTCAGCCCGAGGCCGAACGCAGGGATTGAGGAGCGGGTAAACCGGCAGGACGCCGGTTTAGCCGCGACGGGGCAGGGACGCCCCGTCGCGGCGGCCCGCGGAGCAATCCCGGAGTGAGGGAACACCGAGCCTAAGCGAGGTGCCGACAGGCGGGGCAGAGCCCTTTGCTTACTTTGGGGCTTTTCCAAAGTGAGTCGCTGTAAGAGCGAAACCATAAGCCGCCGTTACCGAAGAAACGGATATACACCCCATCCAAAGCGATACAAAACCAAATACCGACACTAAATTTTGTGTTTGATATTAATTTCCGTATCGCTTATAAAGTTCTCCATGCCTACGACAAAACACAAGGCGGGAGACCCCCCATGTACGCACAGCTTGTAGAAACCGGAGTAAAGCGCATCAAGGACCTGTCGGAGATGTCCGACCAGGAGCGCGCCTTCCAGGAAAAGATCGACGCCGAAATCAAGATCGAAGCCAAGAACTGGATGCCCGACGCCTACCGTCAAACGCTGATCCGCCAGATCTCCCAGCACGCCCACTCGGAAATCGTCGGCATGCTGCCCGAAGGCAACTGGGTCACCCGCGCCCCCACCCTCAAACGCAAACTGCAACTGATGGCCAAGATCCAGGACGAAGCCGGCCACGGCCTGTACCTGTACAGCGCCATGGAAACCCTGGGCGCCGACCGCGACGAAGAAATCGCCAAGCTCCACAGCGGCAAGGCCAAGTACTCCAGCATCTTCAACTACCCGACCCTCAACTGGGCCGACATGGGCGCAGTGGGCTGGCTGGTTGACGGTGCCGCCATCGTCAACCAGGTGGTGCTCCAGCGCACCTCCTACGGCCCCTACTCCCGGGCCATGGTGCGCATCTGCAAGGAAGAAAGCTTCCACCAACGCCAAGGCTACGAACTGCTGCTGACCATGATGCGCCAGGGCACCCAGGCGCAAAAAGACATGGTCCAGGACGCAATCAACCGCCTCTGGTGGCCGTCGCTGATGATGTTCGGCCCCAGCGACGAACACTCCCCCAACAGCGCCCAGTCCATGGCCTGGAAGATCAAGCGCCAGAGCAACGACGAACTGCGCCAGCGCTTCATCGACCAGACCATCCCGCAGCTGGAACTGCTGGGCTGCACCTGCCCCGACCCGGACCTGAAGTGGAACCCCGAACGCGGCCATTACGATTTCGGCGAGATCCAGTGGAGCGAGTTCTACGAGGTGCTCAAGGGCAACGGCCCGTGCAACCAGGAACGCGTCGCCACCCGTCGCAAAGCCATTGAAGACGGTGCCTGGGTGCGCGAAGCCGCCGTGGCCCACGCCCGTAAAAAACAGAACAAGAACGCCGCCTGATCGGCCACCTGATGTGGAGTCACCGTTATGTCTGAATGGACCCTGTTTGAAGTTTTCGTGCGCAGCAAGCACGGCCTTAATCACAAGCACGTGGGCAGCGTGCATGCCGCCGACACCACCATGGCCATCGAGAACGCTCGGGAGCTGTACACCCGGCGCAGTGAAGGCGTGAGCCTGTGGGTGGTGCCTTCCGCGCTGATCACCGCCTCGTCTCCGGACGAGAAAGACCCGCTGTTCGACCCGGCCGACGACAAGGTCTACCGCCACGCCAGCTTCTACGAGCTGCCGGCCGAAGTCGGACACATGTGAGGTCGACCATGAACACTAAAACCGATCTGATCGAATACCTGCTGCGCCTCGGCGACAGCGCCCTGATCCAGGGCCAGCGCCTGTGCCAGTGGTGCGGCCACGCGCCGGCGCTGGAAGAAGAGCTGGCACTGATGAACGTCGGCCTCGACCTGGTGGGCCAGGCCCGCAACTGGCTGGAATACGCCGCCGAGCTGCTGGACGACGGGCGCGACGCCGATCACCTGGCCTTCCGCCGGGATGAGCGGGCCTATCGCAACCTGCTGCTGGTAGAGCAACCCAACGGCGACTACGCGGTGACCATTCTCAAGCAATTCCTCTATGACGCCTGGCACTTGCCGGTGTTGAACGGCCTGGCCCAGTCCAGCGACGAACGCATCGCCGGCATCGCGGCCAAGGCCGTCAAGGAAGTCACCTATCACCTGCGCCGCTCCGGCGAGTGGGTGGAGCGCCTGGGGGACGGCACCGAGGAAAGCCACAAACGCATGCTCGCGGCGATCCCCGAGTTGTGGCGGTTCACCGTGGAACTGACCAGCGCCGACGACAGTGAACAGCGCCTGCACGCCGCCGGCATCACGCCGGACACGGCGCAAGTGGCTGCGGCGTGGCAGGCCAAGGTCAGCGAGATCTTCACCAGCGCCACCTTGCCCGTGCCGCCTGCCGCGAGCTATTTCTACCTGGACGCCCGCCGCGGCCTGCACAGCGAGCACCTGGGGATTCTGCTGGCAGAAATGCAATTCCTGCCCCGAGCGTACCCCGATGCAACCTGGTGAGCTGATCGCCAGCGACCAGGGCGCACGGCCGGCGCAACCCACCGACCTGGCCGCGGCGTGGGCCACCCTCGCCCAGGTCATGGACCCGGAAGTGCCGGTGGTGAGCGTGGTCGACCTGGGGATAGTGCGCGACCTGGACTGGCAGGCCGGCCATCTGCATGTGGTGGTCACGCCGACTTACTCCGGCTGCCCCGCCACCGAAGTGATCGAGGGCGATATCCGCGATGCCCTGGAACTGGCCGGTTTTCGTGCGCCGCAACTGGAACGCAAGCTGACCCCGGCCTGGACCACCGACTGGATCACCAGCAGCGGCCGCGAACGCCTGCGGGCCTACGGCATCGCACCGCCCCAAGGCAGTAGCAGCAAGCGCAGCCTGCTCGGCGAAAGCCCGGTGATTGCCTGCCCGCAATGCGGCAGCACCCACACCGAAGTGCTCAGCGAATTCGGCTCCACCGCCTGCAAGGCGCTGCACCGCTGCCGCGACTGCCTGGAACCGTTCGACTATTTCAAGTGCATCTGAGGGGCCAGCGGCCCGCTTGGTTGGAGAACAACAATGAGCAAATTTCATAGCCTGACCATCAAGGATGTGCGCAACGAGACCCGTGACGCGGTGTCCATCGCCTTCGAGATTCCGCAGCACCTGCAAGACAGTTTCCACTTCACCCAGGGCCAGCACCTGGTGATGCGCACCCAGCTGGATGGCGAGGAAGTGCGCCGCTCTTATTCGATCTGCACCGGGGTCAATGACGGTGAACTGCGCATCGCCATCAAGCGCGTGGCCGGAGGGCGGTTCTCGGCGTTTGCCAATGAGCAGCTCAAGGCCGGGCACAGCCTGGAAGTGATGCCGCCCGCCGGGCATTTTCATGTGGACCTGGATCCCGCTCGCCACGGTCATTACCTGGCGGTGGCCGCCGGCAGCGGCATCACGCCGATCCTGTCGATCATCAAGACCACCCTGCAAACCGAGCCCCACAGCCGCGTGACGCTGCTGTACGGCAACCGTTCCAGCTCCGGCGCGCTGTTTCGCGAACAGCTCGAAGACCTGAAAAACCGCTACCTGCAGCGCCTGAACCTGATCTTCGTGTTCAGCCGCGAGCAACAGGATGTCGACCTCTACAACGGCCGTATCAACGCTGACAAATGCGAGCAACTGTTCTCCCGCTGGCTCGACGTAAAAGCCCTCGACGCGGCCTTTATCTGCGGCCCCCAGGAAATGACCGAAACCGTGCGCGACAGCCTCAAGGCCAAGGGCATGGCGCCGGAGCGCATTCACTTCGAACTGTTCGCCGCCGCCGGCAGCCAGCACAAACGCGAGGCTCGTGAAGCGGCGCGGCAAGTGGATGCGGCGGTCAG
This sequence comes from Pseudomonas sp. BIGb0558, assembly GCF_024807515.1. Taxonomy (NCBI): domain Bacteria; kingdom Pseudomonadati; phylum Pseudomonadota; class Gammaproteobacteria; order Pseudomonadales; family Pseudomonadaceae; genus Pseudomonas; species Pseudomonas sp. BIGb0558. The sequence continues at coordinate 15,250 of NZ_JANUEW010000031.1, forward strand.
CCAGATCACCGTGATCAGCGATGGCCGCGCCCTGGCTTTCGACCTGCCCCGCAACAGCCAAAGCATTCTTGACGCGGGCAACGCCCAAGGCGCTGAGCTGCCGTATTCGTGCAAGGCCGGCGTGTGCTCCACCTGCAAATGCAAGGTGATCGAAGGCGAAGTGGAGATGGACAGCAACCACGCCCTGGAGGACTACGAAGTGGCCGCCGGCTATGTGCTGTCGTGCCAGGCGTTCCCGGTCAGCGACAAGGTGGTACTGGATTTCGATCAGCTTTAAGGACACACCGCTCCCCTGTAGGAGCGAGCTTGCTCGCGAAGGTCGTTAACGATGACGCGGGTAGCCTGAATCAACGCGGCGCCCTCAGGTTTTTCGCGAGCAAGCTCGCTCCTACAGGGCGCAGGTTTAACCACAACAACAATAAAAAGGAGCACACCGCCATGACCCCCGACGCTATCGAACGCATCCGTCGACATCCCGATTTCATCCAGTTGGTACGCCGCAAACAGAACCTGTACTGGTCGCTGTCGCTGATCATGCTGGTGATCTATTTCGGGTTTGTGCTGTTGGTGGCGTTCTCCCCGGCCACCCTCGGGCAGTCGTTGAGCGGCGGCGTGACCACCGTGGGCATGCTGGTGGGTGTGGTGATTGTGCTGCTGGCGTTCGCACTGACCGGCTTTTATGTGTACCGCGCCAACCATGTGATCGACCCGCTGAACGACAAACTCAAGCAGGAGTGCGCAGTATGAGCCGGCTTGTGGCGTGGTTTCTCCTGCCTTTGGCATTGGCCACCGACTTGGCGGTGGCCGCCGACGGTGCATCCCGGCCATTGAACTGGAACGCCATCGGCATGTTCCTGGTGTTCGTGCTGTTCACCCTCGGCGTCACCCGTTGGGCCGCCCTGCGCACCCGCTCCGCCAGCGATTTCTACACCGCCGGCGGCGGCATGAGCGGGTTCCAGAATGGCCTGGCGATCGCCGGCGACATGATCTCCGCGGCGTCATTCCTCGGCATCTCGGCGATGATGTTCCTCAACGGTTATGACGGCCTGCTTTACGCCCTGGGCGTGTTGGCTGGCTGGCCGATTATCCTGTTCCTGATCGCCGAACGCCTGCGCAACCTGGGCAAGTACACCTTTGCCGATGTGGTGTCCTACCGCCTGGAACAAACCCCGGTGCGCCTGACCTCGGCCTTCGGCACCCTGACCGTGGCCTTGATGTACCTGGTGGCGCAAATGGTTGGCGCCGGCAAGCTGATCGAGCTGCTGTTCGGCATCGACTACCTGTACGCGGTGATGCTGGTGGGCGTGCTGATGGTGTTCTACGTGACCTTCGGCGGCATGCTCGCCACCACCTGGGTGCAGATCATCAAGGCGGTGATGCTGCTGTTCGGTACCACTTTCATGGCGTTCATGGTGCTCAAGCATTTTGGCTTCAGCACCGAAGCGATGTTCGCCGGCGCCACCGCTGTGCACGCCAAGGGCAACGCGATCATGGCGCCGGGCGGCTTGCTGTCGAACCCGATCGATGCGATTTCCCTGGGCCTGGGCATGATGTTCGGCACCGCCGGGCTGCCGCATATCCTGATGCGCTTCTTTACCGTCAGCGACGCCAAGGAAGCGCGCAAGAGCGTGTTCTACGCCACCGGTTTCATTGGCTACTTCTACCTGCTGCTGATCATCGTCGGCTTTGGCGCCATCGTCATGGTGGGCACTGACCCGAGCTTCCGGGATGCCAATGGCGCAATCATCGGCGGCGGCAACATGATCGCCGTGCACCTGGCCCAGGCCGTGGGCGGCAACCTGTTCCTCGGGTTCATTTCGGCGGTGGCCTTCGCGACCATCCTGGCCGTGGTGGCCGGGCTGGCGTTGTCCGGCGCATCGGCGGTGTCCCATGACCTGTATGCCTGCGTGATCCGCAAGGGCCAGGCCAGTGAGCAACAGGAAATCCGCGTGTCGCGTATCGCCACGCTGTGCATCGGCGTGCTGGCGATCATCCTCGGCCTGCTGTTTGAGTCGCAGAACATTGCGTTCCTGTCGGGCCTGGTACTGGCAATCGCCGCCTCGGTGAATTTCCCGGTGCTGTTCCTCTCGATGTACTGGAAGGGCCTGACCACCCGTGGCGCGGTGACCGGCAGCCTGGCGGGGCTGGTCTCGGCCATCGTGCTGCTGGTGCTGAGCCCGGCGGTGTGGGTCAACGTGCTGCATTACGACAAGGCGCTGTTCCCGTACTCCAACCCGGCCCTGTTCTCCATGAGCCTGGCGTTTTTCAGCGCCTGGGTCTTTTCCGTCACCGACCGCTCGCCCCGCGCCGCCATTGAGCGCGGGCGTTACCTGGCGCAGTTCATTCGCTCCATGACCGGCATTGGTGCCGCAGGCGCCAGCAAACACTAACTCTCTTTATTCAACCCGGAGAAATCGTGATGCCTCACGCCCCTACCCTGCAAAGTTTTATCGCTGGCCGCTGGATCGGCCAACACGGCGCCCAGGTGCTGCGCAGCGCCATCGACGGCCACGAACTGGCACGCACCCATGAAGAGCGTCCGGACTTCGCCGAAGCCATCGAGCATGGCCGTCGCCAGGGCGTCAGCGGGCTGATGGCCCTGGACTTCCAGCAACGGGCCCAGCGCCTCAAGGCCATCGCCCTGTACCTGAGCGAGCGCAAGGAAAAGCTCTACGCCCTCTCCCACCACAGCGGCGCGACCCGTGCCGACAGCTGGATCGACATCGAAGGCGGCAACAGCACCCTGTTCACCTACGCCAGCCTCGGTTCGCGGGAGTTGCCATCGGGCAATATCGTCCACGAAGGCCCGGCAATGCAGTTGAGCAAGCTGGGGAGTTTCGCCGGTACGCACATCCTGGTGCCCCGTGGCGGCCTGGTGGTGCACATCAACGCGTTCAACTTCCCGATCTGGGGCATGCTGGAAAAATTCGCCCCGAGTTTCCTGGCGGGCATGCCGTGCATCGTCAAGCCGGCCAGCGCCACCAGCTACCTGACCGAAGCCGTGGTGCGCCTGATGGACGAATCCGGGCTGCTGCCAGCGGGCAGCCTGCAACTGGTGATCGGCAGCACCGGCGACCTGCTCGACCGCCTGCAAGGCCAGGACGTGGTGACCTTCACCGGCTCCGCCGACACCGCCGCCAAGCTGCGGGTCAACCCTAACCTGATCCGCAACTCGGTGCCGTTCAACGCCGAGGCTGACTCGCTGAACTGCGCGATCCTCGCCCCGGACGTGAGCCCGGACGACGAAGAGTTCGAGCTGTTCATCAAGGAAGTCGCCCGGGAAATGACCACCAAGGCCGGGCAGAAATGCACCGCCATTCGCCGCGCCATCGTGCCGGCCAAACACATCGACGCCGTCGCCACCCGCCTGCGGGATCGCCTGAAAAAAGTCGTGGTGGGCGACCCGTCGGTGGAGGGCGTGCGCATGGGCGCGCTGGCCTCCCACGACCAGCAGAAAGACGTGGCCGAGCGCCTGGAAAGCCTGTTGCAGAGCAGCGATATGTTGTTCGGCGCCCGCGACGGGTTTGAACCCCGCGGCGAAAACGTCAACCAGGGCGCGTTCTTCGCCCCGACCCTGCTGCAAGCACGAGACCCGCACGCTGAGGGTGGCGCACACGACATCGAGGCCTTCGGCCCGGTCAGCACCTTGATGGCCTACGACGACCTGGACGAAGCCCTCGCCCTCGCCGCACGGGGCAAAGGCAGCCTCGTCGCCAGCCTGATCACCAAAGACCCGCAGATCGCCGCCAAAGCCATTCCAGTCGCGGCTGCGTGGCACGGCCGCCTGCTGGTGCTCGACCGCGAATCCGCCGCCGAATCCACCGGCCACGGCTCGCCGCTGCCACAGCTCAAACACGGCGGCCCGGGCCGCGCCGGTGGTGGCGAAGAACTCGGCGGCTTGCGCGCGGTGAAACACTACCTGCAACGCGCGGCAGTCCAGGGCTCGCCCACCATGCTGGCGGCCGTCACCGGCGAATACGTGCGCGGCGCCAAGGTCATCGAGACCGAAGTGCACCCGTTCCGCCGGTTCTTCCAGGACCTGCAGATTGGCGAATCACTGCTGACCCACCGCCGCACCGTCACCGAGGCCGACCTGGTGAACTTCGGCTGCCTGTCGGGCGACCACTTCTACATGCACTTCGACGACATCGCCGCCAAGGAATCGCAATTCGGCAAGCGCATCGCCCATGGTTATTTTGTGCTGTCGGCGGCGGCCGGGCTGTTCGTGTCCCCGGCACCGGGGCCGGTGTTGGCGAACTACGGGTTGGACACCCTGCGGTTTATCAACCCGGTGGGCATTGGCGACACCATCCAGGCGCGGCTGACCTGCAAGCGCAAGATCGACCAGGGCAAGAAGAGCCCGCAGGGCATTCCGCAAGGCGTGGTGGCGTGGGATGTGGAGGTGACCAACCAGCTGGGTGAGTTGGTGGCCAGTTATGACATCTTGACGTTGGTGGTGAAACGCGAGGACTGATCGCTCAGAACAATGTGGGAGCTGTCGAGCTCCAGCGAGGCTGCGATGCAGGTGCTGCGGTCTGGCAGGTACAGCGCGGTGATCCCATCGCAGCCTCGCTGGGGCTCGACAGCTCCCACATTTGATCTCATTTGATCAGGAGAGTGTGTTCGTATCCCGGGACGCCCGGCGGTAAATCAGCGTATCGCGTACCCCGAAGTACTCGCAGCGACGCGCGCCTTGAAGGGTTTCCACCCATTCAAATCCCGCAGCCTCAGCCAGTCGTTGGCTGGATAGGTTCGCCGAGGAAGTGGTCAGACGCAGTGTGTGCCCGGTCAACTGCGAAACCAGAGCAGCCAAAGCCTCCCTCATCAGCCCCAGACCGGCGTGAGCCTGATTGCCCCAATAGCCAACTTCGTAGCTGTAAACCTCATCGACCAGCGGCAGCAGGCCGATACAGCCCACCAATGCCTGGGGATCGTCGCGAGATAACAGAAAATATCTTTTCTCCCCGGCAGGTTCATCGAAGTCTTTTGTCGCCCGCTGCAAGCTTTCCTGCGTGTCCTCCAGCGTCCAGTGCGGCTTGCTCCATACGAGAAACTGACGGTGCAATGCGTAGCTGGCGTTCAAGGCATCGGCGAGTTTTTCAGCGAGCACCACATCAGGCACAACCAGGGTCATCCGGGCAGTTTGCAGGGTTGTGGGCAGCGGAGCCTGTTGTTCGATGGTTTGCACCCATACGAATCCTTCGTCTTCACTAGGCGTCTCAAGCATATTGAACACGCTTTTCAACGCCTCCTCCGGCACTCTCTTGTCAGCGCTGCGTTGTGCGTTTCGCGCTAACGCCAGCTCCAAGGGTGCACTCACCAGGATGCCCGTTACCGGGATTGCATATTCCCTGACAATGGAAAGCAGCTCCTCCCGATGACGCCGCGCAGGCAGGGCCGCATCGAAGACGATCGCCCCACGACCCAACCGCTCAAGGTTTTCCGACACCCAGCGCGACTTGCCAGCCCCCTGCACGCCCATGACCACGTAAACATGAGCACCCGCTTCGGCTTCCGACAGTACGTGCCTCAACCGTGCATACGCGAGCTGCCATGCCTGTCGATTTCGCTCAGGCGTGAATTCCCTGCCGAACTCGGTTTCCAGATAGTCGTCCGGGTTGATCACCAAGGGCAGGTCCATCGACTGATCCTCCATCAAAAAGGCACGTCACCCAAAATCGTCGCGCGGTGCATCACCCGCCTTTGCGGCCGGTAATCATCAATCGCGTAATGCTGGGTAATGCGGTTATCCCAGAACGCTACATCATTCGCCTTCCACCGCCAACGCACGGTAAATTCCGGGCGGCTCACGTGGCTGAACAACAGCCGCAGCAGCGCCTCACCTTCTGCCGCCTCAAGCTCGTTGATTCGCGTGGTGAAGCCTTCATTCACAAACAATGCCTTGCGACCCGTAGCGGGATGGGTCCTGACCACCGGGTGTGACAGCGGCGGGTGATCCTTCCTGGCTTTTTCGTAGCGTACCAATGCTTCGGGCGTGCTGCCAAACCGTTCGGTGGGAAAGGACTTGGTCAACTCGTGGGTAGCGGTCAGGCCATCAAGCAGATGCCTGATGGGGGCCGATAACGCTTCGAACGCTGCCACGCCATTGGCCCACAACGTATCCCCGCCAAAGGCCGGCACTTGCCTGGCCGCCAATACGGAGCCCATCGCCGGCGCGGCGAGGAAGGTCACGTCGGTGTGCCAGATGGCGTTGTCGCGCACATCGGTCACGGCGGTGTCGATCAGCAGCAGTTCCGGGTGCTGGTCAACGTGCGGATAAATCGGATGCCGGTGCAAATCACCAAATCGCGCGGCAAACGCTACGTGCTGCGCGGGGGTAATGGCCTGGTTACGGAAGAACAACACCTGATGCTGCAGCAGTGCTTGCTCTACCCAGTCGTGCTGTTGATCAGTCAAAGTCAGGGACATATCCAGCCCCTCGACCTCGGCGCCGATGGCAGGGCCAAGGGGATGAAGCGTCAGGCCCATGATTACTCTCCGATGAACTTGTCGCTGACAAAGGCTGAATAGTCCGGCAGCACCTTTTCGATTTTCCCCTGTTCCTTCAGAAACTCGGCGGTCTTGGCGATTTCCTTGGCCGTACCGCCGGCGAGGTATTGCGCGCTTTTCTGTTCGGCGGCTGTCGGGAACGAAGAGCCTTCCAGCAACTCGGGAATATCCGCAGCGTTAGCCCCGGTGAGCCGGGCGATGCTCTTCACAGGGGCAGAGTCGGCAGTCCAGTCTTTTTTATGCGCCGCATAATCGGCAATGGCTGCCAGGCTGACCTTGGCAAAGTCGGCCACGATCTTGGGGTTCTTTTCGGCGAAATCCTTGCGGGCGACCCACACTTCAAAGGTCGGCGCGCCCCAGTTTGAAACCTCGCCAGCGTCGGTGAGGATCTTGCCGGTCTTGCGGATTTCTCCCAGGGCAGGCGACCAGGTAAACGCCCCGTCGATATCGCCACGGGCCCACGCGGCGGTGATTTGCGCCGGTGTCAGGTTGACGATGTTGACCTTGCGCGGGTCCAGGTTCCAGTGCTTCAGCGCACCCAGCAGGCTGTAATGGGAGGTTGAGACAAACGGCACGGCGATGGTTTTGCCGATCAGGTCGTCAGGAGTCTTGATCCCGCTGCCGTCGCGCACCACCAGTGCCTCGGAACTGCGGATCTGGGCGCTGACAATGAATGCCACCAACGGCATGTTGCGCGAAGCCGCTGCGGCCAGCGGGCTGGAACCCAGGTTGCCGATCTGTACATCGCCGGACGCCATCGCCGCCAACACGGCCGGGCCCGCATCGAATGCGCGCCAATCGATTTTCTGGCCAATGCCCTTTTCATATTCGCCATCGGCAATCGCGCGCTTGATCGGGTCGATGCCGTTGATGTAGCCGAAGGTCAGGTCAGCGGATTGAGCACTTAGGGAAAGGACAGCGAGGCCCACGGCCGAGAAGAGATTCCGGGCCAGTTTCAGCGTTTTCATTTTTATAGATTCCTGAGCGGATAAGACTTGAGCAGCGCGGTTCCCGGCTCTTCAAGGGTCAACTCAGTTAGATGATATTGATCTATAAAAAATAAAATAAATAATTTTATGGAATTAGCTTAGAGCCTCTGTAGGAGCGAGCTTGCTCGCGAAAAACGTCAACGATAACGCTGGCATCCTGAATGCACGCGGTGTCCTCGAGTTTTTCGCGAGCAAGCTCGCTCCTACAGGGTTTTACTCTTGAACGTCCATGAACTCTTTGGCCCAGTTCACGTAGGTATCGGGGAAGGTGTAGGTATGGGTTAACTCGCTGGCCGTCAGGTTTGACGTGCTGCGGGTGAGGTTGCGCTGTTCGCGAAGGCTGTCGTAGGTGGCCTTGATCGAGGCGAAGTAGGCGCCGTGGCCGGCCACCACAATCCGCACGCCCAGTTTGGCCAGGCGTTCATTGTCATTGAGGTTCGGGTTGGCGTAGGTCACCAGCATCAGCGGCACCGTCAGGCCTTCGGCGATCTGTTCAAGGTGGTCGAAGTCACGGATACCCACCATGCAGATGCCGTCTGCACCCGCCTCTTGGTACGCCTTGGTGCGATGGATAACGTCGTCCACCGGCAGCACGGCGGCGTTGGTCCGGGCGATGATCGAAAGCTGCGGATCAACCCGCGCCTCCAGCGCCGCCTTGACCTTGCCCACGCCCTCTTCGGTGCTGATGAGGTCGGTGGATTTACGCCCGAACTGCGCAGGCAGCAAGGTATCTTCAATCGTCAGCGCCGAAACGCCCGCACGCTCCAGCTCCTGCACGGTGCGCATCACGTTCAGCGCATTGCCGTAGCCGTGATCGGCGTCGGCGATTACCGGCAGTTGTGCAACCCGGCCGATCCGGGTGGCCTGCTCGACGAATTCACTCAGGGTAATCAGCGCGAAGTCCGGTGCAGCCAGGACCTGCAGCGACGCCACCGAACCGCCCAGGATACCGACTTCAAAGCCCAGGTCTGCAGCGATCCTGGCCGACATCGGGTCAAACACCGAAGCGGTATGAAAGCAGTGTTGGGAGGCGAGCAACTCGCGAAACGAGCGCCGTAGATCGTGGTGGGAAATTTTCGACATGTTCACTCCTCACTGTCGCCGTGTACGCGGGAACGACCAGTGCCAATTCAAAAGTAACGCTAGCGTATCACGCCCAAAATAAATGGTTGATGACGTTTGAGAAACTTAGAGATCACGTTTGGCAGAGACGTTTCAGACCCAACCCCCATCCACAATAAAATTCTGCGCCGAGCACATCGCCGACACATCCGACGCCAGAAACAGCGCCATGTTGGCGATATGTTCCGGCTGCACACTGCCCGGCAGGCACTGGCTGCGGCTGATCAGTTCCCGGGCCGCGTCGTCCACCCACAGCGCCAGTTGTTTTTCGGTCATTACCCAACCCGGCACCAGCGTGTTGACCCGGATCCGGCTGGGCCCCAGCTCTCGTGCCAGGGCGCGGGTCATGCCGTGGGCCGCAGCTTTGCTGGCGGCGTACACCGGGTAGCCGCTGGAGGCCATCATCCAGCCGACGGACCCCAGGTTGATGATCGAGCCGTGCCCCGCCGCCTTCATCATCGGTACCACGGCCCGGGCGGCAAAAAAGGCGTGCTTCAGGTTGACTGAAATCAGTTGGTCGAACAGCTCTGAGTCGATTTGATCCAGAGTGTGCCGAACGTCATTGGCGGCGTTGTTCACCAGCACGTTGATCGGCCCCAGGGTTTGCGCAAGGCGCCCGATCGCGGCCTTGTAGGCGATCTCGTCGGTGATGTCGCAATGGGCGAACTCGACGCTATGCCCCTCGGCCGACAGTACCGCCGCCAACCGGTCACCCTGCCCTTGCGCCCGGTCCACGAACGCCACCCTGGCACCCTGGCGTGCAAAGGCTCGCACCATGGATTCGCCAATCCCGGAAGCCCCTCCGGAAATCAACACCGTCTTATCCCGCAGGTCCGGGTACGTGGCTTGGGCGACAGGCTGTTTTTCAGTGTGCATGTGACGGTCACTCCGCTCTATTTAGTCTTATTTTATATTGCAAATTTTGCGATTTTGTCTATATATCAGCACGGCACTTGATCGAAATACGATAAATAGTCGAACTATTTAATTAACAACAATAAAGGTAGCTCAGTCATGCGGCAATCCCGATTCCTGCTTACCAGCCTTGGCCTCTCCCTGGCGATGGCCAGCCTTGGCGCTCATGCCGCTGGCTTGTCCAGCGAACACAAACCCTTCGGCAAGACCAACGACGGCACCGCCGTCGAGCAGTACGTGTTGCGTAACAGCCATGGCATGCAAGCCACGGTCATCACCTACGGCGCTGTGCTGCAGTCGCTCAAGGTACCGGACAAACACGGCCAGTTCGCCGATGTGGTACTGGGCTTCGATAACGTCCAGGGCTATCAGGCCGGCACTGCGTTCTTTGGCGCGACCATCGGCCGTTTTGGCAATCGCCTGGCCAAAGGCGCGTTCGAACTGGACGGCAAACGCTTCCAGGTGCCCCTCAACGACGGGCCAAACTCGTTGCACGGTGGCCCGCAGGGCTTCGACAAGCACGTTTGGAAAGCCCAGCCGGTCAAGCAGGATGACTCGGTGGGCGTGACCCTCAGCTACCTGTCGAAGGACGGCGAGATGGGTTTTCCCGGCAACCTGAAAGTCGATGTCACCTATAGCCTCAACGACAACAACGAGTTGCACATCGACTACAAGGCCAGCACCGATAAACCCACGGTGCTGAACCTCACCAACCACAGTTACTTCAACCTCGCCGGCGCCGGTAACGGTGACGTGCTCAAGCAACTGGCCACCCTGCATGCCAGCCATTACACCCCGGTCAACAGCACCTTGATTCCCACCGGCGAACTGGCCCCGGTGGCCGGCACGCCGATGGACTTTCTCAAACCTACCGCCATCGGCCAGCACATCAAGGACGATCATCCCCAGCTGAAATACGCCGAGCCGAAACAAGGTGGCTTTGACTTCAACTGGGTGCTGGACACCCAGGGTGACCTCGGCAAACTGGCCGCCGAGGTGCACGACCCGCAGTCCGGGCGCCGCTTGCAGCTATATACCAGCGAGCCCGGCGTGCAGTTCTATACCAGCAACTTCCTCGACGGTTCGATCAAGGGCAAGGGTGGCAAACCCTACGCCCACTGGAGCGCGTTTACCCTGGAAACCCAACACTTTCCCGACGCTCCCAACCAGCCGAATTTCCCGTCCACCCGCCTCGACCCTGGCCAGACCTACACCCAGAACACCGTGCTGAAATTCTCTGCCAACTAAACGGGTGAGAGCTGTCGAGCTGAAGCTCGACAGCTCTCACCAGGTTCAACGTTGCTTCATGCGATCAATCACCACCGCCAGCAGCAGGATCGAACCCCGGATCACGTACTGGTAGAAGGTATCGATGTTCTTCAGGTTCATCGCATTCTCGATGATCGCCAGGATCAGCACCCCGGCAATCACGTGGCGAATCATGCCTATCCCGCCGCTCAACGAGACCCCGCCCAGCACACAGGCCGAAATCACCGTGAGTTCAAAACCCTGGCCAATCATCGGCTGGCCGGAGGTCATGCGCGAAGCCAGGATCACGCCGGCCAGGGCGCCAATCACCCCGTGCACGGCGAAGATGATGATCTTGGTGCGATCCACGTTCACCCCCGCCAGCAACGCCGCCTCCGGGTTGCCGCCGATGGCCATGGTGTTGCGCCCGTAAGTGGTGTAGTTGAGCAGCCAGCCGAAGAACAGGAAGCACACGATGGTGATCAGGATCGGCACCGGCACACCCAACAATTGGCCATTGCCGAAGACAAAGAACGAATCCTGGGACACGCCCACCGCCTTGCCGTTGGCAAAGATATAGGCCAAGCCGCGCACGATCTGCATGGTCGCCAGCGTGGTGATCAGCGCATTCACCCGCAGCTTGGCGATCACGATGCCGTTGATCAATCCCACCACCAGGCCCATCAGCAGCGCCGCACCGATGCCCAGGAACACGCTGTCGGTGTCGCGCATCACGATCGCTGCCACCACCCCGGCGCAGGCAATCACCGAGCCTACCGACAGGTCGAAATGCCCGGACGCCAGGCAATACAGCATGGTGCACGCGGCAATCCCGGTGGTGGAGATCGCCAGCCCCAGGCCACGCATATTGAGGGGCGAGAGGAAGTTGTCGATCAGCAAGGTGCAGAGCACGAAGATCCCCACCGCTGCCAGCAGCATCGCCCAGTTGTCCAGCAGGCTGCGCAGGTCCAGGGGCTTGCGCGCCGTGGGCAGCGCCGTGTTTTGGCTTGTCATAGTCACCTCGTCAGTTCCCGGCGCGTTGGCGCGGCAGGGCCATTTGCAGCAGGTTGGATTCATTGGCGTGTTCGCGGCTCATCTCGCCGCGCATCGCGCCTTCACACAGCACCAGGATTCGGTCGGAAATTCCCATCACTTCCATCAGGTCGCTGGACACCACGATCACCGCAATCCCGCGGGCCGCCAGGTCATGGATGATCTGGTAGATCTCGGCCTTCGCGCCGATGTCGATGCCCCGGGTGGGCTCGTCCAGCAGCAGGACTTTCATCGGCATCGACAGCCAGCGCCCGAGAATGGCCTTCTGTTGATTGCCACCGGACAGGTACATGATTTTCTGCGCGGCCGTGGGCGTCTTGACCTTCAGCGCCTGGATCTGCCGGGCGGCGTTGTCCTTCTCCCAACGGCCGCGCAATAACCAGCCAAACCGCGAATGGGCACTGCGCGCGCTGATATTGATGTTCTCGGCAACGCTGGACAGCGGCACGATGCCCTCCTTCTTGCGGTCCTCGGGGCACAGCAGGATGCCGGCGTCGATCGCGTCGCGGGGTGAGCGCAGGCGCAAGGCTTCACCGCATAAATCGAGGCTGCCGGCGGTGGTGCGCGCAAGGCCGCCCAGCAGCCGCAGCATCTCGGTACGCCCGGCGCCCACCAGCCCGAACAGGCCGAGAATCTCGCCCTGGTGAACCTCGAAACTCACCGGTTCACGCAAGCCGTGGCCCAGCACGCCGTTGACCTTGAGCGCCACCGCACCGCGCGCACGTGGGCGGTAGTCGTAGATGTCCTGGATGTCGCGACCGACCATGCAAGTCACCAGTTGATCGTGGGTCAGGCTGCTCATGTCCTCGAAGGTGCGCACGTAGCGCCCGTCCTTGAACACGGTCACCGCGTTGCAGAGGCGGAACACCTCTTCCATGCGATGGGACACGTAAAGCACCACTTTGCCCTCGTCCCGCAGGCGACCGATGATTGCCATCAGCCGGTCGATCTCCCGCGCCGACAGGCTGCTGGTGGGTTCGTCGAAAGCAATCACATGGGCGCCACGGGACAACGCCTTGGCGATTTCCACCAACTGGCGCTGGCCCAGGGACAGCCGCCCGACTTTTTCCTCGGGGTCGATTTCATCCGCCAGGCCCTTGAGACACGCCAATGCCTGCTGGCGCAACGCACTGCGGTTGATCAAGCCAAAGCTGGCCGGCAGGTGCCCGAGGAACAGGTTTTCGGCCACGCTCATTTCCGGCACCAGGTGCAACTCCTGGTGGATCACCGCGACGCCGCTGGCGATGCTGTCGGCCGCGCACTTGAAGGCCAGGGTGTGCGCGCCGATCTGCAGGCTGCCGCTGCTGGGCTGGTAGGCGCCGCCGAGGATTTTCAGCAGCGTGGATTTGCCGGCGCCGTTCTCGCCCATCAAGGCGTGGACCTGCCCGGGGTGGGCGCTGAAGCTGATGCCGTCCAGCGCCTTGACCCCGGGAAACGTCTTGCCGATACCGTTGAAGCACAGGCTGGCGCCGGCGCTCTCGGGTTGTTTCAGTTGCGCGTGCATAACCACCTCGTCACACAGGTCAGGCAGCCCCGCCACCAGGGCCGCCGGGGAACGTCAGCGGTCGTCAGTTCCACAGACCGATCTTTTCCAGCTCCTGCTTGAAGTTCTCGCGGGTGATCAGCGTGACCTCGTCCATCGCGGTGTACTTCGGTGGTTCCTTACCGGTGGTGATCCACTCGAACATCATGCTCGCGGTGTTGTAGCCCTCGATGTGCGGGCTGGGCAGCATGGAACCGAAGAAGCCGCTGTTGGCTTTCTTCAACTCGCCGATGGCGTCGGTGCCGTTGATGCCGATACCGATGACATTGGCCGCGGCAAAGCCGGCGCTTTCGGTGGCGCGCACGCCGCCGAGCACGGTGTTGTCATTCATGCCGCCGATGATCAGGTTTTTCGCGCCGCCGGGCAGTTTCACCAATGCCGAGTTGGTGGCGTCCATGCTGCCAGGCACGTCGAGGGTCTTGAGGGCCGCATACAGGATGTGGTCGTCTGGAATGCCGGCGGCTTTCAGGGATTTGACCGAACCGTCGGTGCGCTTCTTGCCGGTGTCGAGTTCGTTGTAGGTGTTGATCACCGCGTAGGTGTCCTTCCAGTCCCAGCCGCGTTTTTTCGCCTCGGTGGCCATGGCGCTGCCCTGCTTCTCGCCCACTTCAAAGGCGGCCATGCCCAGGTAAGGCACGTCTTCCATGAAGTTGCCCTTGGCATCCACAAAGCGGTCATCCACGGCGATCACTTTCAAGCCGTTGGCCTTGGCCTTGGCCATGATGGCCGGGCCCAGGGACACGTCCGGCGGGCAAATCACAAAGCCCTTGGCGCCGTTGGCGGCCAGGCTGTCGATGGCCGAGAGGGTTTTCTCGCCGTCGGGCACGGCGATCTTGATCACTTCAAAGCCCTTGTCCTTGCCGGCCTTTTCGGCGAAGGCCCATTCGGTCTGGAACCACGGTTCTTCGGCCTGCTTGACCAGAAAGCCGATTTTCACAGGCTCAGCCGCCAGCAACAGGCCGCTGAGGCTGAACGCAGACGCCGCCACAGCGGCGCAGCACAGGGAACGGATACCACGACGACGATTCATAGGGTGACTCCTTGTTGTTGTTTTTGAGTGGGTTGAACAGCGGTGAAGCCTGTGGGTTATCCGGCGAACCGGTGGCAGATTTTCCCCGGTACATCGACCTCGATGGCCAGTACCGCACCATCCAGCGGGTGATTCAGCGGGCTGGCGGCGCTGGTGATGTACAAGGTCTTGAGGTCCGGGCCTGCGAACACGCAACTGGTGGGACGGCTGACCGGCAGCTCGAGCACCCGGTCGACCTCGCCACCCGGGGTCAAGCGCAGCAGGCAACTGCCATCCCAGCGGGCGTTCCAGATATAGCCTTCGGTGTCCATGGCCGAACCGTCCGGGCCGCCGCGCGGGTGAGGCCCGAACCAGGTTTGTGCGGGGGCGAGCTGCCCCTCATCGGTGATCGAATGTCGATACAGCGTGCCGTCCAGGCTGTCGCCGAAATGCACGTGGGTGCCTTCGTCATTCCACAGCAAGGTGTTGGGAATCCCCAAGCCGTGCAGCAACGGTGTGACGTGACCGTCGGCATCCACCCGGAACAGCCCGCCGGAACGCCGCAGCACCGGCAGGTCTTCACCCTGGGCGCCGATGTTGTTCTGCATGGTGCCCAGCCATAGCCGGCCCCGGGCATCGCAGCGGGCTTCGTTGGCCCGGTTGCCCGGGTGCGGGTCGGCGACGCAAAGCAAGGTCAGGCGTGGGTCGGACTGCGGCGAATCGAGGTCGAGCCGGTACACGCCGCTGCTCAGGGTCACCAGCGCATCGCCACTTGCACACGGGATAAACGCCGAGACCGGTTCGGGCAGTTGCCAGGCGTGCAGTTGCCCGCCCTGCAGGCGCAACGCCTGCCGGCCGATGATATCCACCCAGTACAGCGCCTGGCCCGGCACGTCCCAGAACGGGCCTTCGCCCAGTCGAGCCCGGTGCGGTGTGACTGCGGTCCACGACATGAAACCTCCTGCGTTCTTGTTGTTTTCAGGTGGTAATGAACTTGCTCGCGTTACAGCGCTTCGCGAGACGGCTGCCCATCTACCAGACGCTGAATGCGCAAGGGGTTGGCATTCTTCAGGGCGTCGGGGAGCAGGCTATCAGGGTAATTTTGAAAGCACACAGGTCGCAGGAAACGATCGATGGCCAAGGTGCCCACCGAGGTGCCACGGGCATCGGACGTCGCCGGATACGGCCCGCCGTGGACCATCGCATCACACACTTCGACCCCGGTAGGGTAGCCGTTGAGCAGGATGCGCCCGACCTTTTGCTCCAGCAGCGGCGTCAACTCGCTGAACTCAGTGAAATCCGCCGGTTCGCCAATGATCGTCGCCGTGAGCTGGCCGTGCAGGCCGTGCAACGCGGCAGTCAGTTGCGCCTGGTCGGCTACCGCCACAAAAACGGTGGTGGGGCCGAACACTTCTTCCTGCAGCACTTCATCACCGTTGATCAGCAGGCTGGCATCCGCCTTGAACAGCTGTGGCTGTGCCTGATTGCCGGCTTGCGCCTCGCCCGCCAAGTGCTCGATGCCAGGGTGGGCGCGAAGGGTTTGCAGACCTTTGCCATAGCTGCTCAACGTGCCGGCATTAAGCATGGTTTGCGCCGGTTGCCCGGCCATCAGTTGCACGACCTGATGGGTGAAGGCGCGAAATGCAGGCGAAGCAATGCCGATCACCAGGCCCGGGTTGGTGCAGAACTGGCCGCAGCCCTGGACCACCGAGGCCACCAGGTCACGGGAGACGCTGCCTGCCCGGGTTTGCAGGGCCTGGGGCAGGACGATGACCGGGTTGATGCTGGACATCTCGGCAAACACCGGGATCGGTTGCGGGCGGGCGGCCGCCATGTCACACAAGGCCCGACCGCCCTTGAGCGAGCCGGTAAACCCCACCGCCTGGATCGCCGGGTGCTTGACCAGCGCCTCCCCCACACCGCCGCCGTAGATCATGTTGAACACGCCGTCGGGCATGCCGGTGCTGTGGGCCGCCCGCAGGATCGCGTCGGCCACCCGCTCGGCGGTGGCCATGTGGCCGCTGTGGGCCTTGAACACCACCGGGCAGCCGGCGGCCAGCGCGGCGGCGGTGTCGCCACCGGCCGTGGAAAACGCCAGGGGAAAGTTGCTCGCCCCAAACACCGCCACCGGGCCAAGACCGATGCGGTACTGGCGCAGATCCGGGCGTGGCAAGGGCTGGCGATCCGGCAGCGCCTGATCGATACGCGCACCGTAGAAATCACCGCGCCGCAGTACTTTGGCGAACAGGCGCATCTGGCCGCTGGTACGGCCGCGCTCGCCCTGGATGCGCCCGGCGGGCAGCGCCGTTTCGCGGCAGACTAAGGCGACGAAGTCATCGCCCAGGGCGTCCAGCTCATCGGCAATTGCTTCCAGGAACGCCGCGCGATGCTGCGCGCTCAGGGTGCGATAGGCCGGGTAAGCCGCCGCCGCAGCGTTGGCCGCAGCGTCGACTTCCTGCGCCGTCGCCTGGTAGAAATCAAAGGGCAAGGCCTCGCCGGTGGTGGCGTCAACGCTCTGGAGCGTGACGCTGCCGGCCGCGCTGCGCCGCCCGCCGATGTAGTTGTGGCCGATAATCCGGGTCATGCCTGTCTCCTTAAAGGGTGCCTACGCGACCGGGTTCCAGGCCGCCGTCGACCCGCGCAATGCCGTTGATCAAGGGCGCGCCGAACTCAGCCTGGCTGATTTCGAATACATCCCCGGGCTGGGTCCGAATGCCCTCGGCAAACGACAAGGTGGCGGTGCCGAAGAAATGGATATGCACGTCCCCCGGGCGCAGGAACTGGCTGTATTTGAAATGGTGGTATTCCAGGTTTTCCAGGCTGTGGCACATGTTGGCTTCGCCACTGAGGAATTCGTTCTGCCACAGCACTTCGCCGTCGCGCAGGATACGGCTGGTGCCCGCCAGGTGCCGGGGCAGCTCACCCAGGCGCAACTCGGGACCATAGCTGCAACTGCGCAGTTTGGAGTGGGCCAGGTACAGGTAATTCTTGCGCTCCATCACGTGGTCGGAAAACTCATTGCCCACCGCGTAGCCCAGGCGATACGGCCTGCCGTCGTGGCCAATCACATACAGCCCGGCGATTTCCGGCTCTTCGCCGGCGTCCTCGGCAAACGCCGGCACCGGGAACGGCTGCCCCGGGCGCACCACCACGCTGCCGTCGCCCTTGTAGAACCACTCCGGTTGCACACCGGCCTGGCCCGAGGCCGGTTTGCCGCCCTCCACACCCCATTTGAAGATGCGCATGGAGTCGGTCATCGCGCTCTCGTCACCGGCCTGCTGGTGCATCTTGTCCCGGGCCGACGCGCTGCCCAGGTGGGTCAGGCCGGTACCGCTGACCAGCATATGCGCCGGGTCCGGATGATCCAGCGGCGGCAGGATGCGCTGCCCGGCCAGCAGCTCGGCATAGTCGTGGCTGGCCCCGAGGCCGAGGCGCTCCACCTGCTGTTGCAAGGTGACACCGGCCTCGATGGCGGCGAGCGCCAGGTCGCGTACCGAGCGTGCCGATTGCACCTCGCGCACCTGCCCGCCCTCGACCACGCCCACCCGGCGTTCGCCATTGCTCAATTCAAACTGCACTAAACCCATGAGTGTTCTCCTGATTGCCAATTAAGTACGCGTGGCGCCACGGGCGCTGGCGGCGAACTGGTCGGGCGGCAGCACGTGCTTGCGCTCCAGCAGCCGATACACCACAGCGGTCAACACCACCCCGAACAGCATCACGCACGCCAGGAAGTACAAGCCTGACGCGAGGTTGCCGGTGTATTCCTTGAGGGCACCGATCACGAACGGGCCGATGTAGCCGCCCAGGTTGCCCACCGAGTTGATCAAGGCGATGCCCGCCGCCGCACTGGCGCCGGCAAAGAACCGCCCGGGCAAGGTCCAGAACACCGCCGTGCAAGAGAACAGCGCGAACGCCACCAGGCACAGCGCTGCCAGTTGCCACACCGGTACGGTCAGCCAGGCGCTGAAGAACAGGCCGATGGCGCCCAATACATAAAGCACCGCCAGGTGCCCGTAGCGATCATTCAGGCGGTCGGAACTGCGCGGGACGATCAGCAAACCGATGATCCCGAAGATATACGGCACCGCCGATACAAAGCCGGTGGTCAGGTCGCTGCCGCCGAACTGTTTGATCAAGGTCGGCAGCCACAGGCCCAGGCCATAAATGCTCAAGGTCACCGGCAGGTAGAACAGCGCCAGCAGCAAAACGCGTTTGTCCTTCAGCGCATGCAGCGGGTTGCCGTGCCGGGTCTGGCCGTAGGCTTGCAGGTCTTTGGCCAGCTCGCCGGTGAGCCAGTCCTTCTCGGCCTGGTCCATCCATTTGACCTGTTGCGGCCCGTCCGGCAGGTAGCGCAGCACCGGCCAGGTCAGCAGGATCGCCGGGGTGCCGATGACGATGAACAACCACTGCCAGCCATGCAGGCCGAGGACTCCGTCCATGCCGAGCAAGCCACCCGCCACGGGCCCGGTGATCATCATGGCGATGGGTTGGGAGAGGATGAACAGCCCGAGGATCTTGCCGCGGTGACGCACCGGGAACCATTGGGTGATGTAGTACAGGACGCCCGGGAAGAACCCGGCTTCCGCCGCGCCCAGCAGAAAGCGCATCACGTAGAAACTGTGGGGGCCCTGCACGAACGCCATGCCGATGGTGATGGCGCCCCAGGTGACCATGATCCGCGCAAACCAGCGCCGGGCACCAAAACGGTCAAGCATCAGGTTGCTGGGGATTTCAAACAGGAAGTAGCCAATGAAGAACAGCCCTGCCCCCAGGCCATACGCCGCATCACCGATGCCGACATCCGCGCCCATGTGCAGCTTGGCGAAGCCCACGGCCGAGCGGTCCACGTAGGCAATCAGGTACAGCAGGATCAGGAAGGGAATCAACTTGAGCGTGATGCGACGTATCAGCCGCTGTTCCTGGCTCATGTGAGCGGTCTCCGATTGTTATTTTTATAGAGCGTTGCGGGTCGCCTCTCGCGGAAAACCGCCAGGGCCAGGCCTCGTTGAATCGGACTATATAGTATTACTATTTAATCAACAACACTTCCAAATCGGCGATTTTACGCCTATGTTAAGCCGAGATTAGATCAATATAGTCTTACAATAAGAGAACACATCATGTCCGAGAAAAAGCCCGTCCTGCGCTCCGCCAGCTGGTTTGGTACTGCCGACAAAAACGGCTTCATGTACCGCAGCTGGATGAAAAATCAGGGGATTGCCGATCATCAGTTCCATGGCAAGCCAATCATCGGGATCTGCAACACCTGGTCGGAACTGACGCCCTGCAACGCGCACTTCCGCCAGATTGCCGAGCATGTGAAACGCGGGGTGATCGAAGCCGGTGGTTTCCCGGTGGAGTTCCCGGTGTTCTCCAACGGCGAATCGAACCTGCGCCCCACCGCGATGCTCACCCGCAACCTGGCCAGCATGGACGTGGAGGAAGCCATTCGCGGCAACCCCATCGACGGCGTGGTGCTGCTGACCGGCTGTGACAAAACCACCCCGGCGCTGCTGATGGGCGCGGCCAGTTGCGACGTGCCGGCCATCGTCGTCACCGGCGGGCCGATGCTCAACGGCAAGCACAAGGGCCAGGACATCGGCTCGGGCACCGTGGTGTGGCAGCTCAGCGAACAGGTCAAGGCCGGCACCATCACCCTCGACGATTTCCTCGCGGCCGAAGGCGGCATGTCGCGCTCGGCGGGCACCTGCAACACCATGGGCACCGCCTCGACCATGGCGTGCATGGCCGAAGCCCTGGGCACTTCCCTGCCCCATAACGCGGCAATTCCCGCGGTGGATGCGCGGCGTTATGTGCTGGCGCACATGTCCGGCATGCGCGCGGTGGAGATGGTGCGCGAAGACCTCAAGCTGTCGAAGATCCTGACCAAGGAAGCCTTTGAAAACGCGATCCGCGTCAACGCGGCCATCGGCGGCTCGACCAACGCGGTGATTCACTTGAAAGCCATCGCCGGACGCATCGGCGTGGAGCTCGACCTGGACGACTGGACCCGCATGGGCCGCGGCATGCCGACCATCGTCGACCTGCAGCCGTCCGGGCGCTTCCTGATGGAAGAGTTCTACTACGCCGGCGGCCTGCCGGCCGTGCTGCGTCGCCTGGGTGAAGCCAACCTGATCCCGCATCCGAACGCCTTGACCGTCAACGGCAAGTCCCTCGGCGAAAACACCAGGGAGGCGCCGATCTACGGCCAGGACGAAGTGATCCGCACCCTCGACAACCCGATCCGCGCCGACGGCGGTATCTGTGTGCTGCGGGGCAACCTGGCCCCTCTCGGCGCAGTGCTCAAGCCTTCGGCCGCCAGCGCCGAACTGATGCAGCACCGCGGGCGTGCGGTGGTGTTCGAGAACTTCGACATGTACAAGGCGCGGATCAACGACCCGGAGCTGGACGTGGATGCCAACTCGATCCTGGTGATGAAAAACTGCGGCCCCAAGGGTTACCCGGGCATGGCGGAAGTGGGCAACATGGGCTTGCCGGCCAAGCTGCTGGCCCAGGGTGTGACCGACATGGTACGCATCTCCGATGCGCGCATGAGCGGCACCGCCTACGGCACTGTGGTGCTGCACGTGGCGCCGGAAGCGGCAGCCGGCGGGCCGTTGGCCACGGTGAAGGAAGGCGACTGGATCGAACTCGACTGCGCCAACGGCCGCCTGCACCTGGACATCCCGGACGCCGAACTGGCAGCACGCATGGCCGACCTGGCGCCGCCACAGCAACTGATCGTCGGCGGCTACCGGCAGCTGTATATCGACCACGTATTGCAGGCCGACCAGGGCTGCGACTTCGATTTCCTGGTGGGCTGCCGGGGCGCCGAAGTGCCCCGTCATTCCCACTAATTGGGACGGGAGGAATGCTATGATGCCGCCAATTTCGCCAGAGTAGCCTTCCTGTTATGGACCAGCAGCCGACCAAGCCGCGCAAGAGCATGCACGCCCAAATCGTTCAGGACTTGGGCATGCACATCGTTTCCGGGCGCTTCAAACCGGAAGAACGGTTGCCCATGGAGGCAAGCCTGTGCGAGGAATACAAAGTCAGCCGTTCGGTATTGCGTGAGGCCACCCGGGTGCTGAGCGCCAAGGGCCTGGTGATTTCCAAGCCCAAGGTCGGTGCGATGGTGCGTCCCCGGGCCCAGTGGCATTTGCTGGACCCGGACGTGCTGTCCTGGCTGATGCAGTCGACCCCCCACAGCGAATTTTTCAACACCCTGGCCGGTGTACGGCGGATTTTGGAACCGGAAATCGCCGCCATGGCCGCGACCACCGCCACCGACGCCGACATCGCCACCATCGAAAAAGCCTACCAGGGCATGGAAACCGCGAACACCCACGAAACGCTGTTGCAGGCCGACCTGGACTTCCACCGCGCGATTGCCGACGCCACCCGCAACGACCTGCTTGCCTATATGTGCAACATGCTGTCGCTGCCGCTGCGCGAGTCGATCAACATCACCAACCGCCGCCCGGATATCCAGGGCCTGAGCCTGCCCCGGCACAAAGCGATCCTCACCGCGATCAAGAACCGTGACGCCCTCGGCGCCCGACATGCGTCCCTGGTGCAGCTGGACGACACACGCGTGGCGCTGGACACCGTGATGAATGTGCTGACCCCGCTGTAAGGCGGGCCTGGTCCCGCCCTCCACGCCAATAGCCTCCTGCCCTTGCCGGCCTGCTCCCCGACAGGCCGTACTGCTCAATCGAGCCACCGGTTTAACCCAGACCTTCACGAAAAACGGCGCCAAGTATCAGCTATCTTGATACTCACACGACGCCTGCTGATTTCGTGAAGTCGTCGCCCTAGACTCGCTCTCACCGGCTGCTGATGCACCGGATCCCACACCTATAAAAAAGCAAGTGGAGAGACGAATGAGTGGTCAAGTAGCGTTCGAAGACCTTCCGCTGAGCCGCTTCCATATCCGGACGGTGTTCAGCGGCACGGGTGGCCAGTTCAGTGACGGGTTCGTGCTGGGCATTATCGGGATCGCCGTGAGCATGGCGGCAGGGCCCCTGCAATTGACCGCGTTGTGGATGGGCCTGCTGGGTGCCGCGTCCCTGGCCGGGTTGTTCCTCGGCAGCCTGTTTGCCGGCCCGATCGCCGACAAGTTTGGCCGGCGCACGATTTTTGCCTGGGACATGTTGTTGTTCGCGGTGATTTCCGCCTCGCAGTTCTTTGTCACCTCCCCCGAGCAACTGCTGGCGCTGCGCCTGTTATTGGGCCTGGTGCTGGGGTTTGACTATGTGGTGAGCAAATCCCTGGTGACCGAGTTCGCTCCCCGCCGGTATCGGGGGCGCTTGCTCAGTGTACTGGCGGCTGCCTGGGCGGCGGGTTACGTGGCGGCGTACCTGGCTGGGTTTGCGGTCCGCGATATCGGCCCGGATGCCTGGCGCGTGATGCTCGCCCTCAGTGGCATCCCCGCGCTGTTGATCTTGCCGCTGCGCCTGGGGGTTCCGGAGTCGCCGATCTGGCTGATGGCCCGGGGGCGCAACGAAGAAGCCTCGGCCGTGGTGCGCAGCAAGTTCGGGCCACACGTCTATCTGCCCGCACCGGCCGCCCAGGCCTCTGCGCAAAAGCCACGCGGCAGCTGGAGCGAGCTGTTGAGCCCGCGCTGGCGCAAGAACACCTTGGTGGGCTGCGTGTTCTATACCTGCCAGGTGATTCCGTTCTTTGCCTTGGGCACGTTCGCACCCAAAGTCCTGGAAGCGTTGAACGTGCAGGACAAGTTCGTCGGTGGCCTGGTCTACAACGTACTGCTGCTGGTCGGCGCCCTGCTCGGTTTGCTGGTGATCGACCGCATCTCTCGCCGCGTGTTTCTGGTGGGCACCTTCTACCTGAGCGCTGCCGGCCTGGCCGTGTTGGCCTACGCCGGTTTCGGCCCGCTCGGCACCATCCTCGCGTTCGGCTTTTTTGCCTGCGTGATGGCGGCCGCGGTGAACCTGGAGTTCGTCTATCCACCGGAGCTGTTTCCCACCCACCTGCGGGCCTCGGGGATCGGCCTGGCCGTGGCCGCAAGCCGGTTTGGCTCGGCGGTGGCGACCTTCCTGCTGCCGGTTGCGGTGCAACATGTGGGGGTTCATGCGGCATTGGGCGTGTGCGTCGGTGTGCTGATCGTGGGCGGCGTGTTCTGCCACTTGTTTGCACCGGAAACCAGCAAGGAAGACTTGTCGGGCGTCACGCCCGATATCGACCCGGGCTTGTCGCCGGTGCTGTCCAGCCCCGTGGGGCGCACCCCGAAGTAAACCGTTGAAGAGGGATGACGATGTCAGCGAACAGGCTTATCGACATGTATGCGGTCCAGGTATTCATCGCGGTTGCCGAAGAGGGCAGCATGTCGGGAGCCGCCGCGCGCATGGGCATTTCCCAGTCCGGCGTCTCGCAGATGGTGCGCCAGCTGGAAGAGGACCTGGGGGTGGTGCTGGTGGACCGCACCACCCGCCCGCTCGCCCTCACTTCGTTCGGCATCGCCTTGCGTAACCGGGGCTCGGTGTTGAGCGAGGAACTGTCCCATCTCAAGGCCCAGGTGATCGACGCCGGACGCGGCGTGAACCCGGACCTGCGCATTGGCCTGGTGGACTCCTTTGCAGCGACCTGCGGCTCGGTGTTCACCAAACAATTGCTGGGCAAGGTCGCGCAGCTGTCGATCCGCACCGGGCTCAGCCCGCAACAAGGCGAATCCCTGCTGCGCCGCGACCTGGACCTGATCGTCACCAGCGACCCGCTGATGGACGCCAACGATGTGATTCGCTACCGGCTGTTTTCAGAGAAGTACTTTGTGATCACGCCCAGCCAGCTGCGCACCGAAATCAACACGGTCGAGGACGTACGGGCGCTGGCCAATGTGCTGCCGGTGGTGCGTTTCAACCGGATGTCCCAGGTCGGCCTGCAGATCGAACGCCATCTGCGCAGCCTGAATGTACGGGTGCCCAACCGCCTGGAACTGGACAACGCCGATGCATTGACCTCGATGGTCGCCGAGGGCATCGGATGGGCGGTGACCAGCCCGATGTGTTTTTTGCAGGCCTCTTCGTGGGTGGACAAAGTGACCGCACACCTCACCCCGGACCTGCAGCTGGAGCGCTCGCTGTACCTGGTAGCGCGACGCGATGAATACAGCGCCTTTTTCGCCGATGCCTGCGAAACGGCGCGCAATGTGATCCTCCACTCCTTCCTGCCCAGGCTAAAGGCCCTGGACAAAGGGGTGGAGGCGTTAATCCAAATAGATGAGGGTGATGCTCGTGAGTACTTTTGATTCTGCCGCTGCACGACTGGAAACCGATTACGTCGGTGATGTGCACATTCCGGCCGGCAAGTTGTATGGGGTGAACTCGGTACGCGGGTTCGACAACCTCAGCGTGTCACCGTTGACCATCGCCCACTACCCCGCCTTTCGTGATGCCTTCGCCCAATGCAAATCGGCGGCCGCGCTGGCCAACCACACCTGCGGCGTCATCGCCCTGCCCCAGTGCGAGGCCATTGTGCAGGCCTGCGGCGAGGTGATCGCCGGCCAGTGCGACGACTCGCTGATCGTCGACCTGCTGGAAGGCTCCGGCGGCACGTCCACCAACATGAATTTCAACGAGGTGATTGCCAACCGCGCCCAACAGTTGATGGGGCATGCCGCCGGTTCGTATGAGGTGGTGCACCCCAATGACCATGTGAACGCCTCGCAGTCGACCAACGATGTTTACCCGGCCGCCCTGAAGATCGCCACGTACGCGATGCTCGGCCCGCTGATCGATGAAGTGGAACAACTGGCAACCCGCTTCGACCAGAAAGCCGAACAGTTTGCCGATGTCCTGCACCTGGGCCGCACCTGCTTGCAGGACGCCCAGCCGATGCGCCTGGGCCAGGTGTTTTCCGGGTATGCCGACCTCACCTATCGACTGGGCGCGGAGCTTGCCAGCGTGCGCGACAAACTGCGCACCCTGCCCCTGGGCGGCACCGCCATCGGCACCGGGTTCGGCGCGCCGGCGGCGTATCGCGCCTCGGTGTACCGGCACCTGGTACAGATCACCGGCATTGAGTACCAGGCACCGTCGAATGCCTTCGACGCGATGCAGAACATGGATGTGTTCTCCCGGGTTTCCGCCGAACTGCGCACCTGCTCGGCGTCCCTGGCCAAGATCGCCTCGGACCTGACCCTGCTGTCGTCCGGCCCTGTCGGCGGAATTGGCGAACTGAAGCTGCCCGAAGCCCAGGCCGGCTCGTCGATCATGCCCGGCAAGGTCAACCCGGTGCTGCCGATGGCCATGATT
Organism: Pseudomonas sp. BIGb0558; assembly: GCF_024807515.1. Lineage (NCBI taxonomy): Bacteria > Pseudomonadati > Pseudomonadota > Gammaproteobacteria > Pseudomonadales > Pseudomonadaceae > Pseudomonas > Pseudomonas sp. BIGb0558. Next base: position 40,912 of record NZ_JANUEW010000031.1, read on the forward strand.
CAACTGAGCTTCGCGGTCATCGGCAACGACGTGGCGGTGGCACAGGCGGTACAGGCTGGCCAGTTGGAGATCAACCACTACGAGCCATTGGTGGCTTCCCGTGTATTCGACAGCATTGCGCTGCTGACCCAGGGCATCCAGCGCTTCCGCGAAAAATGCGTCAGTGGGATAACGGCTGATGCGCAACGCAATGAACAACACCTGACCGACTCGATGGCGGTAGCCACCGCGCTGGTGCCGAAACTGGGGTACGCCCGCGTCAGCCAGCTGGCACGCCAGTCCGTGGCGCAAGGTCGCTCACTGCTGTCGATCCTGGAAGAGTCCGGGTTGATGAGCCAGGCCGAAGCCATGGCCGCGATCGAGCGCTCCTCACGACCTGTATTCGAGGACTGAGGCCGCTGGCCTCCCCGCTCCACTTAAACACCCCCTCCAGCCTCAAGTACGTACCCCCGCAGTCGATATACAGGGGGTACGCATGGCTGACACCGCCCCACCACAACACATGCGACGCTCGACCCTACTGTTTTCTCCTTGCCAAAAACTATAAATACCCGCGGGTGAAGTCATGAATATCAAGCAGAAGCTGACCTGGGCCTTTGCGGCCATCGCGTGCCTGCCGGTCATCCTGGTGGCCGTGCTCGTCGTACTGAATGTGCGCGACGGGGCCTTGGCCAATTTCCTCGACAGCAGTGGTCGCGAGATCCGCCAGATCGACAATGGCATGAAGCAGTTCTTCGACGGCATCAGCCAGAACGTCGACTATGTGGCCAAGGACCCGCGCGTTGTCGCGGCCAAGGACCTCAAGAGCTACGCCGGCGCCGACGCCGCGCAAATCCCGCTGACCCCGACCAATAAAGACCTGCTGGCGATTTTCGACCAGTTCGCCAAAAGCCATCCGAGCACCGCCTACCTGTCCCTGGGACTGAGCGACGGCGGCTATGCCAGTTGGCCTGACGACACCAAACTGAACAACTACGACCCGCGTGTGCGGCCCTGGTACAAAGCCGCCATCGCAGCGCCCGGCACTACCGTGCGCACCGGCGCCTACTACTGGGCACCGGACGATGTGACGCTGATCGGCACCGTGCACACCGTCGCCGACGCTACCGGCAATATCCTCGGAGTCGTCGGCCTGGATGTATCCCTCAAGCAGCTCACCGAACTGGTGCGCAATATCAAGCTGGGCGACAGCGGCTATCTGATGCTGGTGGAAGCCAACGGCAACGTGCTGGTGGACCCGAGCGACGCCAAGCACAACTTCAAGCCCCTGGCCGACCTGGGCCCCAGCTACGCCGAACTGGCCAAGCGCGGCGATGGCGTGACCCAGGTGGAAATTGACGGCGTGCCGTACATGGCCAACGTGGTCAACTCCCAGGGCCTGGGCTGGCGCTTTATCGGCCTGATCAAGCGTGACGAAGTGATGGCGGGCGCGACGCGCCTGACCTGGCTGATCGTCGCCATCGCGGCGGCATTGGCGGTGGTCTTCGCCATTGTCGGCGCCAGCTTCGCCCGGGTGATCGTGCGCCCGATTCGTGGCGTGGCCGACGGCCTGCAGGAAATCGCCGAAGGTGAAGGCGACCTCACCCGCCAACTCAAGGTCCAGGGCAAAGACGAAACCGCCACTCTGGCGGGCTGGTTCAACCAGTTCCTGAGCATGATCGCGCAGTTGGTGCAGCGCATCGGCAACGCCTCATCCGACCTGCAAACCGCAGCGGCCGACACCCGTGAAGTCGCACACAACATGAACCAGGCCGCCGGCCGTCAGCGCGAAGCCGTGGAGTTGGTGAGCACCGCGTTCAACGAAATGGTGGCCACCGCCAACGAAGTCGCCCGTTCGTGCAGCGCGGCGGCCTCGAGCGCCGACGAAGGTTATCGGGATGTGCACGATGGCCAGCAGCACATCGGCGAAGCCACCGGCAGCGTGCTCAAGCTGAGCGAAGACCTGCAAAAGTCGACCCAGACCATGCAGTTGCTCGAACAGGACAGCAAGAACATCAACACCATCCTCGACACGATTCGTTCGATTGCCGAGCAAACCAACCTGCTGGCCCTCAACGCGGCCATCGAAGCCGCACGGGCCGGTGACCAGGGCCGTGGGTTTGCGGTGGTGGCCGACGAAGTCCGCGCCCTCGCCCGCCGCACCGCCGATTCCACCGGCGAGATCGACAGCCTGCTGGGCAACCTCGCCCGCCGCACCCAGGAAGTCACCCTGCAGATGCAAGGCAGCCTGCAGGTGTCCCACACCAGCGTGGAACGCATCCAGCAGGCCCGCGACAGCTTCGACAAAATCCGTGGCTCGGTGGACTCGATTCGCGACCAGAACACCCAGATCGCCACGGCCGCCGAGGAACAGCATCAGGTGGCCGAAGAGATCAACCGGCACATCGCGCAGATCCATGCCGATGCCCAGCTGGTTGAAGGCTTTGCTCATTCGGCACAGACGGGCTCCGGGCGGTTGACGGATATTTCCGGCCAGCTCAAGGGCCTGGTCGGGCGCTTCAAGTTCTAACCCCGCCTACAAGGCGGTGACGTGCTCACCGCCTCCCCACCCCATCACGCCTGTCCAGCCTGCCCCGCCTAGCGCGGGCGGGCTCGTTGCCGGCCATTTGTCAGCTTGCCCCAAGGCAACGCACATCACGCTATTGCGCTTCTCGTATTATGGTATACCATCATACGCAAATCACCTGCGTCAGATGGAGCCGTTCATGAGTTTCGAAATCCGCAAAATCGTCAGCTATGTAGAAGAAACCTTTATCGAAGGCGGCAAAGCCTCGGACACCCCGGTCAAAATGGTCGGCCTGGCCGTTGTGCTTAAAAACCCGTGGCTGGGCCGCGGTTTTGTCGAAGACCTGAAGCCGGAAATCCGCGCCAATTGTTCCGACCTGGGTGCGCTGATGGTCGAGCGCCTGGTGGGCATCATCGGCGGCGCCGAGAAGATCGAAGCCTACGGCAAGGCGGCCGTGGTGGGTGCCGATGGAGAGATCGAACACGCCTCGGCGATCATCCACACCCTGCGCTTTGGCAACCACTACCGTGAAGCGGTCAAGGCCAAAAGCTACCTGAGCTTCACCAACAAGCGCGGCGGCCCGGGCACCTCGATCCAGATCCCGATGATGCACAAGGACGACGAAGGCCTGCGCTCGCACTACATCACCCTGGAAATGAAGATTGAAGACGCGCCCCGCGCCGATGAAATCGTCGTGGTCCTGGGCTGTGCCGACGGCGGTCGCCTGCACCCGCGCATCGGCAATCGCTACATCGACCTGGAAGAGCTGGCGGCTGAAAAAGCCCAGTAAGCAAGACCCGTCACTCAAACAAAAAGGCATGCAGGAGCGCTCCATGATTCGGCTCACCGCTGAACGTACCCCGGCTGGCACCAGTTACCTGGCGACCGGCCAAGGCCAGCCTGTGGTTTTGATCCACGGCGTGGGCCTGAATAAAGAAATGTGGGGCGGCCAGGTGGTCGGCCTCGCCACCCGGTACCGCGTCATTGCCTATGACATGCTTGGCCATGGCGCCAGCCCGCGCCCGCAGAGCGGTACGCCGCTGCTGGGCTACGCCGACCAACTGCTGGAACTGCTCGATCACCTGCAATTGCCCCAGGCGACGGTGATCGGGTTTTCCATGGGCGGCCTGGTGGCTCGCGCCTTTGCCCTGCACTACCCGGAGCGCCTGCAAAGCCTGGTGGTGCTCAATAGTGTGTTCAATCGTAGCCAGGAGCAGCGCGCCGGGGTGATCGCACGCACCGCCCAGGCCGCCGAACACGGGCCCGACGCGAATGCCGAAGCCGCCCTGTCGCGCTGGTTCAGCCGTGAATACCAGGCCGCCAACCCGGCGCAGATTGCCGCGTTGCGCCAGACCCTCGCGGGCAATGACCCTCAGGGTTACCTGACCACCTATGAATTGTTCGCCACCCAGGACATGTACCGCGCCGACGACCTGGGCAGCATCAAGGCGCCGACGCTGGTGGCCACCGGCGAGCTGGACCCCGGCTCGACACCGCAAATGGCCCGGCAACTGGCCGAGCGCATTCCCGGTGCGACCGTGGCCGTTTTGCCCGAGCAACGGCATATGATGCCTGTCGAATCGCCGCGTCTGGTCAACCAGCTGTTGCTGGACTTCCTCGAAACGGCACACTCCCAACAACACCCGATAAAGGGGATCGTGGCATGACACTTGAACGCTTCCAGATGTGCATCGGCGGCGAATGGGTTGACGCCCTGTCCGGCAAGACCTTCGACAGCCTGAACCCGGCGCTGGCCGAGCCCTGGGCGCAGTTGCCCGATGCTGACGAGACTGACGTGGAGCGCGCCGTGAGCGCCGCCCAAAGCGCCTTCGAAAGCCCGGCCTGGCGCGGCCTGACCGCCACCGCGCGGGGCAAGCTGTTACGCCGCCTGGGCGACCTGATTGCCGAGAACAAAGAGCAACTGGCCCAGCTCGAAAGCCGCGACAACGGCAAGCTGATCCGTGAAACCCGCGGCCAGGTCAGTTACCTGCCGGAGTTTTTCCACTACACCGCAGGCCTGGCCGACAAGCTCGAAGGCGGCACCCTGCCGCTGGACAAGCCCGACCTGTTTGCCTACACCGTGCACGAAGCCATGGGCGTGGTTGCCGCGATCATTCCATGGAACAGCCCGCTGTACCTGACCGCGATCAAACTCGCGCCCGCCCTGGCGGCAGGCAACACCATTGTGATCAAACCGTCGGAGCACGCCTCGGCGACCATCCTTGAACTGGCGCGCCTGGCGCTGCAAGCCGGCATCCCGCCGGGTGTGGTCAACGTCGTGACCGGCTACGGCCCGAGCACCGGCGCCGCCCTCACCCGCCACCCGCTGGTACGCAAGATCGCCTTCACCGGCGGCGCCGCCACGGCACGGCATGTGGTGCGCAGCAGCGCCGAGAACTTCGCCAAGCTGTCCCTGGAACTGGGCGGCAAATCACCGAACATCATCTTTGCCGACGCCGACCTCGACAGCGCCATCAACGGCGCCATCGCCGGCATCTATGCCGCCTCCGGGCAGAGCTGCGTCTCCGGCTCGCGCTTGCTGGTGCAGGATGAAATCTACGACGAATTCGTCGAGCGCCTGGTGGCGCGCGCCCAACGCATTCGCATCGGTAACCCTCAAGACGACGCCAGCGAGATGGGCCCCATGGCCACCGCACAGCAACTGGCCGTGGTCGAAGGCCTGGTGGCGGATGCCATCGCTGAAGGCGCGCGCCTGCGCACCGGCGGCAAACGCCCGCAGAACCTCGGCGAAGGCTGGTTCTACGAGCCGACCTTGTTCGAGTGCGACCGCAATTCGATGAAGATCATGCAGGAAGAAGTGTTTGGCCCGGTGGCGTCGGTCATTCGCTTCAAGGACGAAGCCGAAGCCCTGGCCATCGCCAACGACTCGCAGTTCGGCCTGGCCGCCGGTATCTGGACCCGCGACCTGGGCCGCGCCCACCGGCTGGCGCGGGATGTGCGCTCGGGCATCATCTGGGTCAACACCTACCGCGCCGTATCGGCCATGGCGCCCATCGGCGGCTTCAAGAACAGTGGCTATGGACGCGAAAGCGGCATCGATTCGGTGCTGGCCTACACCGAGCTGAAGACGGTGTGGATCAACCTTTCCCAGGCGCCGATGCCTGATCCTTTCGTGATGCGCTAAGAGACCACAACCATGATCGAACCCGGCATTTACAAAGACGTGATGAGCTCGTTTCCCTCCGGCGTCACGGTGGTGACCACCCTGGACCCGGAAGGCGGCATCGTCGGCATCACCGCCAGTGCGTTCAGCGCGCTGTCGATTGACCCGGCCCTGGTGCTGTTCTGCCCCAACTATGCGTCGGACACCTACCCGATCCTGCGGGACAGCAAGCGCTTTGCGATTCACCTGCTGTCCGCCGACCAGACTGCCGAGGCCTATGCGTTTGCCAGCAAAGGCAAGGAAAAAGCCAAGGGTATCGAGTGGCACCTCAGCGACCTGGGCAACCCGCTGCTGGCCAAGGCCACGGCGATCATCGAGTGCGAGTTGTGGCGCGAATACGACGGCGGTGACCACGCGATCATTGTGGGCGCGGTGAAAAACCTGATTCTGCCCGACCAGCCGGTGACGCCGATGATCTACCACAAAGGCAAGCTGGGCCCGTTGCCTACCCTGGCGTGAGGCGGCTGCCGGGGCCATTTGTGGGGCCGTGAGGGTTTGTCGCTTAAAGAACACAGCGTGATAAACTTGCCGAAGATTTTGGCCCTCAATCGGCCCGGCTGGCCCCTGAAGCCTTCGCCAAAGCCGGTGCCGAGGCCTCCAGTTAACCGCCCCATTCAGAGCAGACCCCATGAAACGCCTGCCACTCGACGACAGCTTCAAGGTCAATCACAACCCGGTCACCCTGCGCGAAATCGTGCTGGAAAAACTGCGCAGCGCCATCATGAACTTCCAGCTGTTGCCGGGCGACCGCCTGGTGGAGCGCGACCTGTGCGACCGCCTCGGCGTCAGCCGCACCTCGGTGCGCGAAGCCTTGCGTCACCTGGAGTCCGAAGGCCTGGTGGAGTTCGCCGACGCCAAGGGCCCGCAAGTCGCAATCATTACCCTGGCCGATGCCGTCGATATCTATGAACTGCGCTGCGTGCTCGAAGGCTTGATCGTGCAGTTGTTCACCCTGCGCGCCAAGGCCAAGGACATCAAGGCCCTGGAAAAAGCCCTCGAGGAAAACCGCAAGGCCCTCAAGGACGGTGAACTGCAACAGGTCATCGACTCGGTACAGGGTTTCTACGACGTGCTGCTGGTGGGCTCCGGCAACCATGTTGCCGCCACCCAGTTGCGTCAGTTGCAGGCGCGTATCAGCTACCTGCGGGCCACGTCGGTGTCCCAGGAAAACCGTCGCGGTACCAGCAACCAGGAAATGGAGCGCATGGTGCAGGCGATCAAGAGCGGCGACCCGCTCGCGGCTCACCAGGCCTGCGTCGACCATGTGCGCGCCGCCGCCGCCGTTGCCCTGGACTACCTCAAGCGCAAGCAGGAAGAGACCGGCAAGATCCCCGAGATCACCCTGCCCATCGCGCTCAAAGAACCCCGCATAGGTCACTGACCATGTTCACCCCTGGCTTTTGCCCGAAATGCGGCGGCAGTGACCTGGGTCACCAGCTGCCGCCGGGCGATACCCATGAACGCCTGATGTGCCGCGGCTGCGGCTATATCCACTACGTCAATCCGAAGATCATCGCCGGCTGCATCATCGAGCAGGACGGCAAGTACCTGCTGTGCCAACGGGCAATCCCGCCACGCCCGGGCACCTGGACGTTGCCGGCAGGCTTTATGGAAGGTGGCGAAACCACGGAACAGGCGGCACTGCGGGAAGTCTGGGAAGAAAGCGGCGTGCGTGCGGAGATTGTTTCGCCCTACTCGATCTTCAGCGTGCCGAAGATCAGCGAGGTGTACATCATCTTTCGCGCCATTGCGCTGGAGATTACCGGCCAGTTCGGGCCGGAAACCCTGGACTACCAATTCTTCGCGCCCGAGGACATTCCCTGGGACAGCATCTACTACCCGGCGATCCGGCAGATCCTCGAACGCTATATCGAGGAACGCCAGGCCGGGGTCTACGGCATTTACATCGGCAACGACGACAGCGGCAGGATTCACTTTATCCGCTGATGCGCGTCAGAGCGCCAAGCCTTCCACAATGATGATCTGCGCCTGGGCCACGCCCTCACGGTGCGCCTTCGCCTCCTGATATTCCTCGGACTCGTAGCACGCCACCGCCTGGTCGTAGCTGTCGAATTCGATCACCACATTGCGCTGCGTTGCCGGCCCGCCTTCCATCGCGGCGCTGCGCCCGCCCCTGGCCAGAAATCGCCCGCCAAACTTCGCAAACGCCGCCGGTGCGCGCTGGGTGTACTGCGTGTATTGCTCGGCATCCGCCACATCCACATGGGCAATCCAGTAGGCCTTCATCGTGACATCCTCTACGTTAAGTTTTGTGGTATACCATAATACATACAACCAACAACCCGAGCACGTTACATGACCTTCAACAGCATCGCAGAAATCATCGAAGACTACCGCCAGGGCAAAATGGTACTCCTGGTGGACGACGAAGATCGGGAAAACGAAGGCGACCTGTTGCTGCCTGCCGACTGCTGCACCGCCGAGGCGATCAGCTTCATGGCCCGCGAAGCCCGGGGCCTGATTTGCCTGACGCTCACCGATGAACATTGCCAGCGCCTCGGCCTGGAACAGATGGTGCCGAGCAACGGCAGCGTGTTCAGTACCGCGTTTACCGTGTCCATCGAAGCGGCCGTCGGCGTGACCACCGGAATCTCCGCCGCCGACCGCGCGCGCACCGTGGCCGCTGCCGTGGACATGAGTGCCGGGCCGGCCGACATTGTGCAACCGGGGCACATCTTCCCGCTGCGCGCCAGGGACGGCGGGGTACTGACCCGCGCCGGCCACACCGAAGCCGGTTGCGACCTGGCGCGCCTGGCGGGGCACACGCCGGCCTCGGTCATCGTCGAAGTGATGAACGATGACGGCACCATGGCCCGCCGGCCCGATCTGGAAGTATTCGCCCGCACGCACGGGATCAAGATCGGCACCATCGCCGACCTGATTCACTACCGCCTGAGCACCGAGCGCACCGTGGTGCGCATTGGCGAACGCGACCTGCCGACGGTGCACGGCACGTTCCGCCTGATCACTTTCGAAGACCGCATCGACGGCGGCGTGCACATGGCAATGGTCATGGGCCAGTTGCGTCGTGACGAACCGGCGCTGGTACGGGTGCATGTGATCGACCCGCTGCGCGACCTGGTGGGCGCCGAATACAGCGGCCCGTCCAACTGGACCTTGTGGGCCGCCTTGCAGCGAGTGGCCGCCGAAGGCTGCGGCGTGGTGGTGGTGCTGGCCAACCATGAGTCATCCCAGGCATTGCTCGAGCGCGTGCCGCAACTGACCCAGGCGCCCCGGCAATTCAACCGTTCCCAATCGCGCATCTATTCTGAAGTAGGCACCGGGGCGCAGATCTTGCAGGACCTCGGGGTCGGCAAACTGCGCCACCTCGGCCCGCCCCTTAAATATGCCGGTTTGACCGGCTACGACCTTGAGGTGGTGGAGAGCATTGCGTTCACCGAATGACGGATAACCGGTAAGGCAAAATGCTTGCACAAAGTTTGGAATACCATAATATGACATCCCATAGACCGAACGTTTCTGCCAAGTGCACCCGCCAGGGAAAGCACCCATAAAAGCCCTTGGCACGGTCGCCTTCCGGGGCCTCGATTAGAGGCCCTGCTGGACCTACTGCTCCCGATAGGCGGGCACTACCAAGCCCGCTCAATAACAAAACAAATGAGGGCGTGAAAATGGTGTTGAACAAACGTGTCACCGCAGTGCTGTTCGCGGGCTTATTGGCCACGGCCACTCATGCGGCCCTGGCGGCCGAAAGCGTCAATTTCGTGAGCTGGGGCGGTAGCACCCAGGACGCGCAGAAACAGGCCTGGGCCGACCCGTTCAGCAAGGCCAGCGGCATCACCGTGGTCCAGGATGGCCCCACCGACTACGGCAAACTCAAGGCCATGGTCGAAAGCGGTAACGTGCAGTGGGACGTGGTGGACGTCGAAGCCGACTTCGCCTTGCGCGCCGCCGCCGAAGGCTTGCTCGAACCCCTGGATTTCTCGGTGATCCAGCGCGACAAGATCGACCCGCGCTTCGTCTCCGACCACGGAGTGGGTTCATTCTTCTTCTCCTTCGTACTGGGCTACAACGAAGGCAAGCTCGGCGCCGGCAAACCCCAGGATTGGTCCGCCCTGTTCGACACCAAGACCTACCCTGGCAAACGCGCACTCTACAAATGGCCAAGCCCTGGCGTGCTTGAACTGGCCCTGCTGGCCGACGGCGTACCCGCCGACAAGCTGTACCCGCTGGACCTGGACCGCGCCTTCAAGAAACTCGACACCATCAAGAAAGACATCGTCTGGTGGGGCGGCGGTGCCCAGTCGCAACAGCTGCTGGCCTCCGGCGAAGTCAGCATGGGCCAGTTCTGGAACGGGCGCGTTCACGCCCTGCAGGAAGACGGCGCGCCCGTGGGCGTAAGCTGGAAGCAGAACCTGGTGATGGCCGACATCCTGGTCGTGCCCAAAGGTTCGAAAAACAAGGCGGCGGCCATGAAGTTCCTGGCCAGCGCCAGCAGCGCCAAAGGCCAGGCGGATTTCTCCAACCTGACCGCCTATGCACCGGTGAATATCGACAGCGTGCAGCGCCTGGATTCAGTCCTGGCACCTAACCTGCCGACGGCGTATGCCAAGGACCAGATCACCCTCGATTTCGCCTACTGGGCCAAGAACGGTCCGGCCATTGCGACACGGTGGAATGAATGGCTAGTCAAATGAAAATGACCGCAACCACGCCCGCCGGGAGCGCCCTGGGCGCCGCCGGCAAGGCTGGCGGTAAAGTCGTAGCGCCGTCCCTGGCGCAGCGCTGGCGCGGTTCCAGCAACCTGATCCCGGCCCTGTTGTTCCTCGGCCTGTTCTTTCTGGCACCACTGATCGGCCTGCTGCTGCGCGGCGTGCTGGAGCCGGTGCCGGGGCTTGGCAACTATGAACAGCTGTTCGCCAACTCGGCCTATGCGCGGGTGTTGCTCAACACCTTTTCAGTGGCGGGCCTGGTGACCCTGTTCAGCCTGTTGCTGGGCTTTCCCCTGGCGTGGGCCATCACCCTGGTGCCCCGCGGCTGGGGGCGCTGGATCCTGAACATCGTGCTGCTGTCGATGTGGACCAGCCTGCTCGCCCGGACCTATTCCTGGCTGGTGCTGTTGCAGGCTTCAGGCGTGATCAACAAGGCGCTGATGGCGATGGGCATCATCGATCAACCCCTGGAGATGGTGCACAACCTGACCGGCGTGGTGATCGGCATGAGCTACATCATGATCCCGTTTATCGTGCTGCCGTTGCAGGCGACCATGCAGGCCATCGACCCGATGATCCTGCAGGCCGGCTCCATCTGCGGCGCCAGCCCCTGGACCAACTTCTTCCGGGTGTTCCTGCCGTTGTGCCGGCCGGGGCTGTTTTCCGGCGGGCTGATGGTGTTTGTGATGTCCCTCGGTTACTACGTCACCCCGGCGCTGCTCGGCGGTGCGCAGAACATGATGCTGCCGGAGTTCATCATTCAGCAGGTGCAGTCGTTCCTCAATTGGGGCCTGGCGAGTGCCGGCGCCGCGTTGCTGATCTTCATCACGCTGGTGTTGTTCTACTTCTACCTGAAGCTTCAGCCGGAATCCCCGGTTGGCGCCAGCAACGCGAGGTAAGCCGTCATGCTCCTGACTCCCAATGCCATGAGCCGCAGGATGCGCTTGGGCCTGTACACCACCACCGGCGTGATTGGCCTGTTCCTGCTGTTGCCGATCGTGTTCATCGTGCTGCTGTCGTTCGGCTCCTCACAATGGCTGGTGTTCCCGCCGCCCGGCTGGACGCTGAAATGGTACGGCCAGTTCTTCTCCAACCCCGACTGGATGAACGCCGCCGTGGCCAGCCTCAAGGTCGCGGTACTGACCACGGTGTTCGCCGTGGCGCTGGGCCTGCCTACGGCATTCGCCCTGGTGCGCGGGCGCTTTCCGGGCCGCGAATTGCTCTACGGCCTGTTCACCCTGCCGATGATCGTGCCGCTGGTGATCATCGCGGTGGCGGTGTACGCGCTGTTCCTCAAGCTCGGCTACACCGGGACGATGTTCGCCTTTGTGGTCAGCCACGTGATTGTCGCGTTGCCGTTCACCATCATCTCGATCATCAACTCGCTGAAGCTGTTCGATCAGTCAATTGAAGACGCCGCCGTGATCTGCGGCGCCTCGCGCTTGCAAGCCGTATTCAAGGTGACCTTCCCGGCGATTCGCCCGGGCATGGTGGCGGGTGCGCTGTTCGCCTTTCTCGTCTCGTGGGACGAAGTGGTGCTCAGCGTGATGATGGCCAGCCCGACCCTGCAAACCCTTCCCGTGAAAATGTGGACCACCCTGCGCCAGGACCTGACGCCTGTGATCGCCGTCGCGTCGACGTTGCTGATCGGCCTCTCGGTGTTGGTCATGGTGATTGCCGCCGCCGTTCGCCGGCGCACAGAAACCCGGCCCTGAGCCCTGGAGAAGAACATGAGTGCAGTGATCAAAGCGTCCGCGCAAGGCAACGAGCAACCCCTGGTAAGCCTGCGCAACCTGAACAAGTACTACGGCGAGTTTGCCGCCGTGGACAACATCTCCCTGGACATCCAGGACGGCGAGTTCCTCACCTTCCTCGGCTCCAGCGGCTCGGGCAAAAGCACCACGCTGTCGATGCTCGCCGGCTTTGAAACACCGAGCAGCGGCGAGATCCTGGTGGGCAACCAATCCCTGGTCAATGTGCCGCCCCACAAGCGCGACATCGGCATGGTGTTCCAGCGCTACTCGCTGTTCCCGCACTTGTCGGTGCGCGACAACATCGCCTTCCCCCTGGCGATTCGCAAACTGGCGAGTGCCGAGCGCGAGAAGCGCGTCGACGCGATGCTCAAGCTGGTGCAACTGGAAGCGTTTGCCCATCGCCGACCTTCGCAACTCTCCGGCGGCCAGCAACAGCGCGTCGCCATCGCCCGGGCGCTGGTGTATGAACCGCGCATCCTGCTGATGGACGAACCCCTCGGCGCCCTCGACAAGAAACTGCGGGAAGACTTGCAGGACGAACTGCGCCAGTTGCATCGGCGTCTGGGCATCACCATCGTCTACGTGACCCACGACCAGGAAGAAGCCATGCGCCTGTCCCAGCGCATTGCGATTTTCAGCCACGGCAAGATCGTCGGCCTGGGCAGCGGTTTCGACCTGTACCAGAACCCGCCGAACGCATTTGTCGCCTCGTTCCTCGGCAACTCGAACTTCCTCAAGCTCAAGGCCCAGGGCAACGCCGTCGGCGCGTTCGAAGGCCAATCCCTGTCGATCCGCCTGACCACCGGGCTGCACATCGACCAGGACGTGCTGCTGATGGTGCGCCCGGAAAAAGCCCTGGCGCTGAGCGTCGAGCAGGCCGCCGGGCAACCGTTGGCGGCGGGCTGGAATGAAGTGTCGGCGATCGTGGGCGAAGTGCTGTTCCTCGGCGAAAGCCAGACCTGCAGCGTGAAAACCCTGGGCGGCACTTCGATGACGGTCAAGGCGTTGTCCGCCGCGGGCATGCCGCTCAAGGCCGGCGACCCGGTGCGGGTGCGCTGGGCCACGGCGGATGCGTGTGTGTATACGCAGTGGGCGGAGAGTGATCTGAACAAGGCGGCCGGGGCGCATTGAGTCGCCCCCGTGGGAGCGGGCTTGCTCGCGAATGCGGTGTGACAGTCAATAGATGCATTGGCTGATCCACCGCTTTCGCGGGCAAGCCCGCTCCCACATTTTTAATTGTGTTTTACCCGTCAGGTTTTGCGTTCGAAAATCGCCCCCTCGATCCCCAGCACCTCGCGGGTATCGGCATAGATCCCCACGCCCTTCTCCCACACGTGCTTGATCGACTGATCGGCGCAGCGAATCTGATAATTGAGTTCGAACGGCTCCCGCCGCGACAACGCATATTGCACTTCGCGCCAGACGTAGTCGGCGTACTGCGCCAGGATCAGGCTGTTGTAGGTGAACTCATGGTTGTCCACCAGCCGCTCGGCGGGATAACCGGTCAATTGCAGGCACCCGGCACTGACAAACTCCATGGTCCAGTCGCGGTTGTTGCGCCCGCGATAGATCAGCCCCGGCATGCTGTCGAGCAAACTCATGCTGCTGCGCTGGCTGGCCTGCAAGGCAATTTCGCGGCGCTTGTGCGCAGTCACATCCCCGGCCGCCAGGTAGAACCCTTGCGGGCCGCGCTTGAGGCTCACCTCGAACCAGCGTAACTCGCCGCAAGGATGCACAAAACGCAGGCGCTGGTTGAATGACGTATCAGGCCGCCGGCGCAGTTCATTCAAGGCCTGGCGCCATAACGGGCGGTCTTCCTGGTGCACGTAATCCAGCAGATTGCGCTCCGCCCCCGGTTGCCCCATCAGCTCGGCCCAGGCCAGGTTGAAGTGGGCGATCTGGCCATTGTCCCGCAGCTCCAGCAACGCGGCGGGGAAGCGATCCATCAGGTGCACGGGCGGCGTCTGCACAAACGCTTCAGGGCTTTCCCTCATCTAATGGCGCTCCTCGTGTTTCATCAATGCGCCGCTGTGCACCCACGCGGCCAGCTCCAGCCGCGAGTGCAGGCCGAGCTTCTGCAGCAAACTGCGCACGTAGATTTTTACCGTGCCGTCGCTGATCCCCAGTTCCCGGCCGATCTGTTTGTTGCTCATGCCGGCGGCGATCAATGCCAGGGTCTGGCCTTCGCGCTCGGTGAGGTTGTCGCTGCCCGGGGCCTCGCAGTGTTGCGTGGGCTCGGCCTGGTCGGCCAGCAGGGCAATCAGGGTCGAATCCAGCACGATCGCGCCCTTGTGGCAGTTGCGCATATACGCCAGCAAGGCGTCGGGCTCGGTTTCCTTGAGCACGTAACCGCTGGCGCCCAGGCGCAAGGCAGCAAGCAGTTCGGCGCGGTCCATCGACGCCGTCAGCACCACCACCTGGCAATCGAGGCGCAATTGCCGCAGTTCATCCAGCACCTGCAAACCGCTCAGGCCCGGCATGTGCAAATCCAGCAGGACCTGCTGCGGCGTCAGGCTCACCGCCAGGTTGATGCCCTCACGGCCACTGGCCGCCTGCCCCACCACTTCGAAGTCGTCACTGGCACCGAACAACTGCGCCAGGCCTTTGCGAAACAATGGGTGATCATCGATCAGTAATAAGGTCGTGCAATCCATCGAGACTCCCCTGTGGCAGGTCTTGGTTGCGGCGCAGGCCGAGGTGCACGCGCACCCCGTGCGGGCGGATCGCTTCAATGCTCAGCCGCGCGCCGATGCTGGCGGCACGTTCGCGAATAATTGCCAGGCCGAAATGGTTGTCTTCGCCGCAGGCCGGGCTCAGGCCAATGCCGTCATCCTCCACCGACACCGAGGCATCGCCGTCCTGGGTCTGGCGCAGTTCAATGCGTACGTGCCGCGCGTGGGAATGCCGCACCGCATTGGCCAGGGCTTCGCGAATG
Source organism: Pseudomonas sp. BIGb0558 (assembly GCF_024807515.1). Classification (NCBI taxonomy): domain Bacteria; kingdom Pseudomonadati; phylum Pseudomonadota; class Gammaproteobacteria; order Pseudomonadales; family Pseudomonadaceae; genus Pseudomonas; species Pseudomonas sp. BIGb0558. The sequence continues at coordinate 55,985 of NZ_JANUEW010000031.1, forward strand.
ATCTGCAGGATCTGCAATTCGGTTTCCGGGTTCAACGCATCGTCGGCCAGGCGGTTGTCCAGTTCGAACACGATGATGCAACGCCGCGAGAACTCCGCAACGGAGTCGGCCAGGGCCTGGCGCAGCGAGCGCCCGTCCATGGTCAGGCGTGCGCTGGTGATCAGCTCACGCACCTGGCGCTGCAGTTGGCTCAAGCCCGCGCACAGGTCCTGCAGACTGGCGCGGGCTTGCGCCGGCTCGCCCAGTTGCGACTGCAACCCATGCGCCTGGAACGACAGGTAACCCAGCTGCTGCGCCACCGAATCGTGCAGCTCACGGGCCAGGGCACCGTGCCGGGACGTCGCCTGTTTGCGCTGTTGCTCAAGGGTGTGGCTGCGCAAGCGCACGGTGACACCGACCGCCTGCGCGGCCTCCTCCATGAGTTGCCGCCAGCTGGCACCGGCCCGCCGGGGCGTGTCGAGCAGCAACGCCCCCTTCTGGCCCTCGGACAAGGCGCACACCAGCCGGTGCACGCCCCGTTCCCGGCACGGGCCGCACGCCTGGGGCGTATCGGCCACGGTCGCGTTACGCCAGGGGCAGCCCGCCACGTCCTGGCAGCCCTCGATCAACCCGCGCCGGGCCGGCCCCAGGTCTTCGCCGCCGAGGATCAGGTTGAGCTTGCCGGCGGGCAACAATGCGTCGAAACGGTCCAGGAAAACCGACAAGGCACCGTCAGCGTGCGCCTCGCCCAAGGGCAACCCGGCCAACAGCCTGCGCACGCTACGCGCTTGTTCGGGGCGCACAGGCCCCAACCAGAGCGGCCAGCCTTTTGGTCGTGTCAGCACTCTCGATAACTCCCCGTCCTGGTTGCTCAACATCAGCTTAAGACCAGCAACTTCCATGCCCCGAATGGCCGTCGCGCAAGGCTTATCTCCAAAGGCATAGCCCTTTTTCCAGATTGAGAAGATTTTCCCCATAGGAAAGTATCTCTCCCAACAGGAAACAAAACGCACCTTGGAGAGCCCGCATGACCCACACCCACAACCGCGCCATCGTGGTGATGCAATCGGCGACCGTTGGCCTGGAGGTTGTCGCCGGACTGGACCAGCCGTTGCTGCTGAACGGTGAACAACCCGACTTCGCCTGGCGCTTGCAGCAGGCACTGGCCAGCGCCACCGTGGGTTGTCGGCTCTACCTGCTGGGCGATGAAGCCTTTGTGTGGCGCCTTCACGGCCAGGCCCGCGCCGCCGGCCTGGAAGACGACGAAATCCGCCTGACCTGCTCGCTGCCCGGCCAACGCCTGGTGTATTGCGCGCACTGTGGCCTGATCCAGGCGACCGGGCCGGAGCCGCTGTTGAACTGCATCGGCTGCCATGTGGGGCTGGAGGTGCGCACGCATTTTTCCAGGCGCCTGGGGGCTTATTTCGGCGTGTGCAATAACCCCGACAAGCCCTATGCGGGGTTCCAGCCATGAGCGCGGCCCTCAATGTGCAGGTGAGCGCGGCAAGAATGCTTACACCGGTGGTGCGCGAGTTCACCCTGGTGGCCTGCGACGGCACCCTGCCTGGCTTCTCGCCCGGCAGCCATGTGCAAGTGCATCTGCCGCTGGCCGAAGGCAAGGTACGCAATGCCTACTCACTGACCAGCGACCCGGCGCACCACCAGCACTACCGCATCGCCGTGCGCCTGCAAGACGTGTCCCGTGGCGGTTCGCAGTACCTGCATCGGCAGGTGCAGGTCGGCGACACCTTGCAGATCTCGCCACCGGCCAATCTGTTCGCCCCCCACGCCACGGCCCGCCGGCATATCCTGATCGCCGCCGGCATCGGCATCACGCCGTTCATGGCCTACATCGCGGCCCTCGAACAACAGCAGGCCGAGTTCGAACTGCATTACCTGTTCAGGCCGGGCCTGAGCGACGCCTACCTCGACGAGTTGCAACAGCGCCTCGGTGCACGCCTGCACACCTACGAAGGCCGCCCGGACCTGAGCCGCATCCTCGGCAACCGGCCGCTGGGCAGCCACGTCTACACCTGCGGCCCACAGTCCCTGCTCGACGCGGTCGAGCACCAGGCCACGCGCCTCGGCTGGCCGCCCAAACGCGTGCACTCGGAAGCGTTCAAGGGCGCACAACCGGGCCAGCCGTTCGACCTGCACCTGCTGCGCAGTGATCGGCGCCTGCGGGTCGAGGCCGAGCAGAGCCTGCTCGAAGCCCTGGAAACCGCCGGGTTGCAGGTACCCAACCTGTGCCGTGGCGGCGTGTGCGGCCAATGCATGACGCGCCACATGGGCGGCGCCATCGAACACCGCGACAGCTTCCTCACACCGGCCGAGCAAGCCGACTTTCTGATGCCCTGCGTCTCTCGCGGCAACGGCCCATGCGTTTCGCTGGACCTCTAGGAGTTGTTGACCATGCCTCTACCATCGAGCCCCGTGCTGAGTTATCGGGACGACTTCAGCTTTCACAACAGCCCGACGGCGATCCGCCGCTTCCCCTTCCCGTTTACCGAAGACAGTTACCTGTACTCGGTGAATATCGAGCCGGCGACCTCGCGCGACCCGGGCTCGATCTATGAACATGGCTTCGACATCGACGAGCACTACCGCTCGGAAATGGCCGAACGCGCGCTGGTGCTGGACAAGGACCCGCGTCGCTACCTGGTGATGCCGCACATGCAAGTGGCCGCCTGGGATGCGTTGCAGATGCTGATGGAACACCTCGCCGCCGATTACCCGCAGTGGTTCAGCCTGGCCCGTGATGGCGACCGCTGGCATTGGCGTAACCGCCTGCTGGAGATCAACCAGCACTTTGTATTCGGCGACGCCACCAGCCTGCCCTGTGAACCGCTGGAATTTATCGGGCGCCAGGTGCAGGGAGATTTCGCCTTGCTCGACCAGCGCGACGGCGACCTCTACATGGACGCCGGCCTGATCACCGGCCCGGCCGACTGGTCCTTGGCATTCGACGCCGGCATGAGTTTCAAGCAATGGCATGCACCGGTGCCCATGGCCCATCAAATGGGCGTGTTCGAGCGTGCGCTGAAGTACCTGCTCAACCTGCAGGCCGGCCAGCCTGTGCGGCGCCTGAACTGGACCCTGACCATCAACCCGCGCCTGGATTCATCCCCCGAGACCTTTCACGAATGGGGCGCGGACCGCGGCCAGATCACCTCGCAGAACGTCGGGCAACAGGTGCACCTGCGGGTCGAGTTGCAAGTGATGGCGCGCCTGCCCCGCAGCAACGCGGTGATGTTCAGCATCCGCACCTACCTGATCAGCATGGATGAGCTGGTGACCCAGCCCGGCTGGGGCTGTCGCCTGCACCGCGTGCTGCGCGACCTGCCCGACCCCATCGCCGACTACAAGGGCATGACCCGCTACCGGCACACGCTGGTGGAGTGGCTGAGCCAGTTCGACCCGCAGGCCTGACCGCCCCTTTTCCCGGCTCTCTTTTTACCCAAAGGACCCTCACATGACCCACTCATGGCGTATTTCTGCATTGGCCGAGCGGCACCGCGCGCTCGGCTCGAACCTCGAAGACTGGAACGGCATGGGCACGGCCTGGACCTACAGCAGCGAGCTGGCCGACCACCACCAGGCGATCCGCACCCGTGCCGGGCTGATGGACGTGTCGGGGCTGAAAAAAGTCCACTACGTCGGGCCCCACGCCGAGAGCCTGTTGCAGTGGGCGACCACCCGCGATATCGCCAAGCTCTACCCCGGCAAATCGGTGTACGCCTCGATGCTCGACGAAGACGGCAAATTCGTCGACGACTGCATCGTCTACCGCACCGGGCCCAACGCCTTCATGGTGGTGCATGGCGCCGGCACCGGGCATGAAATGCTCGTGCGCTCCGCCCAGGGCCGGCAAGTGGCGGTGCTGTTCGATGACGACCTGCACGATCTGTCGCTGCAAGGCCCGCTGGCGGTGGATTTCCTCGCCGAGCACGTGCCCGGCATTCGCCAGTTGCCGTACTTCCACCACCTACAAACCCGCCTGTTCGACCGCCCGGTGATGATCTCCCGCACCGGCTACACCGGCGAGCGCGGCTACGAGATTTTCTGCAAGGCCGCCGACGCGCCTTTCCTGTGGGACAGCATCCTCGAACAAGGCGCGAGCCTGGGGATTATCCCGTGTGCCTTCACCGCTCTGGACTGGCTGCGGGTGGAAAGCTCGCTGATGTTTTTTCCGTACGACAACTCGCAGATGTACCCCTTCGCCGACCAGAAAGCCGGCGACACCCTTTGGGAGATGGGCCTGGATTTCACCGTCTCCCCTGGCAAACAAGCATTTCGCGGCGCCGAAGAACACCTGCGCCTGCGCGGCCAGGAGCGCTTCAAGATCACCGGCGTGCTGCTGGACGGTGTGCGCCCTGCCGAGGCCGGCGACACCCTGTGGCAAGGCAGCCAGCAAGTCGGCGTGATCACCTGCGGCATGTATTCGCGCCTGAGCAAACGCTCGATGGCCATCGCACGCATGAGCGTTGCCTGTTCCGAACCCGGCATTGCCTTGCAGGTGCGCGGCAGCCTTGAGGCCAGCGCCACCACCCACGCCCTGCCCTTTGACGACCCGGAAAAAACCAAGCGCACGGCCAAGGGCTGAGCCTTCCCACACTTGATTCAGGAGCCTTCGATGGACGCCTCCAGCGAACATTACATTCTCAAGATCACCTGCCCGGCGGCGTCCGGGATTGTCGCGGCGATCAGCGCTTGCCTGGCCCGCCAGCAGTGCTATATCAGCGAGCTGGCACAATTCGACGACGAGTTCACCGGGCAGTTTTTCATGCGCGCGGTGTTCCGCTTCAACACCGGGGTCAGCGGTGATATCGGTGCCCTGCGCGAAGGCCTGGGCGACCTCGCCGGTGGCTTCGACATGCAGTGGCAGTTGTTCAGCTCGCGCCAACCGACCCGCGTGCTGCTGATGGTCAGCAAGTTCGACCACTGCCTCACCGACCTGCTCTATCGCCACCGCAAGGGCGAAATGGACATGCACATCACCGCCGTGGTCTCCAACCACCTGGACCTGCGGGCCATGGCCGAGCGCGAAGGCATCCGCTTCATCTACCTGCCCATCACCAAGGACAGCAAGGCCAGCCAGGAAGCCGAGCTGATGCGCATCGTCGAGGACACCCAGACCGACCTGGTGGTGCTCGCCCGCTATATGCAGATTCTGTCCGACGGCCTGTGCCAACAGCTCTCGGGGCGGGCGATCAATATCCATCACTCGTTCCTGCCCGGGTTCAAGGGCGCCAAGCCCTATCACCAGGCCTACGACCGTGGCGTGAAGCTGATCGGCGCCACCGCCCACTACGTCACCAGCGACCTCGATGAAGGGCCGATCATCGAGCAGGAAATCCAGCGCGTCGACCATACCCACCTGCCCGACTCGCTGGTCGCCATTGGCCGCGACACCGAGACCGTCGCCCTTTCCAAAGCCCTGAAATACCACCTGGAGCACCGGGTGTTCATCAACCAGGACAAGACAGTGATCTTTCGCTGAAACCCTTCAGGAGGCACGCTCATGACTCTACGTGTAGCAATCATCGGCGCCGGCCCGTGCGGCCTGGCACAACTTCGCGCGTTCCAGTCGGCCCGCGACCAGGGCACCGCCATTCCCGAACTGGTGTGCTTCGAGAAACAGCAGGACTGGGGCGGCATGTGGAACTACACCTGGCGCACCGGCCTGGACGAGAACGGCGAGCCGGTGCACGGCAGCATGTACCGTTACCTGTGGTCCAACGGCCCCAAGGAGTGCCTGGAGTTCGCCGACTACACCTTTGAAGAGCACTTTGGCCGGCCCATCGGCTCCTACCCGCCCCGTGAGGTGCTGTGGGACTACATCAAGGGCCGGGTCGAAAAAGCCGGCGTGCGCGACTACATCCGCTTCAACAATGTGGTGCGCCAAGTCACCTTCGACGAGCAGACCCAACGCTTCACCCTCTACGCCCACGACTACAGCAACGACACGCTGACCTGTGAGGAGTTCGACTACGTGGTCAACGCCTGCGGCCACTTCTCCACGCCCAAGGTGCCGTACTTCGACGGCTTCGAACAGTTTGCCGGGCGCATCCTGCATGCCCATGATTTTCGCGAGGCACTGGAGTTCAAGGACAAGGACCTGCTGATTGTCGGCAGCAGCTATTCGGCCGAGGACATCGGCTCGCAGTGCTACAAATACGGCGCCCGCAGCATCACCAGTTGCTACCGCACCGCGCCCATGGGCTATGCCTGGCCAGACAACTGGGAAGAAAAGCCGTTGCTCACGCGCCTGGAAAACAACCGCGCGTACTTTGTCGATGGCAGCAGCAAACACATCGATGCGGTGATCCTGTGCACCGGCTACAAGCATCATTTCCCGTTCCTGCCGGATGAGCTGAGCCTGAAGACCGACAACCGCCTGTGGCCGATGAACCTGTACAAGGGCGTGTTCTGGGAACCCAACCCGCGCCTGATCTACCTGGGCATGCAGGACCAGTGGTACTCCTTCAACATGTTCGACGCCCAGGCCTGGTATGCCCGCGATGTGATCCTGGGGCGCATCACCCTGCCGAGCCAGGCCGAACGAGCCACCGACAGCCAGCAGTGGCACGCACGGGAACAGACCCTGGAAACCAACCAGCAGATGTTCGAGTACCAGGGCGCCTACATCCAGCACCTGGTGGACGCCACCGACTACCCGAATTTCGACATTGCCGCCGTGAACGAAACCTTCCTGCACTGGAAGCATGACAAGGCGGAAAACATCATGGGCTACCGCGACAAGTCTTATCGTTCGCTGATGACCGGAACCCAATCGCCACCGCACCACACACCGTGGTTGCAGGCGCTGGATGACTCGATGGCGGCGTACCTGGCTGAGCCCGCGACGCCCATCAAGTCGGTCGGCTGATGATGAATGCACCTCGTGTTTCTCATCCCCGAGAGCCCGGGCTGTTCGCCCGCGCCCCCCACCTGGAACGTTACCGCGTGGCCGCCGGCGGAGTGACCCTGGTGGACTTGCAACCCGGCGACCGCCTGCAGGTGATCGACATCGAAGGCCGGCAAACCTGCGCACTGCTGGCCCTCGATGCCGACGGGCGCAGTGCGTTGGCCAGTTGGGCACTGCACGGCACAACGGCTTGCCGCGTGACCCGGCGTATCGGCCAGGCGCTCAACCGGCGCGGCATCGACCCGCAACGGTTGCCGCTGGCCGCCTCGCTGTGGGACGACGACAGCCCGCCCGGCCATAGCCGTCATTTCACCGCCCATGACCGGTTGCTGGTGATCGTTGCCGCCCCGGCCGGGCCCACCGCCGTTGACCGACAATACCGGCCGAGCGAACTGCGCCTGCTGGTAACCCGCGTCGACCCCTCTCCCCTCTGGGTGCCCGCCCTGCCTGAACGGTTGGGCGAAGTGCTGGACGAATTCACCCTGCGCGCCGGCACGGCCCACAGCTACACCGTCGCCAAGGGGCAGTACGTGCAGGTGCTGGATGTGGCCGGGCGCCAATGTTCGGACTTTGTCGCCCTCGACCGTCGCGCCCTGGATCGCGGGCTGGAGCTGGACCTCGACCAGACCGTCACCCGCACGCTGAACGGCAGCGCCTACCCCGCACCCGGGCTGTTCTCGAAGTTCTTCGACCGGAACATGCAACCGATGCTGGAGGTGGTGCAAGACACCGTCGGCCGCCACGACTCCTTCGCCCTGGCCTGCGCCGCACGCTATTACGAAAGCCAGGGCTATTTCGGGCACGACAACTGCAGCGACAACCTCAGCCAGGTGCTCGCGCCCCATGGCGTCCAGGCCCGCAAGGGTTGGCCGGCGATCAATTTTTTCTTCAATACCGGGATCGACGCGCACCAGCAGATGACCCTCGACGAGCCCTGGTCGCGTCCCGGCGACTATGTGCTGTTGCGGGCCACCACCGACCTGCTGTGCGCGAGCACTTCATGCCCGGATGACATCGACCCCGCCAATGGCTGGGACCCGAGCGACATCCACGTCCGCATCTACAGCGAGAAGGAGCGTTTTTCCATCGCCATGAGCACTCGAACCACGGCCGATGCCGACCCGATTCTGACCCGTGAGTCTGCGTTCCACTCACGCACAAGCCGCCTCACCGGCAGCTTCACCGACTACCGCAACTGGTGGCTGCCGTTGCGCTACGACGGCTACGGCGCCACCGAGGAATACCTCGGTTGCCGCGAACGGGTAGCGGTGATGGACCTGACCGCCTTGCGCAAATTCGAAATCATCGGCCCCGACGCCGAGAGCCTGTTGCAGTACTGCCTGACCCGCGACGTGCGGCGCCTGGCGGTGGGCCAGGTGGTCTATTGCGCCATGTGCCACCCCCACGGCGGCATGCTCGATGACGGCACCTTGCTGCGCCTGGGCCCGGACAATTTCCGCTGGGTCTGCGGTGAGGACTACGCCGGGGTGTGGCTGCGGGAACAGGCACAGAAACTGGGCATGAAGGTGTGGGTCAAGTCCGCCAGCGAGCAGATCCACAACCTGGCGGTGCAGGGGCCGATGAGCCGCGAGCTGCTTAAACAGATGGTCTGGACCCCACCCACCCAACCGAGCCTGGAAGCCCTCGGCTGGTTCCGCTTCCTGGTGGGGCGGCTGGACGGTTTCGACGGCTGTCCGTTGATGATTTCCCGTACCGGCTACACCGGCGAACTGGGTTATGAAGTGTGGTGCCAGCCCGAAGACGCCGAACGGGTGTGGGACCGCATCTGGCAGCTCGGCCAACCCTTGGGGCTGGTCCCCCTGGGCCTGGAAGCGCTGGACATGCTGCGCATCGAAGCCGGGCTGATTTTTGCCGGCTACGAGTTCAGCGACCAGACCGACCCGTTTGAGGCGGGTATCGGGTTCAGCGTGCCGCTGAAAAGCAAAACCGATGATTTCATCGGGCGCGACGCCCTGTTGCGGCGCAGTGCGCACCCCACCCACAAGCTCGTCGGCCTGCACTTGAGCGGCAACGAGACTGCCCACCATGGCGACCCGGTGTACCAGGGCCGGGCCCAGGTCGGGGTCATTACCAGCGCCTGCCGCTCCCCGCTGCTGGCCAGCAACATCGCGTTGTGCCGGGTGGACGTGGCGTGCGCCGAGCCCGGCACGGTACTCGAGATTGGCAAAGTCGATGGCCTGCAGAAGCGCATCAGCGCCACGGCCAGCGCAGCGATTTTCTATGACCCGGACAAAAGCCGGGTGCGCAGTTGATCGTTCCGATACGCGTGTGCGCCACCCCATTTTGACTGCCCCACTTAAACGCTATTCAGACATGGGAATACAGAGATGGAAGCGACGACGTTCGAGGCAGTACCGCAGGCCGCCAGTTCGGTGGGCAGCCTGCACCGCAAGATCGATTGGCGCGGGGCGTTCTGGGTCGCCAGTGGCGTACCCGCCCTGGTGCTGTTCTCTATTGGCGCCATTGCCGCGACGGTCGGCAAACCGGCGTGGATCGTGTGGATCGTGTCGATCCTGTTCGGGTTTATCCAGGCATTCACTTATGCCGAGATCGCCGGGTTATTCCCCCACAAGTCCGGTGGCGCCTCGGTATACGGCGCCGTCGCCTGGGTGCGCTACAGCAAGCTGATTGCACCGGTTTCGGTGTGGTGCAACTGGCTGGCATGGTCGCCGGTGCTGTCCATCGGTTCGGGGCTGGCGGCGGGTTATATCCTGACCGCGCTGTTTCCCGCCGATGCGCTGATCAACACCTGGCAACTGACCCTGCTGGACCTGGGCTGGGTCAAGAGCGGCCTGTCGCTGCGGATCAACGCGACCTTCGGCATCGGCCTGTTGATTCTGCTCACGGTGTTTGCCGTGCAGCACGGCGGCATCCTGCGTTCGGCGCGCCTGACCCTGGTGCTGGGCGTCACCTCGCTGATTCCGCTGCTGCTGGTGGGCGTGGTGCCGTTGTTCACCGGGGATGCGGCCCAGGCCAACTTCCTGCCGTTGTACCCCCTGGCCCATGATGCGGCCGGGCAAGTCATCGATGGGCCCTGGGATATTTCCGGCTGGTCGCTGATGGCCGGCGGGCTGTTCATGGCCGCGTGGTCCACCTACGGTTTTGAAACGGCGGTGTGCTACACCCGGGAGTTCAAGGACCCCAAGCGCGACACGTTCAAGGCGATTTTCTACGCCGGCCTGCTGTGCATCCTGGTGTTCACCCTGGTCCCGCTGGCGTTTCAAGGCAGCCTGGGGCTGGGCCAACTGGTGACCCCGGCGGTGCTCGACGCCAGCGGCGCCATCGTCACGCCGGCGGTGTACAGCGGCCTGTTGTCACCGGCGATCTACAGCGGCATGGGAGTTGGCCAGGTCATGGCCGACAGCATTGGCGGTGGCAAGGTGGTCGCCAATATCGTGCTGATCATGCTGGTGCTGGCGACGTTACTGGCGATCATGACCTCGATGTCCGGTTCTTCGCGCACCCTGTATCAGGCGTCGGTGGACGGCTGGCTGCCCAAATACCTGGGACGTACCAACGAACACGGGGCGCCCACGGCGGCGATGTGGACCGACCTGTCGTTCAACCTGCTGCTGTTGCTGATGTCCGACTACGTGTTCGTGCTCGCGGCCTCCAACGTCAGCTACATCATCTTCAACTTCCTCAACCTCAACGCCGGCTGGATCCACCGCCTGGACCGCCCCGACTGGGTGCGCCCGTACAAGGCGCCCACCGTGCTGCTGGCGGCAGGTGGCGTGCTGAGCTTCGTCAACCTGGCCTGCATGGGCCTGGGCGCGGATATCTGGGGCGCGGGCACGCTGGTCACCGGTTTGCTGCTGGCGCTGCTGATCCTGCCGGTGTTCTGCTTCCGCCACTACGTGCAGGACAAGGGCCGCTTCCCCGCCGCGATGCTCAGCGACCTGTATATCCAGGCCGATGACGGGCAAAAGCGTGCCGGTTGGTTGCCCTATGCCACGCTGATTGCCGGTGTGCTGGTGGTGTATGGCTGCCATCAGCTGGTAGCCTGATCTCATCGCTGAGGGAGTGATCCCTCAGCGCCTCCACTTCTCCAGACAATGGTGACGCTTTTGACCAGCTCTCTCTCCACGCTTGCCCGCGATATCGACGGCAAGGCCATCGCTGCCCAGGTTCTCGACGAGGTTCGCGAAGAGGTTCAGGTGCTTGCCACGCAACAGATCTACCCGGCGCTGGCCGTGCTGCTGGTGGGCGACGACCCGGCCAGCCACGTCTATGTGCGCAATAAACTGCTGCGGGCCAAGGAAGTCGGGATTCGCTCCCTCGAATACCGGCTGCCGGACGACGCCAGCCAGGCGCACGTGCTGGAGCTGATTGCCCGTCTGAACGCCGACCCTGCAGTCAACGGCATCCTGGTGCAGTTGCCGCTGCCGGGCCATATCGACGAAGCCTCAGTGATTCATGCCATCGACCCGATCAAGGACGTGGATGGCTTTCATCGGGAAAACGTCGGTGGGCTGGTGCAAGGCCTGGAAGTGCTCACACCCTGCACCCCCAGTGGCTGCATGCGCCTGCTGCACGAAACCTGCGGTGATCTGAGCGGCTTGCACGCGGTGGTGATTGGCCGCTCGAACATTGTCGGCAAACCCATGGCGACTCTGTTGTTGCAGGCCAACTGCTCGGTCAGCGTGGTGCACTCGCGCAGTGTCGATGCACCCGCGTTGTGCCGCCTGGCAGACATCGTGGTCGCCGCCGTGGGCCGGCCACAACTGATCGACGCCAGCTGGCTCAAGCCCGGCGCGGTGGTGATTGATGTGGGGATCAACCGTATCAGTACCGAGACCGGCACGCGGTTGGTGGGGGATGTGGACTATGCGAGCGCACGTACCGTGGCCAGTGCGATTACCCCGGTGCCGGGAGGTGTGGGGCCGATGACGATTGCCTATCTGCTGAAGAACACCCTGGTGGCCGCCCAGTTGCAGCGGGCCGCCCTGCCCCACGAGCTGGCGGTGAGCTGAGCCCCAATGCAAACCGCCACTGTAGGAGCGAGCTTGCTCGCGAAAAGCGCGAGGACACCGCGCTAATCCAGAAGCGCTGCGTCATCGTTGACGTTCTTCGCGAGCAAGCTCGCTCCTACAGTGGGCCGTTCGGGCTATCAGTGGTTGTAAGCCCGCTCGTTGTGCTCGGCGAGGTCGAGTCCCATCTCTTCCACCGACTCATGGGCGCGCAACCCAACCAGTGCATTGACCACCTTGAGAATGATCCAGCTGATCACGAAGCAATACACCGTGGTCAGCAGTACGCCCTTGATCTGGGCAACCACCTGGCCGCCCATGGTCACGCCTTCCACCAGCCCGCCCATGGACGGCACGCAGAACACGCCGGTCAACACCGCGCCGATCATGCCGCCGATGCCGTGCAAGCCGAACACATCGAGGCTGTCGTCATAACCGAAACGACGCTTCAACACCGTCACGCTCAAGTAGCAGAACACCCCGCACAGCAGGCCGATGGCCAAGGCACCGCCGACGCCCACATAGGCACAGGCCGGGGTGATCCCCACCAGGCCGGCCAGGGCACCGCTCGCCAGGCCCAGGGCACTCGGCTTGCCGACCTTGAACCACTCGGTGAACATCCAGCCGAGAATCCCGGCGCACGCGCCCAGTTGGGTGTTGAGCATGACAATTCCCGAGGTGCCGTTGAGCCCGCCACCGGAGCCGATATTGAACCCGAACCAGCCCACCCAGAGCATCGCCGCGCCAGCCATGGTCAGGCTCAGGTTGTGAGCCGGCATCGGCGTGTTCTGGTAGCCACGGCGTTTGCCCAGGATCAGGCACGCGGCCAGTGCAGCCACACCGGCGTTGATGTGCACGGCGGTGCCACCGGCAAAATCGAGCACGCCCCAGTTATGCATCAAGGCCCCCGAACCGCCCCACACCATATGCGCCACCGGGGCATAGACCAGGGTGAACCACACGGCCATGAACAGCAGCGCCGCCGAGAACTTCATGCGTTCGGCAAAGGCCCCGGCGATCAGTGCCGGGGTGATGATGGCGAAGGTCATCTGGAAGGTCACGAACACACCTTCCGGAATATCCCCCACCAGGCTCTTGGGGGTCATGCCGGCCAGAAAGGCCCGGCTCAACCCGCCGACAAAACTGTTGAACGTCACCTGCCCTTCGACCATGCCGGTGGTGTCGACCACCATGCTGTAGCCGTAGATCACCCACAACACGCCCACCAGGCCGGCGATGCCAAAGCACTGGGTGAACAGCGAGAGCATGTTTTTCGCACGGACCAGGCCGCCGTAGAACAACGCAAGCCCCGGCAGGCACATGAACAACACCAGCACGGCGGCGGTGACCATCCAGGCGGTGCTGCCGGTGTTCAAGGTGGGGGCGTCGGCGGCCTGGGCCAAGGGTGCAAAAGCAGCGGCCGCCAGTAACGCGAGAAGGGATTTGCCAAGAAGACGATTGACCATGTTCAAAGCTCCTGCAAAAGAAATGGGATGGGGCTGGCAGTGAGCAGTTGTTGTTTGGGGAGCCTCTTGGCGGGCCCCTTGATTTGATTTTTTTGTGGCAAGGGAGCTTGCTGTGGCGAGGGAGCTTGCTCCCGTTCGACAGCGCAGCTGGAGCCGGCTCTTTCAGGGCTGCTTCGCACCCCAGCGGGAGCAAGCTCCCTCGCCACAGGTTTTCATCCAGTTTCAGTAACCGCTACCGGAACCCGGCACCCAACTGGTCCCCGCCAGCGGCACCCGGGCCATGGCGGCCGATTCCACCGTCAACGCCACCAGGTCCTCGGGGTCGAGGTTGTGCAGGTGGGATTTGCCGCATGCACGGGCCATGGTCTGCGCCTCCAGCACCATCACCCGCAGATAGTTGGCCAACCGACGCCCGCCTTCCACCGGGTCCAGGCGCTTGGACAGTTCCGGGTCCTGGGTGGTAATCCCGGCCGGGTCGCGGCCGTTCTGCCAGTCGTCGTAGAAGCCGGCGGCCGAGCCGATCTTTTTCAGTTCCGCGTCCAGCCGTGGGTGGTTATCGCCCAGGGCAATCAACGCCGCCGTACCGATGGCAACCGCGTCCGCGCCCATCGCCATGGCCTTGGCCACATCGGCGCCGTTACGAATCCCGCCCGACACGATCAACTGGACCTTGCGGTGCATGCCCATCTCCTGCAAAGCCTGTACCGCTTGCGGGATGGCCGACAGAATCGGGATGCCAACGTGCTCGATAAACACTTCCTGGGTGGCGGCCGTACCGCCCTGCATGCCGTCGAGGACAATCACATCGGCACCGGCCTTGACCGCCAGCTTCACGTCGTAATACGGCCGGCTGGCGCCGATTTTCACGTAGATCGGTTTTTCCCAATCGGTGATTTCCCGAAGCTCGGCAATCTTGATTGCCAGGTCATCCGGGCCGGTCCAGTCCGGGTGGCGGCACGCGCTGCGCTGGTCGACGCCAATCGGCAAGGTGCGCATACCGGCCACGCGCTCGGTGACTTTCATCCCCAGCAACATGCCGCCACCGCCGGGCTTGGCGCCCTGGCCCAGGACGATCTCGATGGCGTCGGCCTTGCGCAGGTCGTCGGGGTTCATGCCGTAACGCGACGGCAGGTACTGGTACACCAGGTGCTGAGACTGGCCGCGCTCTTCCGGGGTCATGCCACCGTCGCCGGTGGTGGTGCTGGTGCCGGCGATGGTCGCGCCACGCCCCAGGGCTTCCTTGGCGTTGGCCGACAGCGCGCCGAAACTCATGCCGGCGATGGTCACCGGAATCTTCAGGTGGATCGGTTTCTTGGCAAAGCGGTTGCCGAGGATCACGTCAGTGCCGCACTTCTCGCGATAGCCTTCCAGCGGGTAGCGCGACACGCTGGCGCCCAGCAGCAGCAAGTCATCGAAGTGCGGCAGCTTGCGCTTGGTGCCGCCGCCGCGAATGTCGTAGATGCCGGTTTCGGCGGCACGCTGGATTTCCTGGATGGTCAGGCGGTCGAAGGTGGCCGACTCGCGCAACACTGGAGGGGTTTGTTCACTCATGGTGGAGCTCCTGGATCAGTACGCGGAGGCGTTATCGACTTTGAAGTTGTAGAGCTGGCGGGCCGAGCCGTAGCGCTTGAAGTCGGCCGCCTGATGGGCAAAACCGGCGCGATCGAGCAGTTCCTGGAGTTCTTGCAGGTGTTCGCTGCGCATCTCTTTTTCGATGCAATCGGAGCCCAGGGACTCCACCGTGCCTTTGACGTAAATGTGGGTTTCATACAACGAATCCCCCAGCGCATCGCCGGCATCGCCGCACACCACCAGGCGCCCGGCCTGGCCCATGAAGCAGCTCATATGGCCGATGCTGCCACCGACAACGATGTCGATGCCCTTCATGGAAATACCGCAACGCGCCCCTGCGTCACCTTCAATCACCAGCAAGCCGCCATGGGCCGTTGCGCCGGCGGCCTGGGAGGCGCTGCCTTTGACGCGCACCGAGCCCGACATCATGTTCTCGGCGCAGCCCACGCCGACATTGCCGTGCACGGTGATCGACGCCTGTTGGTTCATGCCCGCGCAGTAGTAGCCCGCGTGGCCCTCGATATCGATGGACACCGCCTGGTTCACCCCCACGGCGAGGTTGTGCTTGCCGTTGGAATGGGTGACGCGCCATTCGTTATCGATAGCCTGCGCGTGCAGCGCCTGGTTGAGGTCACGCACGCTGGCGGTGGAAAGATCGATGGTTTTCATGTGTGCGCTCCTTAAGCTGACTCGCGTTCCCAGATGTACAGGGTGGCCGGTGCGGGCTCCCAGATACGGGCGTTTTCAATCCCCGGCAGGCTCGACAGCGCCTGGTACTCGGAGGCCATGGCGACGTAGTCGTCGGTCTCGGCGAGGATCGCCGGCTTGCAGGCAATCGGATCGCGGATCACCGCAAAACCGTTGCGCGTGCCGATGGCAAAGGTGAAGAAGCCGTCGAGGTCTTCCAGGGAGTGATCCAGCGCTTCCTTGAGGGAATCGCCCTGTTGCAGGCGCCAGGTCAGGTAGCCGGCGGCGACTTCGGTGTCGTTGTCGGTTTCGAAATGGATGCCTTCGCGCTTGAGTTCCTGGCGCAGGCGGAAGTGGTTCGACAGCGAACCGTTGTGCACCAGGCACAGGTCGGCGCCGGTGGAAAACGGGTGGCTGCCTTCCATGGTCACTGCACTTTCAGTGGCCATGCGCGTATGGCCGATGATGTGGCTGCCCTGCATGCTCGCCAGGCCGAAGCGCTGGGAGATCTCTTGGGGCAAGCCCATGCCCTTGAGAATCTCGATGCTCTGCCCGGCGCTCATGATGCGCACGCTCGGTGCCAGTTCGGCCAGGGCCAGGCGCACCGGGGCTTCGTCGGCGTGGATCTTCAATACGGCGGCACTGGCGTTCTGGAACCAGTCCAGGGAACAGCCCAGGCGCCCTTCCAGCTCGCCCATCAGGGCTTTCCAGTCAAACGCTTCGGTGGTCGCCTGCAGGGTCAGCTTGACCCAGCCGTCGGCCACTTCGTCGCCGTAGATGGCGAACCCGGCACTGTCCGGGCCACGGTCGGTCATGGCCTGCAACATGGGTTCAAAGAGCTTGCCGAGCTGGGGCTCCAACTGCGGGTTTTTCAGGTACAGGCCTACGATTCCACACATAACAAGTCTCCGTCACACGGTGTCAGAAAAATTCGGTATAGCGCTGGATTTCCCAGTCGCTCACATGGCGGCTGTACTCAACCCACTCCATGCGCTTGAGCTTGATGAACTCACCCACGATCTGCGGGCCCAGTACCTCGATGAACAGCGGGTCGGCTTCCAGCGCGTCGCAGGCTTCCTTGAGGGATTGCGGCAGGGTCTTGATGCCGCGCTCGGCGATCTGCGCGAGGCTCAGGCTGTATAGGTTTTCGTTGCAGACGTGGTCGATTTCCAGCTGGCGGTCAATCCCGTCCAGGCCGGCCGCGATGATCGCGGCGCTGACCAGGTAGGGGTTGCAACCGGCGTCCGGCAGGCGGAATTCAAGCCGGCCATAGGGCACCCGCACCATGGCCGAACGGTTGTTGGCGCCGAAGGCAATAAAGGCCGGGGCCCAGGTGGCACCGGACAAGGAATTGCCCACCACCAGGCGCTTGTAGGAGTTGACGGTTGGCGCGGCGAACGCGCACAGGGCCGGGCCGTGGGCAAGCAAGCCGGCGGCGAAGTGATAGGCCATTTTCGACAAGCCCATGCCGCTTGGATCGCTGGCATCAAAGAACAGGTTTTTGTTCTCGGCGCTGCTGATGGACAGGTGAAAGTGCATGCCGTTGCCGGCGCGTTTCGGGTCGGGCTTGGGCATGAAGGAGCAGATCATGCCCAGGTCATTGGCGATCTCGCCGGCGGCCATGCGGAAGAAGGTAAAGCGGTCGGCCGAGGTCAGGGCATCGCTGTAGGTGTAGTTGATTTCGAATTGGCCGTTGGCGTCTTCGTGGTCGATTTGATAGACCTCGAAATCCACCGCCTGCAAGGCTTCGGTCAGCCGCTCAAGAAACACCCGCGAGCGCGACAGCCCTTTGTAGTCGTAGCAAGGCTTGTCCAGGTTGTCGCTGGGGTCGACCAATTGCAGCTTGCCCTGCTCGTCGCGGCGCATCAGGTTGAACTCGGGCTCCAGGCCAGTGTTCAGGGTCCAGCCCTTGTCTTGCAGGCGCTGCACTTGCTGCTGCAGCACATAGCGGCTGTCGTAGGGATGTGGCTTGCCGTCCACATGGCCGACGCACACCACCCGCCCGTAGCCCGGTTGCCATGGCACCGGAGTCAGGGTCGACAGGTCGCCGCGGGCCATGAAGTCTGGCCCGTGAGGCTCCATGCCCATGCCGCTGATGGCGAACCCGGCAAAACCTGCGCCCTCTTCGGCCACCGTCTTGAGCCCGCAGATCGGCACCGACTTGGTCTTGGCCGCACCGTGTATGTCCACAAACTGCGCAAGCACGTACTTGATCCCGTGCTTGTCGATGATGCGCTGGGTTTCTGCTGGCAACATTGCGTGTCACTCCTCGCGAAAGGCAAAACCGTGTGGGTGGGCCTACTGTCTTTTTATTCCTAAAAAGAAAGTTAGTTTCCCTGCAGGAATGCAATACCCTTGCCAGATTCGCGAGCGGGCGATTGAAGTGCCGATCAAAGCGCTTTTGTGCTGTATATATGGGAAAATTCTTTTCCCCGCAGGAATACGCAAAGCGGGGTGGCCTTCAAGTGCCAGACTTTGCACTTTCCCAGTGCGAAAATAATATTACTGAACGGAAACCGTGCAGGAGCCGATGATCATGTCCACCGAAACCGCCCCGCGCCTCAAGCTCGAGCAATACCTGGGGCTGCAGATCAAACGCCAGCGTCAGGCCCAGGACCTGAAGCTGTCCGATGTGGCGAAGATTGCCGATATCAGCCAGGGCATGTTGAGCAAGATTGAGAACGCCCAGGTGTCTACCAGTCTCGATACCTTGAGCCGCTTGTGTGATGTGCTTGGGCTGCCGTTGTCGAAGTTGTTCAGTGAGTATGACCAGCAGGATGGCAGTGCCTTGTTGGTCAAGGCTGACCAGGGGATGGAAGTGGTGCGTCGGGGGACCGAGAAGGGGCACACCTATCACCTGCTCAATCATACGCGGGGGCCCAAGAAGAGCTTCGAGGCGTATATGGTCAGCATGGATGACGCCAGTGAAGAGTTTCCGACCTTTGCGCACCCTGGGACTGAGTTTTTGCATTTGCTCGAGGGTGAGCTGATATATCGGCATGGGAATCAGCTGTATCGGATGGAGGCCGGGGATAGCTTGACGTTTGAGGGGGAGATTCCGCATGGGCCCGAGGAGTTGGTGCAGGTGCCGATTCGGTTGTTGTCGATCATGAACTATGGGAACGATAAGGAGTGATTGGGGGCATATCCGTTGTTTGGGTTGTTGCTGATATTGGTTCCGCTCTTACAGCGGCTCACTTTTGAAGAGCGCAAAAGTAAGCAAAACGCTCTTGCCCCACCACTCGGCACCTCGCTTGGGCTCGGTGTGCCCGCACTCCGGCATTACTCCGCGGGCCGCCGCGACGGGGCGTCCCTGCCCCGTCGCGGCTAAACCGGCGTCCTGCCGGTTTAC
>NZ_JANUEW010000032.1:0-68773 GCF_024807515.1 Pseudomonas sp. BIGb0558
ATCCCATCGCAGCCTCGCCAAGGCTCGACAGCTCCCACATTAGAGGTGTGTCGCGCCCAAATTTGGAATGCATTCCGTGTGAGGTGCAATGCCACATCTGTGGGAGCCGGGCTTGCCCGCGATGCTGGCGACTCAGTCTCCCGGGCACACCGCGGTGATCCCATCGCAGCCTCGCCAGGGCTCGACAGCTCCCACATTTTAGAGGTGTGTCGCTCGCAAATTTGGAATGCATTCCCTGTGAGGTGCAATGCCTCCTCTGTGGGAGCCGGGCTTGCCCGCGATGCTGGCGACTCAGTCTCCCGGGCACACCGCGGTGATCCCATCGCAGCCTCGCCAAGGCTCGACAGCTCCCACAGGGATTACGCAGTTAAAGCGTACTTTCCATCGCCTTCATCAGCACCGGATCCCGCCCGTAGATATCCGGTGCGTACAACAACGCGCCCTTGCCATCGACCTGCACCGTCCAATATGCCAACAGCACCGGCACTGGCGTCGCCAGCCGGAACTCGTGGGTCGTTTCCGTCGCCAGCAATTCTTCGGTACGGATCTTCTCCGCCGGGCTTACCAGCAAATCCCGCAGCAGCAGCGGCTGCTCAACCCTTACACACCCCGAACTGAAGGCTCGCGGGCCCTTGGAGAACAGCGGCTGGCTCGGGGTGTCGTGCAGGTACACAGAAAACGGATTGGGAAAGCGCAGCACGATCCGGCCCAGCGGGTTGCGCGGGCCGGCGCCCTGGCGCAGCAGGATGTTGCCGGGGCGCGACCAGTCGACCTGTTCGGGCATCAGCAGGTTGCCCTGGCTGTCGAGCACTTGCAGGTTCTGCTGGCGCAGGTACTCGGGGTTCAGGCGGATGGCCGGCAGCTTGTCCTCGCGCATGATGGTGGGCGGGATGGTCCAGGTGGGGTTGAGGGTCAGCCGGGTAATGCGCGATTTGAGCAACGGCGTCTGGCGGTCGGCACGGCCGACTTGCAGGCGGGTTTGCCACACAGGCACGCCGCCCTGGTAGAAGCTCAACTGCGCCGCCGCAACGTTCACCAGCACGCCTTCGGGCTCCAGGTCCCGGGACAGCCAGCGAAACCGCTCAAGGTTGATGCGCAGTTGTTCGCGGCGAATCGCCGGGCTGATGTTCAGCTCGGTGACGGTGCCGGGGCCGATCACGCCGTCGGCTTGCAGGGAATGGCTTTGCTGGAAGGTCTTGACCGCGTTCACCAGCTCGCCACGGTATTGGGTGCCGGACGATGTACCGGTGAGGTAGCCGCCATTGACCATTCGCCGCGCCAGTTGCGGCACCCGCGCATCGTCCATGCCCGGGCGCAACAACGGGCCGCTGGCTACCGCCTCCCAATGCTGCAACGGTTGCTGGCGCAAGGCGGCATAGGCGCTGCGCAGGCTGAGGTATAGCGGCGCACTCGGGCGGGCCTGGTCGAAGGCTTGGGCGATGTTCTGCATACCGGCTTCGGCCATGGCCAGTACTTGGGTGTCGGGGTCCGGGGCCGGTGGCTGCGAGTGCCACACAGGCTCGAAGCGCGACTGCTGCAAGCGGCCAAAATGCAGATCCTGCAGCGCTTGCAGGTATTGCCGGCTGGTGCCGATGTCGCTGCACAGCACGTTGGCCGTGGCATCCACCGCAGGCAGTCTATAGTGACCCGGGTCCAGGCCGTCATCGGCCAGCATCAGCAGTTGGGCTTGCAACGCGGCGCGCCGATCCCCCTCGGACCAGAGCACCCCGTCGCCCTGCTGCTGATAAAAAGCCTGCAAGCGTGCCAGGGAAGGCGCATCGACTTGCCCGCCCAGATCGGGACAAACGCTGGACAATTGCGAGAGCGCCAATTGCACCGGGGCCGGCGACACCACCAACAGGTCTTCGGCTGTCGCGACCAGCGGTGCAACGAGCAGGCAAATGCTCAAGTAACATGCGTGTTTTTTGAACAATCGCTTAGCTCCCATCCACGGCGGAGATGCTCTATACATGCTGACCTTTTGCTGCCGACTCGGCCTGATCATCTCGACCTTTGCCTCGCTGAGCACCGTTGCGCTCGCAGACACGGGTAAACCTCTTACTCTGTATAGCAGCCTCGCCCACGCCGCTCCAGAACTCAACCCCGCCGTTCTTAAAAGTGCCCTCACGGCCATGCAGTGCGCTGTAGGAAACGGCCTTGAACAGTCCGATCGACTGGCCGTGATCGACTACTCCCAACCTTCGACCGCCCGTCGCCTGTGGATCTTTGACCTGCGCAAGAAGACGTTAGTGCTGCGGGACCTGGTGGCCCACGGGCAAAAGTCCGGGGAAAACTTCGCCACCCAGTTCTCCAACCGCGAGGGCAGCTACCAGTCCAGCATTGGTTTGTTCCGCACCCAGGAGAGCTATGAAGGCGCCCATGGCTACTCACTGCGCATGGACGGCCTGGAGCCGGGTTTCAATGACCGTGCGCGGGACCGCGCCATCGTGATTCATGCCGCCGAGTACGTCAGCCCCCTGTGGAGCAAGCGCGAAGGCCGCATCGGCCGCAGCCAGGGTTGCCCGGCCGTGCGCCCGCAAGTGGCGCGCCAGGTGGTGGATAAACTCAAGGACGGCCAGTTCATGTTTTCCTGGTACCCCGACCAGCGCTGGCTGAAGTCCTCGGCGTACCTCAATTGCAAGCCGCGCCAGATGGCGAGCGCCGGCACCGTCAAAGGCGGTTGATGGTCTCGCCGTTGGCGTGCACCATGCGGCTCACGCCACCAGGAACTTCACCGTGTTCCTGGGCTTGATGAGAGAGAGACCCCGAGATGCTTTTACATCAATCCACCTGGATCGAGATTGGTCAGTTTCTGGAACGCAGCCGCAGCATCGTGATTCCCATCGGTTCCAACGAGCAACACGGCCCCACCGGCCTGCTCGGCACCGACTGGATGTGCCCGGAAATCATCGCCCATGAAGCGCAAAAAAATGCCGACATCCTGATCGGCCCGACCTTCAATATCGGCATGGCGCAACACCACCTGGGCTTCCCCGGCACCATCTCCCTGCGCCCGTCGACCTTTATCGCGGCGATTGGCGACTGGGTGCGCTCGCTGGCCGGCCATGGTTTCGAAAAGATCCTGTTCCTCAATGGCCACGGCGGCAACATCGCCTCGATTGAAGCGGCGTTCTCCGAGCTGTACGCCGAGGCGAGTTTTGCCGGGCGCCCGGCGGGTTATGCGCTGAAGCTGTGCAACTGGTGGGACCTGGAAGGCGTGAACGAACTGGCGCACCAGCAATTCCCGGTGGGCCACGGCAGCCATGCCACGCCGTCGGAGATCGCGGTGACCCAATGGGCTTATCCGGACGCGATCAAGTCGGCAGACTACTCACCGCAAATCGCCAACACCGGGCCGATCCGCGAAGCCCGCGACTTCCGCGCACGTTTCCCCGATGGCCGCATGGGTTCAGACCCGGCGCTGGCCACCCCGCAAAAAGGCGGTGAGTTGGTGGCGTTGGCGGCCAAGGGCTTGGTGAAGGCGGTGGAGACGTTCAGCAGCGAGCCAAAACCGAGCTGATTCATTCGAGTGTAGGAGCTGGCTTGCCAGCGATGCAGACACCTCGGTGCATCAGATACACCGAGGCGATGCTATCGCTGGCAAGCCAGCTCCTACAGGGTCATGGATTTACAGGCAATCCCGCGCCGCATGCTCGAAACGCGACGGCTTGAACGGCGACGCTACCGGCTTGCGCTCATACAGGAACACCTTGCCGCCGTCCTGAGCCTTGTAGACCTCAAGAATGTTGTCCGCGGCGATCTTGCTGCTCACCACGATCCGGGCATGGCGCGAGTTCTGCGTGATCGTGGAGCTCATGCCGTCTTTCTCGAACTTGGGCACCACACACTGCACATAGGCTTCGGGGTCCTTGGCGGTTTGCAGGGTGAGGGATGGAGCGTTGGGGGCGGACGCACAGCCCGTCATCAAAACAGAAGCAAAAGCCATCGCAGGCACTAACAACACGCGCATAAAAAATCCTGAAAAATATAAGAAGTGGGCTAACCGGCGGCGACCAACGCCTTGAGCGAGGCATCGAACTGTTTCAACGCATTCAACTGAACGTCGCGCTGCTGCCCAATCTGTGCAGCGATCTGGGGCGCCGTTTTGTCATGGACCCATACAGAAGGCAAGTGCATTTGCATCGAACCTTCGGCTTTGGCGATGTATTGCAGGTCCAGGTCGTAGAACTTCGCCACAAACCGCGCCTCCACCAGGTCATTACGCTGGGTCAGCAACTGGTTGTAGGTGTCGAGCATCACCACCACGTCCGGGTGCGCCTGCAAGAGCGCATCGAGGTTGTCGTAGCGGGTGACCGAGGCAAAGGTGTGCCGCAGGGACGTCATCAGCCAGTCAATCGCCAGGTCCGGGTCGGAGCTGTCGACGAAGGCCTGGCGTATCTGCTCGTCCAACTGGCCCTTGGCACCATTGGCCGCCATGTCGTGGTAGCGCGCCAGGTACTGCAGGTTGTCGAGGGTGTTGTCGCTGTAGAGCACGCCGACCGATTGCGAGTGTTGCAAACTCACCGGGCTGGCGGCGATCGGCAACAAATGGCTGGTTTGCAGGCCCGAGGCCAAAGCCGGTACTGCCACGCCAATCCCGCTCATCAGCAGCGCCACCAGGGCCAATCCAGTAAAAGTCCGCATCGCAGGGTCCTTGCACATCATTTCCGATGAGGGCAATTGTCCTCCTTTTCCAGAAAAACAGAACTCGCAATGCTTGATGGTGACTATTATCTGGAGCAATAGTGTTGTGCAGGCCGCCCCATACAAAACGATAAGGAATGCCTATGAACCGCCATCAGAAAACCTTCGACCGCATCCGTGAAGCCGTGCTGCCGGAATTTCGCGACCGGGTTGCCGATTACCTGGTCGATTATGAGGAAGTGCTGCTGGACACCGCCGCCGAGCCGCAAGTGCTCTACGCCATCGCCCAGCAACTGCGCGGCTACTTGCGCGGTTTGAACACCACCCGGGTGCTGGGCATGGCCGACTGGGAAGACCTCGACCGCCGGGTGGTGCAGGCGTGGCTGGTGTTGCAGCAAGCCGAATAGCGCCACGCCAGCGGCTCAGCGAATATCCACGCGGTAACGGAAGTGTTCGGCATGGCCACGGCCGCGCCGCAGCTCCAGGGGTTGGCCGGCGTAATCCCGGGCCAGCCGTTCGATCACCATCACCGGGCTGCCCACCGGCACCTGCAGCCAACGCGCCCACACGTCATCGATGGATTCGGCGGTAAGGGCTTCCTCGGCAGACGCCACAACCTGCCCGCAGACCTCTTCGTAGGTCGGGTACAGCAACAACCCCTGCCGCGTCAGGTCGACGTCCAACAGCGCCTGGAACCGCGCGCGCGGCAGCCAGATTTCCTCGGCCAGCACCGGCCCCGTGTCCAGCACATGCACCCGCACGATACAAATCACCGGCGCATCCGGCCCGAGGCCCAGCACCTCGCTCACCGACAACGGCGCCGCCACCGGCTTGACCGACAGGATCCGGCTTTGTGGCAACTGGCATTCACCGCCCGGACCCTGGAAGCGGAAACACCGGAACAACGATGACTGGAACTTAGGGCGGCGCACAAACGTGCCCCGGCCTTGCTGACGCTCCAGGATGCCCTCGCCCACCAACGCCTCGATCGCCTTGCGCACGGTGCCGGTCGACAGCTGGTATTGCGTCGACAGCACCGCCTCAGGAGGGATCGCCGCACCGGCGCGCCAGTGATTATTGGCAATCTGCTCAATCAGATGATCCCGAAAGCGTTGGTACAGCGGCAGGCGGGAGTCACTCGACAGTATATTCATGGACCAGGATTCACTTTGTAATGGAGAAGATGACTACAGCGACGGTCGTGCCTGCTTGACCCATTCCTGGACCGAAGGCCGTTGCCACTGGCGCTCGGCGTACGCCACCAGGCCGGCGGGCACGCTGTCACCGTTGAGGATCAGCCGGTTGAGCATCACGGCCAGGTCCACGTCGGCGATCGACCACTCGCCGAACAGGTAGTCGCGGCCATCGGCCAACAACGCCTGTGCCGCGTTGATCAGCTTGTGGGCTGCCGCTTGCGCTGCCGGCGACAGCGGTTCGCCTTTAAGCCCGTAAAACACCACCAGGGTCGAGCGCTCCTGCCGGATCGGCATCAAGTCGCTGCGCAGCCACGCCTGCACCTGGCGCGCCCTCGCCCGCTGGCAAGGCTCTGCCGGGTACACCGGCACCTGCGGGAACACATCCTCCAGGTACTCGGTAATCGCCGAAGACTCGGACAACGCAAACTCTCCCTGCACCAGGGTCGGTACGCGCCCGGTCAACGACAACTGGCCGAACGCCTCGGACTGGTTCTCGCCCGTGTCGAGGTTGAGGGTGAGCAACTCGAACTCCAGGCCTTTTTCCCGCAGGGTCACAAACGCCGACATCGCGTAGGGACTGGTGAAGTGGGCGTCAACGTACAGGCTCAGCGGGCGATGGTTCACGGCGACATCTCCTTGGTGGGAGCACCACACTACGAGATCGCGCGGCGCAAATGAAATGCGCGGTTTTTATGGGGGCATTCCTGGCTGGAATACCACCGATAATGGCAATACTATGGCGCCTAGCCACCCCACCTGAGGTGCCCCAAAACCAGATCAAGGAACGATCAAACGATGAAACAAGCGGTAGTCGTCATCCACGGCATCGGCGAGCAGCGCCCGATGGACACCCTGCGCGGCTTCGTGGAAGCGATGATCCCGGCGGACACCCCCGAGGCCACGCCGTTCTACTGGAGCAAACCCGACCGTTTTTCGCGCAATTTCGATTTGCGCGTGTTGAAGTCGGCCGGCCGCAACACCACCGATTTCTACGAATACTACTGGGCGCACAAGATGCAGGGCACCAAGGTCGGCCACCTGCTGAGTTGGCTATGGGACATTTTCAAGCGCCCGCGCCGGGATATCCCCACCGCCATCGTGCCGATCTGGCGCGCCACCCGCTGGACCGTGCTGGCCCTGCTGGTGCTGCTGGTCAGCGGCACCCTGGCCACCCTGTATGGACGTTTCCCCCACAGCGACAACCCGTTTGCCCTGGTCCCGGTGCTGCTGGCCGTGATCGGCCTGGCATTGAAGTATTCGGCACTCTCCTACCTCGGCGATGCCGCCCGCTACCTGAGCCCCAACCCGCAGAACGTGGCGGTGCGCGAACAGATCCGCGCCGATGGCGTCGACCTGCTGCGGGCCCTGCACGACAAGGGCGACTACGACCGCATCATCGTCGTCGGCCACAGCCTGGGCAGCGTGATTGCCTACGATATCGTCGGCTACCTGTGGCACGAACATCACGACCAGTTGCACCCCAACAGCCCGGAACTCGCCGCCCGCTACGCCAACCACGAGCGCCTGCAACCGGTGGTCCAGGACACGTTGCCCAAGGCCGGAAGGGCCCTCGACGGCCGCCTGCAAAGCCTGCTCCGATTCCGCGAGCAGCAGGCCGAAGCCTTTATCGAACAGCGCAACCTCGGCAACCCGTGGCGCATCACCGACCTCGTCACCGTCGGCAGCCCCATGGCCCACGCCAGCCTGCTGCTGGGCCGCAGCGTGAGCGACTTCCAGCGGCGCATCGAACGCCGCGAGGCGCCCGCGTGCCCGCCGACCCTCGACGAAAAGGGCTACGGCTACAGCGGCCGGCTGTCCATCACCGTGGGCCAGCGCCCCTTCTCACCGTTGTACCTGCACCACGCAGCGGCCTTCGCCGTGACCCGCTGGACCAACCTCTACTTCCCTGCGCCAATGGGCCTGTTTGGCGATATCGTCGGCGGGCCGGTAAGCCCGGTGATGGGCGCCGGCGTGCTGGACCTGCCGGTGACCGTGGGCAAATGGAAAGGCTGGCTGGCCAGGTCCTGGCTCAGCCACACCCACTACTGGAGCGAACGCGGCGGCAAGCAGGGTTACCTCAGCCAATTGACCACCGATGAAACCGCGATCACCCACGGCGAACGCCCGTCGGCGACGCAAGCGCTGCGCTGGGCGATTGACCTCAAGGGTGTGCGGCGTTTTCGTCAGGTGGGTGTCCGGGACACAGTCGCCGAACCAGAGGTCTAGCCCGAAAAACCACCGCCCTCCAGAAACGCCCGCTCCTCTTCTGTCGTGACCCTGGCCAACACCTCATTACGATGGGGAAAGCGCCCGAACCGCTCGATGATGCGAGCGTGCTCTTTAGCCCAGTGATAGGTATTGGCATCGAGGTCCTTGTTCAGCGCGACCGACAACTGCTGATCCTCGGGGTCTTCAGAATGCGCGAACGGCAAATAACAAAACGCCCGCAACGGGGTTTCAATCAACTGATCCATCCCCGCCTCGACCATCTGCCGCGCATACAGGCGCGCCAGTGGGTCGGTGGCGAACATATGCGCCGTGCCGCGGAAGGTATTGCGCGGGAACTGATCCAGCAGCAACAGCAGCGCCAGCGCGCCTTCCGGTGATTGCATCCAGTTCTCCAGCTCGCGCCGGGCGGCCTGGAAGTGCGCCGTGTGAAAAGCCTCGCGAAAGCGCCGGTCAAACGCTTCATCCTTGGCAAACCAACGCTTGGGCCCTGCCTGCTTCCAGAACTCAATAACTGCCAGCGCTCCATTCTCGATAGTCGTCACTGCCCTCTCCTCGATAAGCCCACAGATTTCATCATCGCCTTAAACAAAACCTTTAAAGTTCCGGAATATGTCTGAATGTTTCCACTGTACAAAGGTCCCGTTGATGATCCTACGCCTTGCCCAGATTTTCAGTGACTCCAACCCCCAGGTCCGCGCCAAGCTGTTTGGCATCTACGGGGTGTTGATCGGCATTAACGTGGTGGCCTGGCTCTGGGCGCTGGTGGCGTTTCATGAACATCCGGTGCTGCTCGGCACCGCGTTGCTGGCCTACGGTTTCGGGCTGCGGCATGCGGTGGACGCCGACCATATCGCCGCCATCGACAACGTCACCCGCAAGCTGATGCAGGAGAAGAAACGCCCGGTGACGGTCGGGTTCTTTTTCTCCCTGGGCCATTCTTCGGTGGTGGTGCTGGCGTCCATTGGCGTCGCGTTTGCGGCATCGGCGATGCAGGAGCGGTTTGAAGGGTTCAAGGCCATTGGCGGGGTGATCGGCACGTCGGTCTCGGCCTCGTTCCTGCTGGTGATCGCCTTGATGAACCTGGTGATCCTGCACGCCATCTACAAGGCCTGGCGCCATGTGCGCCAGGGCGGCGCGTATGTGGAGGATGACTTCGACCTGTTGCTGGCGAACCGGGGTTTTATGGCGCGGATGTTCCGCCCGGTGTTTCGCCTGGTCAGCCGCAGCTGGCACATGTACCCGTTGGGGTTCCTGTTCGGGCTGGGCTTTGACACGGCCACCGAGATCGGGCTGCTGGGCATCTCTGCAACACAGGCCTCTCAAGGGCTGTCGCCGTGGTCAATCATGGTGTTCCCGCTGCTGTTCAGCGCCGGCATGTCACTGGTGGATACCCTCGACGGGCATCTGATGCTGGGGGCGTATGGCTGGGCGTACATGAAGCCGATCCGCAAGATCTACTACAACATGACCATCACCCTGGTGTCGGTGGTGGTTGCGGTGGTGATCGGCAGCATTGAAGCGCTGGGGTTGATTGGTGACCAGTTGGATCTGAAGGGGTCGTTCTGGGGCTTTATCGGCGCGTTGAACGACAGTTTCGGGGTGTTGGGCTACATGATCATCGGGATCTTCGTGGCCAGTTGGGCGATATCGGTGATGCTGTATCGCCTCAAGGGGTTTGACCGGATTGAAGTGAAGGCGGGTTGACCTTTTGGCGCTGTTGTTGTGGCGAGGGAGCTTGCTCCCGCTGGGTCGCGAAGCGGCCCCAACAAGGTAATTGCGATCCACCTGAAAGAACGCTGGGGCCTTTTTTGGGGCTGCTTCGCAGCCCAGCGGGAGCAAGCTCCCTCGCCACAGCAAGCTCCCTCGCCACAGCAAGCTTCCTGGCCATAACAAGCTCCCTGGTCACAGGGTCTTCATAGATTTTTGGCAGCTTAGAAATCCACCGTCGCCGATAACTTCACCGTCCGTGGCTCACCCTGGGTCAGGTAGTTATTGGCGGTCGAGGCCGACGACCAATACGCCTTGTTCGCCACGTTCTCCACATTGGCGCGCAAGGTGATGTACTTGTCGTCTGCCTTGAAGCCATACCGCGCCCCCAGGTCGACACGGGTCCAGGCCGGGATGCTCAGGCTGTTGGCAGCGTTGACGTATTCACCACCAGTGCGCAGCATCCGTGCGCTGACCGCCGCGCCTTGAATGCCTGGCACATCCCAATCCGCACCGACGTTGTACTGGAAGCGCGGCACTCCGGCGGCGCGGTTGCCGTCGGTGGCGCCGTTGGAGGTGCTCTTCTGTTCGGTGTCCATCCAGGTGGCGCCAGCCAGCAGGCGCAGGCCGTCGAGGGGCTCGCCGAACACATTGAGCTCTACGCCTTTGTTGATCTGTTCGCCGTCGACGGTGAAGGTGTCCTGGCTCTGCCCCGGGAAGCGCGTAGTGGCGTTGTTCGGCTGTTCGATGCGGTAAACGCCCAGGGTGGCGCCATAGTTTTCCCAGTCCAGCTTGACCCCGGCTTCCGTCTGCTTGCTGCGCTTGGGCGGGAAGACTTCGCCCGGGTTGGTGACGTTAGTGAGCGGCGCCGTCGGGCCCTGGGCCAGGCCTTCGATGCGGTTGGCGTAGAGCGACACGTGCTCCCACGGCTTGATCACCAGGCCATAGACCGGCGTGGTGATGGACTCCGAGTACGGCGTGCCCCGCACACCGGTGGCGGTGTTCCAGCTGTCCACCTCGATGGTCTGGCGCCGTACCCCCAGCGTCAACAGCACCCGGTCATCAATGAAGCCCAGGGTGTCGGACACCGCCGCACTCTTGATCCGGTTCTTGCCGACAACCCGCGGGTCGTGGATATCACTGCCGAAATAGGTGTTGGTCGGCCGCGGTGTTTGCGTAGGGTTGTACAGGTTGCCGGGTTGGCGGTTGGCCTGCAGGATCGCTTCATAAGACGAACGCTGCTCGCCCCAGATCCCCGACAACCCGAAGTTCATCTGATGGGTCACCGGCCCCGTCGCGAAGTGCCCGTTCAGGCCGGCCATCGCGCTTTTGTTGTCTTCGTCGTGGGGCGAATACAGGAAGCCCACCTTGGCGCTGCCATCGTTGCCGACATACAGCGACGAATACTGACCGTTCTCCCGGGTGTGCTTGGCACCGCCCGCGGCGTAGGCCGTCCAGTTATCGTTCAAGTCATATTCGGCGTTGACCATGCCGTAGGTGTCTTCCAGCTGCGACCAGCTCCAGTCCTGGGCGTAGTTGTCCTTGGCCGATGGCGGCCTGGGCACTTTGGTGCCGGTGAGGTAAACCACCGAGCGGCCGTTATTGATGCGCTCTTTCTGGTAGCCAAAATCGGTGGAGACCCGCAACCGATCGCCGCGATAATCCAGGGCGACGGCAATCAACTGCGAACTTTTGTTTTCGTCATCCACCGCAGTTTCGCCACCGTGCCGTGCCAGGTTGACCCGCGCGCCGAAGCGGTTGTCTTCACCAAAGCGTTGGCCGAGGTCGATGTGGCCGCCGGTCTGGCTGTCGCTGGCGTAGTCGAGGGTGACGCTGCGGGTGGGCGTGTCTTCGGCGCGCTTGGGCACCAGGTTCACACTGCCGCCAATCCCGCTGCCCGAGGGCGACACGCCGTTGACGAACGCATTGGGGCCCTTGAACAGTTCCACCCGCTCCAGGGCTTCGGTGGTGATGATCTGTCGGGGCAGCACGCCGTACAGGCCGTTGAATGCGATGTCGTCGGTGCTCAGGGGCAAGCCGCGAATGGTGAACACCTGGGAAAAGTTGCCGAACCCGGACGATTGGCGCACCGACGCGTCGTTGAGCAACACATCGCCCACGGTCCGCGCCTGTTGGTCGGCGATGGTTTTCGAGGTGTAGCTGACCACGCTGAATGGCACGTCGTTGATGGACCGATTGCCCAGCACGCCAAGGCGCGCCGACCGCGCCACCTGGCCACCGGCATAGGTGTCCGCCTGCGCCCCGCTCGCCTCGCCGCTGATGGTGGTGGCGCCCAACTCCAACGCGTCGCCACTGGCCTGGGGCACCACGGTGTAGCCATGGGTGCCGGTGCCTTGCAGGGTGTATCCGCTGCCCTGCAGCAACTGGGCGAAGCCGGATTGCGCGCTATAGCTGCCTTGCAACCCAGGGCTTTGTTGATCGTTGAGCAAGGTGGAATCGAACGACAACGGCACCCCGGACAACGCTGCAAACTGCGCCAGCACATTTCCCAGCGGCCCCGGCGCGATGTTATAGCTGCGCGCCGCAGTGCTTTGCGCTGCCTCTTCGGCCTGGGCGTTTTGCAGTGGCGCGAGGGCTGCGAGGGCGACTGCCAGGCTCAATGCCTTCAAGGGGCGGGGGCAGTACGGGAGCGGTCTGGCGGTCATGGGCATTCCTGTCGGCGCGGAGCAATGTTGAGGGTTCTCCCCTACACCGAACGACCACGAAAAAGGTATCAGCGAACGTTGAAAAATTTCAGCGAGGTTCGACCGTCACCCAATACCCGGTGAGGCTGCTGACCTTGACCGGCAGGGTTTCCTGCAACAGGTGCAGGCTGGCGTCGGTATCGCGCAGGGAAAACGCGCCCGACACGGTGAGGTTGGCCACCGAGTCGTGGCAGCGCAACACACCGGCGCGATAACGCCCCAACTCATCCAGCAGGTCCGCCAGGCGCATGTGCTGGGCCAGCAGCATGCCGCTCTCCCAGGTCAGGGCGCTGACATCCAGCGGTTCCACGGCGGCCACACGGTCCGCACCGAAGGCGCCCTGCTCGCCCGCCTTGACGATCACGCCTTGGGTCGCATGCTCCGGCAGCAACTCCACCGCGCCTTCGGTCACGGCCACTCGGCTTGCCTGCTCACCTACCCGCACGCTGAAACGCGTGCCCAAGGCCCGGGCGGTACCGTGGCGGGTCTGGACGATAAAGGCACGATGGGCCGCATCCTTGGCGGTGGTGATCAGCACTTCGCCCTTGAGCAGCTCAATGCGCCGTACCTGATCGGAGAACGCGATATTCAGCGAGCTGCCGGTGTTGATCAGCACACGCGTGCCGTCGGGCAAAGTAAGGTTCTTTTGTTCGCCAATGGCGGTGTGCTGGTCGGCCGTCCATTGCTGCCACGGCAATTGCCGATACGCCAGCCAGGTCGCCGGGCCCGCCGCCAGCAACAGCCCGAGGGCCTGGCGTCGGCCGAGGGGTTTCTTGCGGCCGATGCGCTTGAGGGTATCGCCGGCAATCGCCGCCGGCACCGTGTTGAAGTCCCCGAGAATCGCCTGCGCCCGCTGCCAGGCCTGGGCGTGCTGGACACTGCGGCCCTGCCACTGGGCAATGGCGCGACGGTCTTCATCGGTGGCACTGCCGGACTGCAGCTGCACCATCCAGTCGGCGGCTTCCCCGAGGATCAGCGGATCAATCGGCTGGCTCATGCCACGCTCAGGCAGGCCAGGAAGGCATCGCGCATGTAGCGTTTGACCGAAACCAGCGACACGCCCAGGGCATCGGCGATCTGCTGATACGTCAGGCCGTCGATCTGCGACATCAGGAATGCCTGGCGGGTCTTCTCCGGCAGGTCCCGCAGCATCGCTTCAATGCGGTACAGCGCTTCGAGAATCAGCCAGCGGGTTTCCGGCGAGGGTACGTGCTGCTCGGGCAGATGGGCGATGGTTTCCAGGTAGGCGCGCTCCACCTCCTGGCGGCGCCAGCTGTCGATCATCAGGCCCTTGGCGATATGGGTGAGCAACGCTCGTGGCTCGGCGCCCAGGTTGCTGGTGGTTTGTCGGGTGAGCAGGCGCATGAAGGTGTCGTGGGCCAGGTCGGCCGCATCGCTGGCGTTGCCCAGCTTGCGGTCCAGCCAACGGTGCAACCATCCATGGTGTTCGCAGTACAGGTCCTGGATATGCAGATTGAGGGGAGACGACATGCCGATCACCGGGGCGCGCCGGAGCGGTGAGGCTCAAGCGTAATTAAGAATTGATCGCATTCTAATCTGCATCGAGGGTGCTGGCAATTTCACAGTTTTTTCAGCGCTGAAGATTCCTGTGGGAGCTGGCTTGCCTGCGATGGCGGTGTATCAGTCACCAACGATGCAAGCTGGGCCGCCGCCATCGCAGGCAAGCCAGCTCCTACATTTTTGAGCTTCGCCCGGCGTGTTATCCGGGCGCTTGGATTACGCCAGTTCAGCCCGCAGTTGACGCGCCGCCGTCACCATGTGAATCAGCGCCGCTTCCGTCTCCGGCCAGCCGCGGGTTTTCAAACCGCAATCCGGGTTCACCCACAGCCGCTCGGCCGGGATGCGCTTGGCCGCCTTGCGCAGCAGGTTGGCCATTTCCGACGCATCCGGTACCCGTGGCGAGTGGATGTCGTACACCCCAGGGCCAATGTCGTTCGGGTAAGCGAAGGCTTCGAACGCCTCCAGCAATTCCATGTCCGAGCGCGAGGTTTCGATGGTGATCACGTCAGCATCCATGGCCGCGATGGACTCGATCACGTCGTTGAACTCGCTGTAGCACATGTGGGTATGGATCTGGGTTTCGTCACGCACGCCGGAGGCGCACAGGCGGAAGACTTCGGTGGCCCAGTCCAGGTACTCCTTCCACTGCGCCTGGCGCAACGGCAAGCCTTCACGGAACGCGGCTTCGTCGATCTGCACGATCTTGATCCCGGCGGCTTCCAGGTCCACCACTTCGTCACGAATCGCCAATGCCAGTTGCCGGGCCTGCTCTTCACGGCTCACGTCTTCACGGGGGAACGACCACATCAGCATGGTCACCGGGCCGGTCAGCATGCCTTTCATCACCTTGTTGGTCAGGCCTTGGGCATAGCGGATCCACTCCACGGTCATGGCTTTCGGGCGGCTCAGGTCACCGAAAATCACCGCCGGTTTCACGCAGCGCGAACCATAGCTCTGTACCCAGCCGAAGCGGGTAAATACATAACCGTCCAGCTGTTCGGCGAAGTATTCGACCATGTCGTTGCGCTCGGCCTCACCGTGTACCAGCACATCCAGGCCAAGGTTTTCCTGCACCTCTACCGCGTGGCGAATCTCGCTGTGCATGGCTTCGACGTATTCGGCTTCGCTCAGCTTGCCGGCCTTGTACGACTGGCGTGCCAGGCGGATCGAGGCGGTTTGCGGGAACGAACCGATGGTGGTGGTCGGGAACAGCGGCAGGTTCAGGCCGGCCCGTTGTTTCTCGATACGCTGGGCAAACAGCGAGTGACGCTGGCTGTCCTTGGCGGTAATAGCGGCAACGCGGGCTTGCACAGCAGGCTTGTGGATACGCGGGGAAGCGGCCCGTGCAGCCTGCACGGCGCGGCTTTCGGCCAAGGCGGCGACCACGTTTGGCGCTTCAGGTTGATTCACGGCCTGGGCCAGCACGGCCACTTCTTCACACTTCTGCACGGCAAACGCCAGCCAGCTTTTCAGCTCGGCATCCAGCTTGTCTTCACGGCCCAGGTCCACCGGGCTGTGGAGCAACGAGCTGGACGGCGCGACCCACAGGCGATCACCCAAGCGCTCATGAGCGTGCTGCAAGGTAGCCAGGGCCTTTTCCAGGTCGCAGCGCCACACGTTACGGCCATTGACCACGCCCAGGGACAGCACCTTATAAGCCGGCAGGCGATCGAGGATGGTCGGGTATTGATCCGGTGCACGCACCAGGTCGATGTGCAGGCCGTCGACTGGCAGGTTGGCAGCCAGGCCAAGATTCTCTTCAAGGCCGCCAAAGTAGGTGGCCACCAGCTTCTTCAGCGGGTCACGCTGGATCAGGTTGTAGGCACGCTCAAACGCGTTCTTCCAATCCTGCGGCAAGTCCAGCACCAGGATCGGCTCGTCGATCTGCACCCACTCCACGCCCAGGTCCGCCAGGCGCTGGAAGATCTGACCGTACAGCGGCAGCAGGCGGTCCAGCAGGTCGAGCTTGTCAAATTCGCCACCCTTGGCCTTGCCCAGCCACAGGTACGTCAGCGGGCCGATGACCACCGGCTTGACGGTGTGGCCGAGGTCGCGGGCTTCCTTGACCTCTTCGAACAACTGATCCCAACCCAGGTGGAATTGCTGGTCGGCGCTGAATTCAGGCACCAGGTAGTGGTAGTTGGTATCGAACCACTTGGTCATTTCCTGGGCGTGGGCACCGCCGCAGCAGTTGTCGCTGACGCCACGGGCCATGCCGAACAGCGTGTGCAGGGTGGCTTTGCCGTCGGCCGGGCGGAAACGCTCAGGGATCACACCGAACATCAGCGAGTGAGTCAGCACCTGGTCGTACCAGGCAAAATCACCGGCGGGCAACAGCTCGATGCCGGCATTTTTTTGCAGCTCCCAGTGGGTCTTGCGCAGTTCGCGGCCTACGGCGCGCAGGCCGGCTTCGTCGAGTTCGCCCTTCCAAAACGCTTCCTGCGCTTTTTTCAGTTCACGATCGCGACCAATGCGCGGGAATCCAAGGGAATGGGCAACAGCCATGACATAAAGCTCCAATGTGTGTGTATGGGAGCTATTGTCGGGATCGAACGATAGTGAGACAAACTCATTCTATTCCAGATGATCACAAGTTCTATTCATGATGCCAGCGCAATCAGGTGTGGGAGCTGGCTTGCCTGCGATTGCGGTGGGTCAGCTGCACTTCTATCAACTGACAGAGTGCTATCGACCGCGTATGCCTTTGCTTCGCGCTACATCACGCCTGTTTTGCTTATCACTGAAATAGCCGGCAGCGTCTGTTTCACCTACCGCACGCTCCCCATACTTTTGCTTCCCGAACCTCCAAGGAAGCCCTCACATGGAACCTCATCAGCCTGCGCCTGTTACCACCCTGCTCGTTCACTTCGCCGCGTTGGGCGTGGCCATCCTCGGCATCGGTAGCCTGGCCCTGTTGATGGCCTGGGCCGGGCGCCTGATTTTCTAGGTCAGTCGGCCGGAATGTCGGCGCTCAAGGTACGGATCAGCGCGTGCGCCTGAGCGTCCCGCTGCGCGGTGTACAGCACCACTTCGCGACTGGGCAGCGGCGGCAGGTCGAAGCGCTGCTCCACGTCGACGCAGCCACTCGGCGCCATCCGCCCCACCATCGCACCAATGCCAATCCCCGCCACCACCGCCGCGCCGATCGCCAGGATGCCGCTGCCCACAAACGCCTCTTCCCAGGCACGGTTCTGCTGGGCCAGCGCCGCCATCACCATGCTGCGCATGCCGCAAGGCTCCGGCTGGATGGCCAGGGGCAACGCCCCGCCCTGGCGCAACTCGAAGTCGCGTGAAGCCATCCAGCCGAAGCGTTCAACGCCCACCACTTCGCCGTCCTGGCGACGGTTGTCATGGCGCAGGATCATCGCCACATCCAGCTTGCCCTGCTCGTAGTTCATCAGCATGTCCCGCGAGGTGCCGAGGCTGAACGCGACGATGACGTCCGGGTCGGTGGTGGCCAACCGTCGCAGCCACAGGCTGAGATCGGCGCCGACAATGTGATGGCTGACGCCCACGCGCAAGGTGCGCTTCTGCGGGCCAAAGCAGTTCATTGCATCCTGGTAGTTGTCGAGCAAACGTCGGGCGCTGGCCAGGAACATCTGGCCGTGGGCCGACAGCGTGACTCGCCGCGGCGTACGCTCCAGCAGCTTGCGGCCGAGGTTTTCTTCGAGGCGTTTTATCTTAAGGCTGATGGCCGCCTGAGTGCCGCCGATAGCATCGGCGGCGCGGGTGAAGCTCTGGAGTTCGGCGACCAGGACGAACGCCTGGATGGCGTCGATATCGGGCATTTTCATGGGTGGGCTGACGCTGGAAAGTTAAGCGGTGACGTTAGCATGCCGCGCCTGCTGCCCAAACCACTGCATGATCAGTGACCACGCCGTCTGATGCCAATGGCACTTCATGCCAAACCATTAAGTGCCCAGAAGCGTTAACAGACTTCAGTCAATCAGCCCATCCGCGTCATAAAACGGATACGGCCCCGGGTAGTCCCCGAACACGCCGTTGTGGCTCACCAGCCCTTGCTGTTCATCCCAGCGATGCAAGAGATAACCCGCCGGCTCCAGGTTGAAATGCGCCGGTGCGGCCTCCTGCAAATCCAGCACGATTTGATGGGACGTGCCCGGGCATACACAGCTCACACTGCCGCCGAAACGGCGTTGCATCGGCCGGTGCAAATGCCCGCACAGCAGGCGTTCCACCTGGGGGTGACGGGCGATGACCTTTTCCAGCGCGGCAGCATTACGGAACGGCTCTCGGTCCATATGGCCGATGCCGCTGATAAACGGCGGGTGATGCAAGATCAGCAGGGTCGGCACGTTCGGGCGCAGCGCCAGTTGCTCGTCAAGCCACTGCAACTGGCTGTCGAGTAACTGGCCGCCATGGGCGTCGGGAATCGTCGAGTCCAGGCCGATCAAACGCACCGGGTAGTCATCCACCACCCAGTCCAGCGGTCCCTCGGTGCCATGGGGCAAGTAAGCATGATCGCTGAAGGCATCCAGCAAATGCTGGCGGTGGTCGTGATTGCCCGGCACCAGGTAGCAAGGCATCTGCAAGCGGGCCAGCTCGGGGTGCAGCACGGCGTATTCATCGGCGCGACCGAAGTCCACCAGGTCGCCGCTGATCACCACGATATCCGGTCGTGGATAGCTGGCATTCAAATGGTCGACCGCGCGGCGCAACGCACCAAGGGTGTCGACCACCCCATAAGTCAGGCGCTGGCCGGCTTTAAGGTGCAGATCGCTGATCTGCGCAACAAGAAACGGACGCTTCAAAATAGGCTCTCTGAATTCAGGCATGCAGGGTGAACAGCTTGTGTGGGGCGATGGCCAGGACAATCGGCGCGCCGACCGCGTGAAGCTGGTTGTCGTTGCTGTCCACCAGCAGCGGTTGCGGGCCGCCGACGTCCACCAGCAGACGGCTTTGCGCGCCCTGGAAAAACTGCGCCAGCAGGCGCCCGTGCAGGTGCCCTTCGCTCTCCATCACCCGCAGGTGTTCGGGGCGGCAGTACACGGTGGTCGGCAGATGGGGTTCGTGCCACGGCAGTTCGCCGCCGCACACCGTCAGGCCATGGGCGGTGCGATCGATCACCGAAAAGGCATTCAGGTTGCCCACGAAGCCTGCAACAAACGCATTGGCCGGCTGCTGGTAGATCTCCCGCGGGCTGGCCAGTTGCGCGATACGCCCCTGCTCCATCACCAGGATACGATCCCCCAGGGCCATGGCTTCGCCCTGGTCGTGGGTGACGAACACCGAGGTGATGCCCAGGCCGCGCAACAGCTGATCCAGCTCGCTGCGCAGGCGCTCACGCAACTGTGCGTCGAGGGCGGCCAGCGGTTCGTCCAGCAACAGCACTTTGGGGCGAGGCGCCAACGCGCGGGCCAGTGCCACACGCTGGCGCTGGCCGCCGGACAGTTCATGGATGCTGCGCTTGCCATGATTCTGCAGGCCCACCAGCTCCAGCAGTTCGTCACAGCGCTTGTTGCGCTGCGCCGGCGCGATACCGCGAATCTTCAAGCCATAGACGATGTTGCCGGCCACATCCAGGTTGGGAAACAACGCATAGTTCTGGAACACCATGCCCACGTCACGCCGCTCGATGGGCAGGCGGGTGACGTCGGTGTCACCAAAAAAAACCTGGCCCACATCGGGACGTTCAAGGCCGGCGATCAAGCGCAACGTGGTGGTCTTGCCGCAACCGGAGGGGCCGAGAATGGCCAGGGTTTCGCCGCCCTCGATGGTCAGGTCAAGGTTCTGCACGGCAACGGTGCCGTCGGCGAATGCCTTGCGGCAACCCTTCAGGCGAATGGTGATAGCGGTCATCGACGCTCTCCACGGGACAGACGAGCGCTGATGGCCTGCAACGCAATCAGCAGCGGCACGATCATCAGCAAAAAGATAAGGGTGTAGGCGCTGGCGATTTCCAGGCGCGCCGAGGCGTAGCTGTCGGCGAGGCCCACAGGCAAGGTCTTGGTCATCGGCGTATGGAGCATCCAGGTCAGGTTGAACTCACCCAGGCTCAAGGTGACGACCATCAGCACGCCCGCGAGGATCCCGGCCCGGCAGTTGGGCACCACCACGCTGAAAAAGCGCTTGATCGGCCCCGCACCCAGACTGGCCGCCGCCTCTTCCAGCACCGGCAGTTGCTGGCGTTGCATCACCGCCATCACCGGGCGCACCAGGAACGGCAAGGTGAACAACACATGCCCCACCAGGATGAACAGCCAACTGCTGCGAAACCCGCCGAACTGGCCGTAGGTCAGCAACAACGCCAGGGCACTGGCCAGGCCGGGCATGGCCACCGGCAGCACCATCAATTCCTCGAAGGCGCGGCTGAAGCGGTTGTTCATGCGCACCAGGGCGTATGCCGCCGGCACGCCGATCACGCAGACGCACACCGCGCAGGCCAGGGCCAGTTGCAGCGAGAGCCAGACCGTCGGTGAGTAGGCCTGCCACACCTGGATCAACCAGTCGAAGGTCAGGCCGCTGGACAGGCCGACGAAGAAATTGCGCGTCAGCCCCGCCAGCAATGACATCAATACCGGCACCAACATGAAGGCGCAGACCAGCAAGGTAAACAGCAGCTGGATGACAAACAGCGATGAGCGCTTCACAGGACCGTCCCCGCGTTTTTCACCAGGCGCCGCGTGAGCAACAGCACGGCCCAGGTCACCGCACCGAGCACCACCGAGAGCGCGGCCGCCACGGCAAAATTGGCGTAGTTGGTGAACACGTTATAGATGGCGACGGGCGTCACGTTCAGCCGCGTGCCCAGGGTGAACGCGGTGCCGAAGGCGCCCATGGACGTGGCAAAACAGATCGCCCCGCACGAGGCCAACGCCGGCGCCAGGCCCGGCACGATCACATCGCACACCACCCGCCAATGCCCGGCACCCAGTGAATGGGCGGCTTCCTCCAGGCTGCGGTCGAGGCTTTCACACGCCGCCATCACCGTGAGGATCACCCGTGGAATCGAGAAGTACAGGTAGCCGACAAACAGCCCCGCCAGGGAATAGGCAAAGATCCAGCGCTCGCCGGCCAACTGCAATCCCAGGGCGGCAAACAAGCCCTGGCGGCCCGCCAGCAGGATCACCAGGAAGCCCACCACCACACCGGGAAACGCCAAGGGAAACGTCAGCAGCGCCACCAGCGCCGAACGCCCGAAGAATTGCTGGCGGGCGAGAAACACACCGGCGATGCCGCCCACCAGCAGCGCCGCCAACGTCACCAGCACCGCGAGCACGCAGGTTTGCGCCAGGCTGCCCAGGTATTGCGCGCTGCTCAGGACCTGCCAGTAACCGCTGCCGTTGCTGTCACGGCTTTCGCCCCCCAGCACCAGCAGGTGCGCCAACGGCAACAGCCAGAAGGCGAGCAGCACCGCAAACGCCGGGGCCAGCGCCCAGGCGGGATTTGGCCGCAAAAGTGCCTTCACTTACTTGACCTCACTCAGGTAGCGCGCGGCGAAGGCTTCCTGCACAGCGGCCATTTTCTGGTAATCCACCACGCCGGCCCGGGCATAGTCGCTGTCCGGCAGAAACTGCGCGGCGACGTCCGCCGGCATCTTCACCGGCCGCACCGGGCGCAGGTAGGCCTTGGCCCAGAGTGCCTGGCCTTGATCGGACAGCACGAAATCCAGGACCTTTTCACCATTGGCACGATGCGGCGCGTTCGCCACCAGGCTCATCACGTACGGCACGCTGATGCTGCCTTCCTTGGGAATCACGAAGGCCACGTTGGCGTTGTCCTTGTAGCGGGCGCGGTAGGCGTTGAAGTCGTAGTCCACCAGGATCGGCAACTCGCCGGAAAGCACCCGTGCGTAGGCGGTTTGCTTGGGCACGATGGGGGCGTTTTTCGACAGCTTCTGGAAGTAGTCGATGGCCGGGGCGAAGTTGTCGAGGTCGCCGCCCATGGCGCCGTTGATCGCCACCGCAGAGACGTAGCCGACGAAGGCGCTGGAAGGGTCGAGGTAGCCGACCATGCCTTTGTACTCAGGCTTGAGCAGGTCGGCCCAGCTTTGCGGCACCGGCAGGCCACCCAGGGCGTCGACGTTGACCATGATGCCCAGGGTGCCGGAGTGAATCGCGAACCACTGGCCGTCAGGGTCTTTCAGGCCGGCGGGAATCTGTTCCCAGCCTTTGGGTTTATAGCCCTCCACCACCGCAGCCTTCTGCGCTTGCAGGCCGAACGTCACGCCGTAGTAGACGACATCGGCCACCGGCGCGGCTTTCTCGGCCACCAACTGCGCCAGGGACTGGCCGGAGTTCTTGTTGTCCAGCGGCACCTGCACGCCAGTGCTCGCGGCGATGGCCTTGAGTTGCGTGCCCCAGTCCGCCCAGTCTGGCGGGCAGTTGTAGCAAATCGCAGTGTCGGCGGCCTGGGCCAGGCTGGCCGCGCCGCACAGCAGCAATGCCGCCAGGGTTTTACTGAGCATGCTCATCAAGCGTCTCCTTTATGGGGTTGGGTGCTTTCGCCCGGCCGGATATGGCACGGCAGGCAATGGGAAACCGGGGCGTTGCCGGCGATCTGCGCCAGCAGTTGGTCGATCACGGTGCTGGCCAAAAGCGCGATGGGCTGCACCACGCTGCACAACGTCGGGTGCATCTGGGTGCCCAGGGAAATGCCGTCAAACCCCATCACCGAAAGTTGCTCAGGCACATTCCAGGCGTGGCGGCGCAGTTCGGCGATCAGGCTGATGGCGAGAAAATCGTTGGAGCAGACCAGCGCCGTGGGTGCCTGCGGGCCTTGCAGAAAGGACTCGACGGCAGCGAACTCGGCTTGGGTGTGGGCCGGCATTTCGATCACCGGTTGGCTATCGAGGCCGTACTCGCCCATGGCATCGCAATACCCGGCATAACGCAGGCGCGCCCGGTCGGACTGCAACGCAGGGCCGGCGACCATGGCGATGCGGCGATGGCCCGCTTCCAGCAGATAACGGGTAGCGAGGGCCATACCGGCGCGGTTGTCCACCGAGACGGCGCTGTAGTTGGGGTTGTCGGGTTGGTGGTAGGCCAGCACGAACGGCGTTTCTTCCGTGGCCAGGCTGTGGAGCACGCTGTTGCTTTCGGCGTCGGTGACGGTCAGCACCAGGCCGTCAACGCGCTGGCGCAGCAGCTCTTCCACCACGCTGCTTTCGCGCTCGGCGCTGTAGTCGGTGGTCGCCAGCAACAGGTTATAGCCACGCAGGCGTGCCGCGCGCTCCATGGCCTGGAACTGCTCGGCGAACACCGGGTTAAGCAGGTTGGGCACCACCACGCCGATCAGGTTGGTGGTTTGCAGCCGCAGTTGGCGGCCCAGCAGGTTGGGCCGAAAGCCCAGCTCGCGGGCGGCGGCGAAGACCTGCTCGCGGGTGGCCGGGCGTACCTGCTCGGGGGAAGCAAAGGTCCGGGCGGCGGTGGCGCGGGATACGCCGGCCAACCGGGCTACGTCTTTCAAATCAGTCATTGTCACTCGCTTGAGATCGATCTCATTGGCGAGGACAGTAACGGGGGAATGTGGCAGTCAGGCGATGGGGAGATGACGGTTTGATGTCAGCGTGGGCGGGGTTTTGGAGTTCGCTGAACATCTCATGTAGGAGCTGTCGAGCTTTAGCGAGGCTGCGATAGCGGTGGGTCAGGCGACACTTCTATTGAATGTGCCGCCGCCATCGCAGCCTCGCTGAAGCTCGACAGCTCCCACAGGGGATCAGTGTTGCTTGATGGTGTTGTGTTTCACGGTCGGGTTACGAGCCCTTCCTGGGTCGCGTTGGCGAGTATGTCTTGCGCAGGCACGTTTACCCACGTGGCGGCGTCCACCTCGCCCTGCTTCGCCAACCAGGCGTCCACCATCTGATAACCCAACGTGTACCCCAGCCACCTCGGCCGCGTCCCTGTGCCGAAGAACCATTCGCTGTGGTCGTAATACGTGGCCTCCAGAAGCTGGAGCTCTACCGGCGAACTCAGCAGCTCCTCGGGTGCAAGCGCCCTCTCCCACAGCTCCGGCTCACTGCCCAGCACCCGCCGCACAAACTGTCCGGCCAGCCCTTCGCTGACCATGGCCTCTCCCAGCGTCCAGCCATAACCCGGGCCCGCCATGCGCAGGCAATGATGCACTTCATGCACCACATGCCGACGCAGGGAGCCGCTGCGAAAACTGGCGAGCAAATAGTGTCCATGCGTCCATTCTCACCTCTCGTCGCCAAAGCCGGGATCCGTTTCCAATGCGGCTCATCATACCCACAGGCTGTCATATTCACAGGTCAGCTTATAACCGGGCGCGCAAATTCCGCTGACTAACCTTTCGATCTGTCCCAAGTGCGGGCACAATGCGTGTCCTTTTTTGGCAGGCACCGCCGCAGGCTCTGAAAATGATCAAAACGCCGTACTACCTCATCGACAAACAGAAGCTTCTGGTCAACATGCAGAAGATCGCCTACGTGCGCGAACAGTCCG
This sequence comes from Pseudomonas sp. BIGb0558, assembly GCF_024807515.1. Taxonomy (NCBI): domain Bacteria; kingdom Pseudomonadati; phylum Pseudomonadota; class Gammaproteobacteria; order Pseudomonadales; family Pseudomonadaceae; genus Pseudomonas; species Pseudomonas sp. BIGb0558. The sequence continues at coordinate 24,427 of NZ_JANUEW010000032.1, forward strand.
GCGCCAAGGCTCTGCTGGCCCTCAAGTGTTTCGCTACCTGGTCGGTGTTCGACCTGATGCAGGAATACATGGACGGCACCACCTCGTCGTCGCTGTACGAGTTGAAGCTGGGTCGCCAGAAGTTCGAAGGTGAAGCCCACGCCTACAGCGTGGCCTGGGCCGACGATGAAATCGAAGAGATGCTGGATAACTGCGACAAGATCATCTTCAACTCCATCAGCCAGCTGCAGCGCTTTGCCGAGCGCAGCGAAGGCAAGACCCGCGGCCTGCGCGTCAACCCGCAAGTGAGCAGCTCCGACTACCTGCTGGCCGACCCGGCGCGCCCGTTCAGCCGCCTGGGCGAATGGGACCCGGTGAAGATCGAAGGCGTGATCGAGCAGATCTCCGGCTTCATGTTCCACAACAACTGCGAGAACGGTGACTTCAACCTGTTCGACCAGATGCTCAACACCATCGAAGAACGCTTCGGCGCACTGCTGCACAAGGTCAACTGGGTCAGCCTCGGCGGCGGCATCCACTTCACCGGTGAAGGCTATGCCATCGACGCCTTCTGCCAGCGCCTCAAGGCGTTCTCGCAGAAGTACGACGTGCAGGTGTACCTGGAACCCGGCGAAGCGGCGATCACCAACAGCGCCTCCCTGGAAGTGACCGTGCTCGACACCCTCTACAACGGCAAGCACCTCGCCGTGGTAGACAGCTCCATCGAAGCCCACCTGCTGGACCTGCTGATCTATCGCCTGAACGCCAAGCTGGCGCCAAGCAGTGGCGAACACACCTACATGGTGTGCGGCAAGTCGTGCCTGGCCGGGGACATCTTCGGCGAATACCAATTTGATCAGCCGCTGGCCATCGGCGATCGACTGTCGTTCATCGACACGGCAGGCTACACCATGGTCAAGAAAAACTGGTTCAACGGCCTGAAAATGCCGTCCATCGTAGTGAAACAACTCGACGGTACAGTCGAAGTGGTTCGTGAATTTGGTTACGACGACTACCTGTCCAGCCTTTCGTAAAGCGGACAGATAAAGGAGAGATAAAGCAATTGAAAAAGAACGTTCTTATCATTGGTGCAGGAGGTGTCGCCAAGGTGGTGGCCCACAAGTGCGCGCAGCACAACGACGAACTCGGTCGTATTGCTATCGCGTCGCGCAACATCTCCAAATGCCAGGCCATCATCGCAAGCGTCAAGGCCAAGGGTAGCCTCAAGGTACCCGCCGACATCCAGGCCTTCGCGCTGAACGCTCTGGACGTGGAAGCGACCAAGGCTCTGATCCGCGAGACCGAATCGCAGATCGTCATCAACGTCGGTTCCGCGTTCCTCAACATGTCGGTACTGCGTGCCTGCATCGACACGGGCGTGGCGTACCTCGACACCGCCATCCACGAAGAGCCGGGCAAGGTCTGCGAGACCCCGCCGTGGTACGGCAACTACGAATGGAACCACCTGGAAGAGTGCAAACAGAAGAACATCACGGCCATTCTTGGCGTGGGCTTCGACCCGGGTGTGGTCAACGCTTATGCAGCGCTGGCGCAACAAAAGCATTTCGACCGCATTGATTCGATCGACATTCTCGACGTCAATGCCGGCTCCCACGGCAAATATTTCGCCACCAATTTCGACCCGGAAATCAACTTCCGCGAATTCACCGGACAGGTGTGGAGCTGGCAGAACAGCCAGTGGACCAGCAACACCATGTTCGAAGTCAAACGTACCGACGACCTGCCTGTGGTCGGTTCGCAGAACCTGTACCTGACCGGCCACGATGAAGTGCACTCGCTGTCGAAAAACCTCGACGTGCCCAACGTGCGTTTCTGGATGAGCTTCGGCGAACACTACATCAACGTGTTCACCGTGCTGAAAAACCTCGGCCTGCTCTCCGAAAAACCGGTCACTACCGCCGAAGGCCTGGAAGTCGTGCCGCTGAAACTGGTCAAGGCCGTGCTGCCTGACCCGTCGTCGCTGGCACCGGGCTACACCGGCAAGACCTGCATCGGCGACCTGGTCAAGGGCACCAAGGATGGCCAGCCACGCGAGCTGTTCATCTACAACGTGGCCTGCCACGAAGAAGCCTTCGCCGAGACCGACAGCCAGGGCATCTCCTACACCGCCGGCGTTCCGCCTGTAGCCGCAGCGCTGCTGGTTGCCCGTGGCGAGTGGGATGTGAAGCACATGGCCAACGTCGAGGAACTGCCGGCTGAGCCGTTCCTCAAAGCGCTGGACGTGATGGGCTTGCCGACTCGGATCAAAGACGAGAACGGTGACCGTGCCTGGGATGCGATTGCCTGACAGGCGATAGCTGACCGCACAAAAAAATGCGCCCGATGGGGCGCATTTTTTGTTGGGGCCAACCCAAACCTCAAACCCAATGAAAATCAAATGTGGGAGCTGGCTTGCCTGCGATAGCGGTGGGTCAGTGCAGGTTATATTGCCTGACACGCCGCTATCGCAGGCAAGCCAGCTCCCACACTGACGGTGTTCACTTTTATTCAAGATTGCGCGCCGAATTACTCAACGCCCTTGAACACTGCAACAACGCCGGCGCCAGCTGCTTCTCGGCATCCGCCCGGCTCCAGCGACTGGTGGGCGCCACCACATGCACCGCCGCCACCGGCCGGCCATTCGCCCCCAGCACCGGCGCGCCGATGGTCATGTCCCCCAGGAACAGCTCCTGCCCATTCACCGCATAGCCCTGCTCGCGCACCTGCTGCAACGACTCCATGATCCTGTCGACGTCCGTCAACGTCTGGCTGGTGTGCGCCACCCGCTGGCTGTGCTCGATCAACGCCAACGCCTCATCCGGCGGCAACGCACTCAAATACGCCCGGCCCGACGCCGTGCAGTACATCGGCACCCGCGAGCCAATCGGCATGTGCACCGGCACAAAGCCTGAGCTGACGAAGCGCGCGATGTACGTCATGTCGTAACCCGCAGGCTCCGTCAGGCACGAGGTTTCTCCGGTCAGCCGAGTCAATTCCGACAAGAACGGGTTGGCCACTTCAATCAACGAATGCGCATCCAGATAACTGAAGCCCAACTCCAGCACCCGGGGTGTGAGTTGGTAATGACGGGTGCGCGAGTGTTTCCGAAGGTAACCCAGGCTCTCCAGGGTAAACACCATGCGCTGGGCCGAGCTTTTGGTCATGCCGGCGGCCTCGGCCACCTCTGCAAGGCTCATGCTGCGGCGCTGTGCGCTGAATGCCTTGAGCACCGACAGGCCTTTTTCCAGGGATTGGTTGTGCAAGCTGTTGCGTTCTTCAGACATGGCGGACTCGCGGTCAGGTCGATCAAGCGTGGCGATATTTCTACACCAAAGCGCGAAATCCGACCACTAAAAATCGCATATCGATACGAATGGTTCACTTTGTCGATTTTCTATTCCACTAAACGATTTTATTGAATCGAAATGGCACAGAGCTTGCGGTTTCCTCTCCAGCCGCTTGCGGTACTGACGATCCGTTTTCCTTCTGGAGTAACCCGATGAACAGTCTTTCGCCCTTGTTTCGCCGCCTCGCCTTTGGCCTCTGCGCCACCTTTTGCGTGGCAACCGTGCACGCCGCCGGTGCAGCCTCGTACAAAGTCGGTGCAACGGCCAGCGGCTCGCCGTTTACCTTCCTCGACATCAAGAGCAACAGCATCCAGGGCGTGATGGTCGATGTCGCCAATGCCGTGGGCAAGGCCGGTGGTTTCACCAGCGAAATCGAGCAGACCAACTTTGCCGCGCTGATTCCTTCGCTGACCTCCGGCAAGCTCGACTTCATCGCCGCCGGCATGCTCAAGACCGAAGAGCGCACCAAAGTCGTCGACTTCAGCGCCCCGGTGTACGCCTACGGCGAAGGCCTGATCGTCAGCGCCGACGACAATGCCGCCTATCCCGACCTCAGCTCCCTGAAAGACCAGGTGGTGGGCGTGCAAGCCGGCACGATCTTCTACGACATGCTCAACAAGCTCGGCATCTTCAAGGAAATCCGCACCTACGACTCCATCGGTGAAATGGTGCGGGACCTGAGCCTGGACCGTATCAAGGCCGCCGTGGGCGACCAGCCGGTGGTGGCGTACCAGATCCGCCAGAAGCTTTTCAAAGGCGTGAAGCTCGCCGCCGACTACAAGCCGGTCAACGTCGGCGAGGTGTGCCTGGTGGTGCGCAAGGGCGACAGCGAAACCCTCGCACGCCTGAACCAGGCCATCGCCAGCATCAAGGCTGACGGCACCCTGGAGGCGATCCTGAAGAAGTGGGGGCTTGATGCCCAGGTGCAGCCATGAACCCGGCTGAATTCCTGCAGAACGCCCAGGACTTCCTGCCGATCCTGCTGCAAGGCGCGTGGGTGACGATCCAGATTACCGTGCTGTCGTTCCTGCTCAGCAGCGCCATCGGCCTGGTGCTGGCGCTGCTCAAGCTGTCGCCGATCAAGGCGCTGTCGTGGGCGGCGAGCACGGTGATCAACGTGATTCGCGGCCTGCCGATCATCGTGCAGCTGTTCTACATCTACTTCGTGTTGCCGGACATGGGCGTGCACCTCAGCGCGTTCCAGGCGGGTGTGATCGGCATGGGCATCGCCTATTCGGCGTACCAGGCGGAGAACTTCCGCACCGGCATCATCGCGGTCGAGCAAGGCCAGCGTGAAGCCGCCGAAGCCCTGGGGATGCGCTCGGTGCTGATGATGCGCCGGGTGATCCTGCCCCAGGCCTTTCGCATCGCCCTGCCGCCTTACGGCAACACCCTGGTGATGATGCTCAAGGACTCATCCCTGGTGTCGACCATCACCGTGGCCGAGATGACGCGCCAGGGCCAACTGATCGCCTCGTCGACCTTCCAGAACATGACCGTCTACACCCTGGTCGCCCTGCTCTACCTGCTGATGAGCCTGCCGCTGGTGTATGGCCTGCGCCGCATGGAACAGCACCTGGGCCGGAGGAAAAAAGCATGATCGAGATTCGCCAACTGCAAAAACACTACGGCACCCATCGTGTGCTGCACGGCGTTGACCTGGACGTGGCCAAGGGCGAAGTGGTGTGCCTGATCGGCCCGTCCGGCTCGGGCAAGTCCACCTTGCTGCGCTGCATCAACGCCCTCGAAGCCTACGACGGCGGCACTATCAACGTGTTCGGCGAGACCGTGCAACGTGGCAGCAAGACCGTGCACGCCCTGCGCAGCCGCATGGGCATGGTGTTCCAGCGCTTCAACCTGTTCCCCCATCGCACCGTGCTGGAAAACGTGATGGAAGGCCCGGTGTACGTCAAACGCGAACCGCTGAAACAGGCGCGGGAAGAAGCCTTGGCGCTGCTGGATAAAGTCGGCCTGTCGGCCAAGGCCGATGCCTACCCGGAACAACTCTCCGGCGGCCAGCAGCAACGCGTCGCCATCGCCCGCGCGCTGGCGATGAAGCCCGATGCGATGCTGTTCGACGAACCCACCTCGGCCCTCGACCCGGAACTGGTGGGCGACGTGCTGGAGGTGATGCGCACCCTGGCCGATGAAGGCATGACCATGATCGTGGTGACCCACGAAATGGGCTTTGCCCGGGAAGTGGCCGACCGCGTGTGCTTCCTGCACGGCGGCTACATCGTGGAGAGCGGGCCAGCGGAGCAAGTGCTGGGCAACCCGCAACAGCCGCGTACCCAGGACTTCCTGCGCCGCGTGCTGCACCCGACGGCCAACACCCGGAGCCTGTCATGAAGTCACTCTGGGCAGCGACAGCACCTGCCGCACCGCCGACGCCCGCGTTGGCGGAATCCATCAAGGTCGACGTGGCCATCGTCGGTGCCGGGTACACCGGTTTGTCCACGGCCCTGCACCTGGCGGAGCGCGGCGTGAGCGTGTGCGTGCTGGAAGCCAACGAACCCGGCTGGGGCGCGTCCGGGCGCAATGGCGGGCAGGTCAACCCGACACTCAAATACGACCCGGATCAACTGGTGCAGATGTACGGCGCCGCGCGCGCCGAGCCGCTGATCCATACCGTGTCCAGCTCGGCCGACCTGGTGTTCAACCTGATCCAGCGCCATGGAATCGACTGCGCCCCCACACGCAAGGGCTGGATGCAGGTTTCCTATTCCGAAAAAGGCGTGGCGGGCCTGCATGCCCGGGCCGAACAGTGGGAGCGACGCGGGGTACCGGTGCAGCGCCTGGATGCCAACGCAGTGTCCTCTCGCATGGGCAGCCAGGCGTTTGCCGGTGGCTGGCTGGACGGCCGCGCCGGGGCCATTCAACCGCTGGCCTATGCACGCGGGCTGGTGCGCGCTGCGCAGGCGGTGGGGGTGCGCATTCACGGACAAAGCGCAGTGACCGCGATGCAACAGGCGGGCGCCGGCTGGAAGTTGCAGACCGCCAGCGGCGCACAGGTGTCGGCCGGCCAGGTGGTATTGGCTACCAACGGCTACAGCGGCGACTTGTGGCCCGGCATGGCCCAGAGCGTGCTGGCGGCCAACAGTTTTATCGTCGCCACCCGGCCATTGAACGGGCCTGCGGCAGACAGCATTTTGCCGGGGCAGGAAACCGTCTCAACCGCCCAACGCCTGCTGCTGTACTTTCGCAAGGACGCCCATGGCCGCCTGCTGATGGGCGGACGCGGGCTGTTCAACGACCCCACCGGGCCGGCAGATTTTGCGCACCTGGAGCGCTCGCTGGCGCTGCTGTTTCCGCAGTTGGGCAAGCTGGACTTTGAGTACCGCTGGGCGGGACGGATCGCGATCACCCGGGACTTTATGCCCCACGTTCACGAACCTGCGCCGGGGCTGACCCTGGCCTTGGGCTGCAATGGACGCGGGATTGCGTTGTGCACCAGCCTGGGCCAGCAACTGGCGGGACGTTTATGTGACAGCCGCTCGGACTTTTCCTATCCGGTAACCCCGCTGCAGCGACTACCCTTGCATGGATTGCAACGGTTCTACATCGGCGCGGGCGTGGCGTGGTACAGCTTGCTCGATCGCTTGAATGTGAGCTGAGAACGAGGGGCGCGCTTTTCGTCGCGCCCCTGCCCCGGCCCCCAGCCCCAACCTGTACGAAAGGAGTCGTCCGTGAACAGTGGAACAACGGCAAACGGACCGGCAGCACGCCTGGCCATGCTGTTCTATAGCGCCGTCAGCTATGGGATCTTTTTGCTCAGCGTCGTGTACCTGATTGGCTTTCTTGGCCACCTGGCAGTGCCCAAACATATTGATGACGGGCCCCTCCTCGACTGGCATCTGGCAGCGTTGACCGACCTTGGCCTGATCACGCTGTTTGCGATTCAGCATTCGGTCATGGCCCGTACGGGCTTCAAGACACGCCTGACCCGGTTCATTCCGGCGACCATTGAGCGCTCCACCTATGTGTTGGTCAGCAGCCTGATACTCGGGTTGATGTTCTGGCTGTGGCAGCCCATCACCGCACCTGTCTGGACGGCGGACTCTCCACTCGCAAAGGCGTTGATAACCGGTTTGTTCTGGACAGGTTGGGCAGTGGTTTTTGTGGCAACGTTACTGATCAGCCACTTCGAACTGTTCGGCCTCAAGCAAGCGATTGATCACCTTCGGGGCGCAAAACCCCGCGCCCAACCGTTCAAGACACCGTTGCTGTACAAGGTTGTTCGTCACCCGCTGTACCTGGGGTTCCTGATCGCGTTCTGGGCAACCCCGGACATGACCGTCGGGCATCTGCTGTTTGCGCTGGCCTTCACGGCCTACATCTTCATTGGGGCGCACTTTGAAGAAAAGGATCTGGTGGCGCTGTTTGGGGAGACCTACCGGCGCTATCAGAAAGAGGTCGGCATGGTACTGCCGTGGCGTCGGAAAGGTCAGCGGTGAAGGTCAAGGTTCGTGCTCGGATTTTTCCGACAACTGTTTCAGGTTGTCGGTCGGACTCGGGCTGACTAACCTCCCGCAGTCGCTGCCAATTCAGCGGCCGGATTTGACCGTCCGCCACTCCCAAGTACACCTGTGCCAACATCGACTCAGGCGTTTTTTTTACGTCTGTTGTATCGTGTCGCGGCAGCTGTACGCGGGATACCTTCGGGTATGCCGGGTTTCCTTGGGACCGGTCGGTCAACCCGCGTATAGCTGCCACCCTAATTCGTTTGACCGCGAATCGTGGCAGCTCCATTCCCCTTGGAGTTTCACCATGATTAAAGACAGTCCAAATCCCCCAAATCATGCCGACCGGCTTCAAGAAGCCGCTTACCGCGCCATCCACCACTACCTGAAACCTGACGCCCAACCCCAAACGCCCGAACCCACCGAGCTACCGTTCGATGGATTATTTACCGTGCGTAAGGACCTGGACACAGAAACCCTGCTGGCCAACGCCTCGCAAGACCTGGCGTCGATCAATGTCATCGCCGCTCACTTGGCCTTCGAAGTCGACGGCACCCAACGCAATGTGGCGCTGGGCATTTGCCGGATGCTGGAAGGTGTGCAGATGCTGGTCGACAAAGCGCTGGATAGCTGCGCGCAAACCTGCCCGCGCTAATGATCGTAATGATTGCTCCCACACGCGTGGGAGCAATCAAGCCCTAGAACACCGACCACCCAATCCGCTCACTCAACAGCTCCAACGCCTTCATCCCCGCCAACGAATTCCCGGCTGCATTCAACTCCGGCGACCACACGCACACCGTAAACTGCCCCGGCACCACCGCGAGAATCCCGCCGCCTACCCCGCTCTTGCCCGGCAAGCCAACGCGATACGCAAAATTCCCCGCCTCGTCATACAGCCCGCTGGTGGCCATGATCGAGTTCACCTGTTTGGTCTGGCGCGCCGTCAGAATCTGCTCGCCGCTGTGGGTGCACACGCCTTCATTCGCCAGGAAGCAAAACGCCTTGGCCAGGTCCAGGCAGCTCATCTGCAACGCGCAGTAGTTGAAGTAGCTGTGCAGCACCGCGTCCACATCGTTGTGGAAGTTGCCGAACGACTTCATCAGGTACGCCATCGCAGCATTTCGCGCACCATGCTGGGCTTCGGATTCGGCCACGACGCTGTTGACCAGGATCTGCGGGTTGCCCGACAGCCGTCGCACGAAGTCGCGCATGGACAGGATAGGCACGGCAAAGCGCGACTGGTTGATGTCGCAGATCACCAGCGCGCCGGCATTGATAAACGGGTTGCGTGGCCGCCCGCGCTCGAACTCCAGTTGCACCATGGAGTTGAACGGCTGCCCCGACGGTTCGTGGCCCAGGCGCTCCCAGATGCTTTCGCCGCCATGGTCGATGGCCTGCACCAGGCTGAACACCTTGGAGATGCTCTGCACGGAGAACAAGGTGTGGGCATCGCCCGCGCAGTAGGACGAGCCGTCATTGCCATACACGGCAATGCCCAGTTGCTGCGCCGGCACGTCGGCGAGCGCGGGGATGTAGTCGGCGACCTTGCCGAGGCCGATCAGTGGACGGACTTCGTCGAGGATCGACTCCAACAGGGACTGCATGTTGTGTTCGGGCATGGTTTGGAAAATAATGATTGGCGGGCGCGGAGGATACCTGAAACGCCGGGACTTACGGGTGTGTTCAATCTCGCTGACAGCGCAAAAAAAGGGCCTTCAGGCGTTCCAACAAGCAAAGAAAATCAATGTGGGAGCTGGCTTGCCTGCGATGCAGACACCTCGATGTATCAGTTGCACCGAGGTGATGCTATCGCAGGCAAGCCAGCTCCTACCTTTGACCCGCTACACGCTCCCGCCCCTTGAAGGCCACCGAAAAACAAAAAAAGATCAGCAACGCAAACCCCGCCGGGAACAGCCAGATGCTGCGCCAGTCATGGCTGCCACCGGCCGCCGCGTAGTGGTCAGTCACCTGCCCTGCCACCCAGAACCCGATCAACATGCCCACGCCGTAGGTGGCCAGGGTAATCAGCCCCTGGGCCGAACTCCTGAAGCGCTCCGGGGCCTTGGCGTCGGTGTAGATCTGCCCCGAGACAAAGAAGAAGTCGTAGCAGATGCCATGCAGCGCGATCCCGGTAAACAGCATGAACGCCAACTCACCGTTGTTGCCATAGGCGAACAGTGCATAGCGCAGCGCCCAGGCCAGCATGCCCACCAACAACGCGATCTTGATACCGAAGCGCTGGATGAACAGCGGCAACAGCAGCATGAACAACACCTCGGACACTTGCCCGATGGCCATTTTTGCCGTCGGGTTGGTCACGCCGATTTCCGCGAGAAACGGGTTGGCGTTCTGGTAGTAAAACGCCAGGGGAATGCAGATCAGGATCGAGGCGATGAAGAACACCAGGTAGCTGCGGTCCTTGAGCAAGCCCAGCGCATCCAGCCCCAGCAGTTGCTTGATACCACCACTGCCCGCCTCGGCCTTCAACGGCGCGGTACGCGGCAAGGTGAAGCTGTAGAAACCCAGCACCAATGAGGCGATGGCAGACATCAGGAAGGTGTTGCGCAAGGCGCCGGTGGTGATCGACTGCTGGGAATCCCAGGCGAACACAAAGCTGATCACCAACCCCGCGACGATCCAGCCCAGGGTGCCCCACACGCGGATGCGCGAGAACTCCTGGGCCGGGTCGCTCATTTGCCGGAAGGCCACCGAGTTCACCAGGGCCAGGGTCGGCATGTAGATGACCATGTACGCCAGTACGTAGGGATAAAAGCCGACGAAGTCCGGCGCGCGGTACAACTGGTAGAGCAGCACCGCGCCGATCAGGTGCAGCACCGCCAGGATGCGCTCGGCGTTGAAGTAGCGGTCGGCGATCAGGCCGATGATAAACGGGGCGATAATCGCGCCCCACGACTGGGTGGAAAACGCCATGCCGATTTGCCCGCCATTGGCCCCCAGGTTGCTGGCGAGGAAGGTACCGAGGGTGACGAACCAGCCGCCCCAGATAAAGAATTGTAGGAACATCATGACGCTCAGTCGCGCTTTCATTGTGGTCACCGTTTTATTGTTATTTTGGGTCAGAAGCGGTGTTCAGGCGTCGGGCAGGCCCAGCAGCCGTCGGTTGGATTGCTCGTCGGATGTCACACCGGCAAAGTCATCGAACGCCTTGGTGGTCTTGCGGATCATGTGCTGCCGGATGAACGCCGCCCCTTCTGCCGCGCCTTGCTGTGCATCCTTCAGGCAGCATTCCCACTCCAGCACGGCCCAGCCCTTGAAGTCATATTGGGTAAGCTTGCTGAAGATCGATTTGAAGTCGATCTGGCCGTCGCCCAATGAGCGGAAACGCCCGGGGCGGTCGACCCATCCCTGATAGCCGCCATAGACACCGGAGCGCGCATCGGGGCGAAACTCGGCATCCTTGACGTGGAACATGCGAATGCGCGCGTGGTAGCGGTCGATGAAGCCCAGGTAGTCCATTTGCTGCAGCAGCAGGTGGCTGGGGTCGTAGAGAATGTTCGCCCGGGGATGGTGGTCGACGGCTTCGAGGAAGCGTTCGAAGGAGGCGCCGTCGTGCAGGTCTTCACCGGGGTGGATTTCGTAGCACAGGTCGACACCGGCAGCTTCGAAGCAATCGAGGATCGGCAGCCAGCGCTTGGCCAACTCGGCGAAGCCTTGTTCCACCAGGCCGCCGGGGCGCTGTGGCCACGGGTAGATGTAGGGCCAGAGCAGCGCGCCGGAGAAGGTCGCGTGTGCGCTTAAGCCAAGGCGTTGGCTGGCGCGGGCGGCGAGTTTCAATTGCTCGATGGCCCACTCGGTGCGCGCCTGGGGTTGGCCCCGCAGATGGGCCGGGGCGAAGTCGTCGAACAGCGTGTCGAATGCCGGATGCACGGCCACCAGTTGGCCTTGCAGGTGGGTCGACAGCTCGCTGATTTCGACGCCGGCGTGGGCGCAGGTCGCCTTGAGTTCGTCGCAGTAGGCCTGGCTTTCAGCGGCGCGGGCCAGGTCGATATAGCGGGTACCGAGTGTGGGCAACTGGATCGCGTTGTAGCCCTGGGACGCTGCCCATTGGGCGATGTTGGCGAGGGTGTCGAAAGGCGCTTCGTCCGAAATGAACTGGGCGAGAAAAATACCGGGGCCGCGCATGTCTGTGATCTCCTTCATAGATGGCTGGCCAGGGTCGTCCACTTCGCGTCACCGCGATGGTTGGCGATCACGGCTTCGATAAAGGCCATGCCGCGTACGCCGACTTCGATGCCGGGCACGCCGACGGCTTCGGTGCCTTGGCGAATGGCGCTGGCGAAGTCGCGGTAGAGGTTGGCCATGGCTTCGAGATAACCCTCGGGATGCCCGGCGGGCAGACGCATGCGTTGCAGTGCCGCGTCGCACAGCCAGGGCTGGCCGGTGCCGGAGCGCAGGATGCGCAGGGGTTGATCGAGGGAACGGTGGATCAGGCTGGCGGGTTCTTCCTGGCGCCATTCCAGGCCGCCTTTGTCGCCATACAGGCGGATCTTCAGCGGGTTCTCTTCACCGGCACACACTTGGCTGGCGATCAGCACGCCGCTGGCGCCGGCCGCCATCTTGAACAACATCGCGGCATCGTCGTCCAGTTGGCGGCCAGGTACGTGGATGCCCAGGCTGGCGCAGAGCTGTTCGATCGGTTGGTCAGCGATGAATTCGGCCAGGGAAAAGGCGTGGGTGCCAATGTCGCCGATGCAGCCGCCCAGCCCCGACAGCTCGGGACGGCTGCGCCAGTCCGCCTGTTTGTTGCCCTGCCCGGCCACGTCCTGGCTGAGCCAACCCTGGGGGTACTCGACGATCACCTTGCGCAGGGTGCCGATGACGCCGCTGCGCACCATGTCGCGTGCTTGCCACACCATCGGGTAGCCCAGGTAGGTGTGTGCCAGCCCGTAGAGTCCGGGGCTGGTGTTGACGACCTCTGCCAGCGCCTGCACTTGAGCAAGGTTGAGGGCGGCAGGTTTCTCGCTGAACACATGAAAGCCCGCCTGCAACGCCTGGGTCGCAATGGGCGCATGCAGGTGATTGGGGGTAACGATCACCAGCAACTGCATGCGCTGGTCGGCCGGGAGCGCCTGCTCGGCGGCCAGCATCTGCTGCCAGTCGCTGTAGCAGCGGGCCGCGGGCAAGCCCAGGGCGTTGCCGGTATTGCGGTTGTTCTCGGGCTGGCGGCTGAAGGCTCCGCACACCAGCTCATAACCGCCATCCAGGCCCGCCGCCTGGCGGTGAGCCTGGCCAATGAAGGCGCCCTCGCCGCCGCCCACAAAGCCCATTCTTATTTTCTGCAGCACTGCCGTCATCGCAAGTCTTCTCTTTTGGGGCGTTTACCGATCATGATGTAACCGGTTACATCATGCCGGAAATTTAGGCCCAGTTGCACGCGGTGTCAAACCCCGGCTGCGGTAAACTTGGCGGCTGTTGCTCTGATAACGAGGTGGTCTTGTCCAATATTCGTGAAGTCGCCCGCTTGGCCGGGGTCTCGGTGGCCACCGTGTCCAGAACCCTGGCCAGCCCTGAACGTGTGCTGCCCGAGACCCGCGACAAGGTCAACGCCGCCGTGGAACAGACCGGCTACCGGCCGAACCGCATGGCGGTGCAATTCCGTTCGCGGCGCACCGGCAACCTGGTGATCCTGGTGCCGGCGATTGCCAACACGTTTTTCGCCCGGGTCATCAGCGGTGCACAGCAAGCGGCGCAAGCGGCGGGTTACCGGTTGCTGTTATGCGACACCCGGGGCCAGGCAGAAATCGAAAAGCAGTTCGCCGAATTGGTCCACGCCCATCAGGCCGATGGGGTGATTCAGTTGCGCGCATCCGACCCGTTCAGTGATTGCACCGACTCGCCGCCGCTGGTGAATGCCTGTGAGGTGATCCAGCACGGCCGCCACCCCACCATCAGCCTCGACAACCGTGGCGCGGCCATGGCCATGACCCAGCACTTGATCGACCTCGGCCACCGCCGCATCGGCTTGATCAAGGGCCCCAAAAGCAGCCCGCTGACCCAGGACCGCGTGGCCGGTTATGAAGACGCCTTGCACGCCGCGGGCATCCCGCGCGACCCGGCACTTATCTGCCACGGCGACTTCACGTTGCACGCCGGTTTCGAGGGCGCTGGCATCATGCTCGCCCTGCCCGAACGCCCCACGGCATTGTTCTGCGAAAACGACGAAATGGCCATCGGTGCCTTGAAGCGCATCAAGCAACAGGGCCTGCGCGTGCCCGAGGATATTTCCCTGGTGGGCTTTGATGACATCCCCTTCGCCGCCTACTGCGACCCGCCGCTGACCACCATCGCCCAGCCTGCCGAAACCTTTGGCCGCAAGGCGGTGGAGATGCTCATCGCATTGATCGAGAAAACGTCCCTGCCGGAACGCCAGGTGGTGTTGCCGTTCGAACTCACCTTGCGCGACAGCACGGCAGCGCCCAAGACTCAGTAGTGCGCCACATCCGACACCTGGGTATCCAGCACGTCCCGCGCCAAGGCCCAGGCCTGATCCCTGGACTCCACCACCAGCAGCGGGTAGCCCCACGCCTTGCCGAACATCACGGCAAACGGCTTGAGCGCCAGGCGCTTGGCCGCGTTGGGCTCCACTTGAATCATGCCTTTGACGAAAGCCCGCAGGGCCGGCTTGTGCTTCTTCATCCAGATCGAGGCCTGTTTGCGTTCTTCGTGGGAGTGCTCGTGTGTGCTTTCATCCACGGCTTTTTCGTGCAGCAGGACGAAGGGCTCCTCACGCTGCAACAAGGCCTCGAACGCGGCAAAGGTATCGGGCGGTGGCGTGTCGCTTGGGGCGTCAAACACGATTTTCACCACGGGGAATGTTGAACTGTCGAGTTGCATGGGAAGCTCCTTTAACGAGAATGGTTCTCATAATAGCCAAGCCGCCACTGGACGCCATTGCACAGAATGGCCAGAATGTTTCGCATTCCAGCCAAGGCTCTCGCCGCCATGTACAACCATCGCCTCGAAACCCGTGACCCGTTGCGCCCGGCCCTTGCCGATGCGATCCCCCGCGCCGTGGTAGCGGTGAGCGCCTCGAGTACCTCCGCCAGCTGGGAGCACGCACCCCACCAGCACCGCAAGGGTCAGTTGATGTACACGTTGCGCGGGGTGATCCATTGCGTCATTGAAGAAGGCATCTGGATCGTGCCACCCCAGTGTGCGTTGTGGATTCCCGGTGGCCTGTCCCACGCCGCACGCGGGTCGGGAGCCGCGGATGTCTACTGCCTGCTGGTCGATCCCGACGCTGCCAGCGCCCTGCCCCGGCAATGCTGCACGCTCGCCGTATCAGCGCTGTTACACGAATTGATCAGCAAGGCCGTCAGCTTCCCGCCGCTGTATGACACGGATGGCGCCCAGGGACGGCTGGTGGCGACGCTGCTGGACGAACTGGCACTGGCACCGGTCGAGGCCCTGCACCTGCCCATGCCCCGGGACATCCGGCTCAGGCGCCTGGCCGACAGTTTGCTGGCCAACCCCAGCGACAAGGCCACCCTGGGTGAATGGGCCGTGCGCATCGGCATGAGCGAACGCAGCATGACGCGGCTGTTGCTGGAGGAGCTCGGCCTGAGTTTCGGCCGCTGGCGCCGGCAGCTGCATGTGATCCTGTCACTGCAGCGCCTGGCCAAAGGTGAAAGTGTGCAAACGGTCGCGCTGGACCTGGGCTATGAGAACGCCAGCGGCTTTATCACCATGTTCCGCAAGGCTATCGGCAAACCACCGGCGCGCTACCTCGCAGACCGTGCAGGCATATCCGAGCGCACAACGCCCGCTATCGCCCTGCTGGATTATTATAAATAGTCGAATTTTAAGCATTTAGAGCTTAAGGACTAGAAGGGTTAAATCAATCCGGCCAGAAAAATCAAGCCGGCCTAAAATACTTATCGCACACTAAAAATTTGCACTAGCATATGAGAACTCCCGCCCAGAAATCCGCTTTCAATACCCACCCGAAAACCGCCTTACCCCCCGTAAATAAAGTGCCGAATGTTAAAATTTGTCACGTTTTGGCGTATTCAATTCGATTAACATCTAAACGCCTGCAGCGATTGAATTGACGGCCTCGCATGCCGGAAAAGGGAGCAACGTGATGCATTTTTCCAACGTCCTCGCTATTGCACGGACCCCATCGAAATCCGAGGACTTCAGCGAGCTTATAGTTCGTACTGTACCGAAAAATCTAAAAGTCGATACACGCTCCTACGGCCAACTAATTGGTCCCTATGAAAGCCATGGACATTACCGTGCCATCATCATAGAGATCGACACCCCCTCTGCCAGCACTCAAACGCTGGACATCATTAAAAAAACCAGATCCGAAAACCCCGGCAGCACGATTTTCCTGGTTGTCACCTTTGCCACCACACTAAGCAAAACCAAATATTATCTCGCAGGCGCCGACTACTGCATAAAGGTCGTCGAGAGCTCGCCCGAGAAAAAACTTGCGCTCTTCGCCGCGTTCCTCAGCGAGACATACTGGCTAAGTAATACTGATTTGCTACTCGATCAGGACCGCATGTGCATCTACGGCGGCGGCAAAAAGCTTGAAGTGTCTTTCGTCGAAATGAAGGTACTTGAAGCCCTCATTCATAATCGCCTGCTCAGTCACGATGAAATTGCCGTGGTGATGGGACTTAACGCCAGATTTTATGACTCGCGCGCGCTGGAAAAATCGATTAGCCGCTTGCGTGGCAAAATAAAATCACACTACGGAAGTAATATTATTCAAAGTATTCGGGGTTACGGCTACAAACTAAGCAGAGGGCTGGCTTCGGTTAACCATATCCACCCCGTCAAGGAGCGGCCGAACCGTGAATAGCGGAACTCAATTACTTGCGGAGTCATTCGACTTCAAGTTTTCGCGGCAAGCGATACTTGAACGAAATTGTACGTTATGGGGCAGCGAGATCAGGGTTCATAGCGAGCAGGCGCCTGAGAGCCTGCCTGATGATGTGTATCCCTTTTATTCCAAAAAGCTAAAAGACGCTTACAGCGAAGCTCTGCAATACACAAAGCCCAACTCATTTGCCCGAGAAGGAAAACGTTTGCGTGTGGATAAAGGCCCGGGGCCGCACAAGTTTCTCCGGATAGAGCAATCCTTATTGATGAATGATGACCTGCTCAAGGAAATCATCAACACTTCCAACGCACTGGAAAAACACAAACAACAACTTATTGTCAGCATTGAAAATACACTGGATACTCTCGCGGGTCCGGCAGAACGCAGAAACATGATCCGCCAACTCTATACACTGAAAGACCGTAGCGACGTAAAACTTGCCTATAACAATTACACATTGCATACAAAAAACACCGACCTGCTGATCGACTTGAGTCTTTATGACTATATAAAAATGCCTTTTCCAGACTCGGCCCTCCGGCTCAGTCTGAATACGCGCTCAGGCCTGTTCGACCGGCTTTACGACCAGATGCTGGGACTAATCAGCACCACCCGGGTCTCGTTCATCGCCGACAACGTCGAGTATGCCGACAGCGCGCTTCTCGCCAGACGCTTGCCTTTTGACTATTTTCAGGGCCCCTACTTCTCCCCTGCTGATAGTTTATGAACCCCCGTACTTTCCTGGAATCGGTGAATGCCATGAGTTCTCTCAAGAAACACACATTTACATCCACGTACCCGTCCATCGCGCTACATGATTTCACGCCCAACGTGGCATTTTTACATTACGACGTTGACAGCGGCCCGCTGGTCGAAACCGCTGAAAAAGCATCGGATGCCTCGGCCAGTTCCTATGCCGTGACCAGTGAACAGAACTTCAATCTATGGCTAAGCAATTATGTCGCCGCCAAAAGACTTTATGAGGCCAACAACCGACTAACCCGACACCTTCAAGACACCGCAAAAAACCCGAAAATCAGCGTACTGAAGTCAGAACCTGCGCGCCATGAGCTTAATAACACTACAGCGGAAATGGTTAATACAACGTCCGCCTTGCGCGCCCCGGATGTCTGGCTACTTACCCAACAAGACCGGGCATTGGTAAAAGGCGGATTGCGAATTTCCCTGACCACTATTGAGTCGGCCCTGATCAAAAAGATGCTGAATCATGAAGAACGTGTGGTGAGCAAAGAGGAGCTGATCCGCAACATCGGGCGCGAACCCGATATCTATCGAGGGCTCGAAATGTGCCTTAGCCGGCTCCAGGACAAGTTCAAGCGGGTGAACGATGGCGAACGCCTGTTCCGGGCGGTACGTAACCGCGGTTATTGCCTCACACAAAAAATAAAAAGCCCATTGAGCAACCGCAACAACGTCGCCGAACAATAATTATTTCATAAAAATTACAATTCACCCTGCCTATTAAAACCCCTTTCTATCTGCCATTTTATAACAACATGCCCGCGTTATAAGTCGTCAGCCATTGCTCCCTGCCATTCATTACTATCAATACGCACGCCTACGCGTGCGCCTGCCATTTGATAGTCATTAAAACCACGCCTCGCTTTAACCTGCCAGCACGTGAGTGGATACCACAGGGAGCAGAAGTATGCTTAACAACAGAAGAATGCATCGTAACCTTACACCCAAGGGCCTCACCTTTTGGGGGCAGTGGGCTATTGCCGTGAGTATGGTCGTTGTACTTTTGTTTTCACTGGCACTGTTCAAGACCGGACAACTGGAATCCCACTACCGGATATTGGCTGCCATTACAATACTGGCATCTATCCCGGCCTACATGTTATGTGATGTCTATAGCAAAAAAGATGACTTTTTTGTAGGACTGGGACGATTATTCACGGGCTGGTTATTGACCCTCAGCATATTGTCAGCTGTCGGCGTGGCCTGTAATGCCAGCTCGCTGTTTCCCCTGGAGATCCTCTTACTCTGGGCCGCTGTCAGCTATCCAGTACTAGCACTTTGCTACATTCCGATTCACAGTCTGTCCAGGTATTACCATCGACAACTTCACGAACGCCAGAAATCACTGATTATTGGTACCGGGAAACTTGCAACGGACTTGGCCAACACACTTTCCAGGCAAAAACGCTCGCCCTTGGTCGGCCTCGTAGGTCCAGACACAGCGTCGCCACAGAACAGCACTCAACCGCAGATTCTCGGCGACTTGCCCGACCTTCCCACGCTGATCAGGCAGCACGGTATTCGCCGGCTGTACATCACTCACTCGCTCCAGGAAGCGACTCATATCGAGGAGTTATACGTCAACCTGCTGGAGATCAGCGTGGACGTGATCTGGGTGCCCGACCTCAACAACATGCTCCTGCTCAATCACAGCGTGGCCGAAGTAGATGGCTTGCCCGCGATCTTCCTCAACGAGAGCCCGCTCACCAGTCGCCCGACGGCAGCACTCAGCAAGTCGCTGCTGGACAAGAGCCTGGCACTGTTGGCGATTGTGCTGCTCAGCCCATTGCTGCTGCTGTTCGCCTTGCTGATCAAGCTCACCTCCCCCGGCCCGGTGATTTTCAAGCAGGACCGGCACGGCTGGAATGGCGAAGTGATCAAGGTCTGGAAGTTCCGCTCGATGCGCGTGCATGACGACCGCGAGGTGCGCCAGGCCAGCCGCAACGACTCACGCATTACCCCGGTGGGGCGCTTTATCCGCCGCACCTCCATCGATGAGCTGCCGCAACTGTTCAACGTGCTGCAAGGGCATATGGCGCTGGTGGGCCCACGCCCCCATGCCGTGGCCCACAACGACTACTACTCGGGCAAGATTCGCGCGTACATGGCGCGGCATCGCATCAAGCCCGGCATCACCGGCCTGGCCCAGGTCAACGGCTGCCGTGGCGAAACCGAGACCCTGGAGAAGATGCAAAAGCGTGTCGATATCGACCTGAGCTATATCAACAACTGGTCGCTGTGGCTCGACATCAAGATCCTCTTCAAAACGCCGTTTACCCTACTCTCCAAAGACATCTACTGATCCCTCCCTACCCCGTACCGCCACACCGGCGGCGCGGGGCACCAGGCGCCCTGCGGGGCGTTTGTCGTTCCTCCCCGCCCAACCCCCGCCATGCGCAACGATACCGCCCACAGCAGCGCCTGGGCATCCAGGCCCACGCCATTCGCATAGAAATCACAGAGGGAAAGTCAGGGGAGTATTGCCCGCCGGCATTGCACCTGGCGTTGGGTGGCTGCAGGTCCTTGCGCTGCCCGGCGCATTCAGCACCGGGCAGCGGATAACCTTGGCGTCACTCAGTGATCTTGTCGAAGTTGTTGTAGAACAGTTCGCTGTCACGCCCGTCGGTCATGGTCTGCAGCGAGTAGGCACGGTTCAGGCGAGCCCCGCCGTCACGGGTCAAAGGTGCCCATACGACATTCGCCCGACGCATCGTCGAGGTGCTCATCAACTCGTCGAACGGCACCGAAATATAGATGCCCTTGTCGAAGCTGCCCTCGCCGTATTCTTCCTTCGAGGCGGTGGTCAGCGTCACCCAGCCACCAAATTTCACACCGTTCTTGAACTGCCGGGAGATGTCGACGGTGGTGCCCCAGTCCCGTGCCAGATAACGCCCCACGCTGACTGCCGCGAGGGTGTCAAAGGGCAGCTCGGTATAGCTGGTGACATGGCCGGTGATGGTCTGGTAATCCCGCAGGCCGAAGCCCTGGTTGAAATCGCGCTGGCGCACGAAGTTCAGGTCTGCGCCCACCGACCAGTGCTTGCCCGCAGGCCGGAACAACACTTCACCGCCCACCCCGGCGTACATCGACTCCAGGTAACCGCCGTAGACCATGCCATACAGGTCGCGGTCCAGGCGCTGCGCATGGTTGACCTGGAAGTTCGGCATCGTCACATCCGACGTCGTCATGTATTGGCGCAGGTCGGTACGCACCCGTGGCAACCCGCTTGGCGCGTCGTAGGTGAACTTGTCGTAGTTGTTCAGCAGGTTGGCACTGAGCAAGCCGCTCCACCAGGTGTTGCGGGTAAAACGGTACTCCGCGTCGGCGTCGGCGGTGAACTGGTAGAGCAACCCGTCGGGGCCGCCGATGTTCTGTTTGTAACCCAGGCCCAGGCCGTAGCTGAACGGCGCAGGCTTGGCGGTGTAGAGCGTGGTTTCCCGATGGGCGATCGCCGGATTGACCTCGGTGGCACGGTGCAGATCCGTCAGCGGTTGCTCGTTGTTCACTACCGCACGGAAGGTGTCACGGGGCACGCTGGTTTCTTCGATAGGCATGTCATAACGCTTGTTCACCAGGGTGAACCAGTCGACGTCCTGATTGGCGCTGTTGTCGAGAATGCGGCTGGCACGCCCCACGGCCTTGGCGGAATAGAAGTAGCGTTGCTGCTCGCCATACACCATCAATTCCGAGCCGCGCTGGGCAATGCGCTCCACCTTGTAGCCGGCATTCTGCTGCAGCCGGTCCGCGACATTGGCCCAGTTGACCTGGTCGGCCGGGGTGGTGGGCATGCGTGCCGGCAACGGTTCGGCGGGTGGGTCGTAGGTCTTGACCGGCGCCTTGCGGCTGACAAAGTTGGTGTGCAGGGTGATGCCGAACATCGCGGTGTTGCCGCGCTCCCAGGCCGCACTCAAATCGACGCTGTCGGCCAGCTTGTAGACCACGCCGATGTTGACCGGCGAGTCCTGCTTGATCGGGTTGTCCAACGGCTCGTGCTTGTAGTCATTGCCCTCGTATTCAAGCTTCAGGCTCAAAGGCTCCCAGGGCGTTTGATAGGCAATCCCGCCAAACAGCGAAGGACGTCCCCTGAAGTAGGCATTGGAGTTCACGTCCCCTGCCCTGGCGACCACCGCCGTGCTCTTGGGCCGGTCGTTGAACTTGCTGCCGAACACCGACAGCGGGTTGCTGAAATCCCCTCGGTTACCCAGGTAGCCCCAGGCCAGGCCGAGGCTGAAATCCAGGTTGCCATAGCGCTTGTTAGCGACGAAGTATTCGCTGGAAAACAGCCCGGTACCGCCGATGTCCCTGGCGCCGAACGCCACTTGGGGCGCCCAGTGGCTTTCTTCCCAGAGGCGGGCCTTGAAGTCGATGGCTTTGTCTTTGAAGCTCTGGCTTCCGCTCAACGCCTCGGCACCGTAACGGCGGTTGCTGATGGCGGTGTAGCGAAACGAACCCTCCAGCCAATCGAACGGCTGCAATGAAAAGCTGTAGCGTGAGTAGGGATCGGTGCGGTTGGCGTTGGCGCTCAACTCGCCCGCCGGGGCCATGCGTGCAGTGGGGGTTTGTAGCAGGCCCACGCCGCCAAAGTCGTTTTGGGTGTAACGGGGTTCACCGTGAACCAGTCCGCAGGGCAAGAGCAATACAGCAGCAAAACGTAAATTCAAGGGTTCACCTCAGCCAACGGTTGGGTGGCGAAAAACTCGGCCAGTTGTTGGTTGAGATCGGGGGTCGGCGTCTCAAGGTCATCGCTGCGGATCGGCACCAGAATCCGGCTACCGGGTGCAGCCACAATGCCGTCCTCCCGATTCCATGCCGCCACGCCCACGCGGCGCACCTGGCCGTCGGGCTGGATCAGCCACAGGTCATCACGCTCGGCGTCATCGAGGACGGTGCAGTCGCGGACATACTCCCGGACTTCGCGCATGGCCTGGTACGGTACATCACAGGGCTGCACGACCGCCCCGAGCACTTCCACGGTGGACGGTCTCGCGGGGTAAACCAGCTGGTCGCCATCATCCAGCAAGGCGTTGCGGGCAAACCCGGCCTCCACGGCGATCGGGTCCAGCACCGTCACCTGGCGACCGGTGACGGGCAACTGCTCCACCTGCTGATACAGGCGCGCACTCAAGTCCGCCCGCGAGTGCCGGTCATCCAGCAAGGCGCCCCGTTGCAGCAGTTTCAGGTCGAACAGCACACCCGCCTTCAACCGTGCCTGCTTGTCCATCAACGACTGGTGCAGCCAGGCGGCGCCCAACCAGTAACTTTCGGCGTTGGGTTGAGCCAGGCGAATAACGTCCAGCAAACGCGCCCCCGGCTTGACCTCGAAGGCGCCGGGGCTGCGCACATCACCACTGACCGTGACCGCCGCCTGGCCAACGCCTGGGCCAACCAACAACAGGCCAAGGCATAAAAGCTCGGAACACTTCACCGGGCAGCCTCCCTGTCGGGGCGCAACTGCACGATCTTCAGGGTCAACCGGGGCGTCAAATGCTGCTCGCTGCGCAGGATGAAACCATCCTGCGGGTCGACCCAATAATGGTTGGTAGCGTGGAAATTCAAGGTGGGAACATCCACCTGCTCGTCGATGCGCAGCAAGGCGTAATCCTTGTCCAGAATGCGAAGGGTCTCGATGTCGTGGGGGCTGAAACGGCTGTTGACGGCGACGCCGATCCGGTTGCCGTCATACAGGTCGATCCAGCGCGTGCTGGTATAGCCGTCGGGCAAATGTTGAAGGCCGCGCTTGAACGGCGACTCGCCACTGAAGCGGGTGCCGTCCAGGGAAAAACCCAACCCGACAGTACGTACCACCAGGCCGTCGCGCATCATCACCACCTGCTTGCCGGAGGCGACCCAGAACTCCAGGTCGCCACGGCGGCGGGCCATGGCCATCACCCCTTCGCTGACGGCCGTGGTGACCAGAATCTGCGGATACGGCACCGCATCGACCTGGGCCTGGGTGACATTAATCGGCTCAGGGCCGGTGACGGAGGTTTCGAGGGTGTACCAGGACGCCCTCATCAACGGGTTACACCCGCACAACAAGAGCGCCATCGACAGACCGGCGCAGGTAGGCAAAATTTTCACGACAGGATGGCGCCTTATCTGCTGTTGACTTCGCTGAGGTCATTGGCCGATCGGGCACCCAGCCCAATGGCAGTGGCGGTTGGCAGCAGTTGGCTGATCAGGCGGTTCCAGCGCGTCACGCCGGCCGGCCCGACGTACACGATGTCTTGGGGCTGCAAGTCGAATCGGGTGGCGAGCACCAGCGCCGAAGGTGACTGGGCATCGAGCTGGAACACCTTGGCCGGCTCGGCTTCCAGGTTGTCCACGCCGCGAATCACGTACACCGCATTGCCATTGGAGGTGGTCTGGTTCAAGCCCCCCGCCGTGCCCAGCGCATCGGTCAGGTTGATCGATTTGCCCTTGAAGCTCAGTGCCCGGGGCTGGTTGACTTCGCCCATGAGATAGACGCGTTTCTGGTCGTTATAGGGCAAGTACAACCGGTCGCCGCCCTTGAGGTAGATGCCCTGCAGTTGCGAGCCCTGGCGATTGAGGCTGTCCAGGTCCAACCGGTATTCACGGCCGTCCCGGGTGAGTGTCAGGCCCGACAGGTCGGCATTCGTCGGGTCGACACCGGCAGCACCGATAGCCTCCACGGCGCTCAAGGGCGTGGTGGTGATCGGCTGTTGGCCGGCCTTGATCACCGCACCGGTGACGACGACGGTCTGGCTGGCAAAACGCAACACGCTGACGTCGACCTGAGGGCTTTCAATAAACTGCGCCAGGCGCCCGGCGATAAAGGCGCGCAACTCCTCGATGGTTTTACCCGCCACCGGAACATTGCCGATATACGGATAAAACAGCGTGCCGTCCGGACGCACCAGGCGCCCGTTGGCGTCGAGCTGCTGTTGCGGCCCCGACGGCGCCGTCAACTCGGGATGGTCCCAGACCGTGATGAACAACAGGTCATTGGCGCCGACGCGATAACCGCCCGGCACATAAGACAACAACTCCGCGGGCACCGACTCACGAACGTGAGTGGCGGCATCCATGGCAATCAATTTGGGGGTGATGGGAATCAACTCCACCCGGGTACTTTCGGGAGAACCCTCACTGGACATTTGACGCGTGTCCATGTGTTGACCAGGCGAAAACATACAGCCGTGCAAGCTGATACTTGCCAGCAAAAGAACAGGTAACCTACGAATCATAATGGCACTACGCTAGTCGAGGGCGAGTCTAAAAAAGATCACCCAGAAACTTCCGGGTGATCTTTGAACAACACAAGTTGCGGGTGATTAGTTGGTACCGGTGGTACCACCTGTACCGGTTGTGCCGCCAGTGCCGGCAGTACCGCCATTGGAACTGCCGCCCGAGTTGGACGCAGCAGCGGCAGCGCCGACAACTGCGGTGCCGACCCCGACGGTTTCACCGAGCGTCACGCCGCCCACCAGCGGAGTGCTCAACGACAGTGACTCGCCGCCTGTGCTGGCCGCCTCGCTCACCGCTGCGCCGGCGACTTCACCCGCCGCCAGTGCCGCCGTACTTGTGAAAGCCAGCACGCCGGCCAACAGTAATGTCCTCATATCAGACTCCTTCTCGATATTTACCCCTTATACAACTTTGCAATAAGGGAGTAGTGATGGAACGGAGATAAAGAGGCCATGAAAACTGCACGACAATAGAGTGAATCGCGCAATTAGCCTCCTCGGAATCATCTCACTTGTGGATACTGCAAACCACCAATGTTAATAATCGTCAGTATCAGATGACTGGCCGTACGGATAACCCGCGACCAATACCGTAATACTCGAATCCATTGGCTTTCATGCGTTGCGGATCAAATATATTGCGGCCATCAAAGATCACCGGCGTACTCAGTTTTTCTTTGATGAAGTCCAGGTCCGGGGCCTTGAACTCGCGCCACTCCGTCACAATCACCAACGCATCGGCGCCCTGGAGCGCGGCTTCCTTGGTGCCCATCAGCAGCAGGTCTTCGTTCATGCCGTAGATGCGCTGGGTTTCGGCCATCGCTTCCGGGTCGAAGGCTTGAATCCGCGCGCCCACGCTGCGCAATTGTTCGATCAATACCCGGCTGGAGGCTTCGCGCATGTCATCGGTATTGGGTTTGAAGGCCAGGCCCCAGATCGCAAAGGTCTTGCCCTCCAGTTGCCCGCCGAAGTGATGGTGGATATGCCCGAACAGGTGCTGCTTCTGGCGCTTGTTGACTTCCTCGACGGCTGACAACAGCGAGGCGTGGTAGCCGATGGACGATGCGGTGCGCTCCAGGGCCTGCACGTCTTTCGGGAAACACGAGCCGCCGTAGCCGCAGCCGGGGTAGATAAAGTCGTAGCCGATCCGTGGATCAGAACCAATGCCTTTACGCACCGCTTCAATATCTGCGCCCAGTCGTTCGGCGAAGTTGGCCATTTCATTCATGAAGGAAATCTTGGTGGCCAGCAGGCAGTTGGCGGCGTACTTGGTCAGCTCGGCACTGCGGATGTCCATCGTGATGATTTTTTCGTGGTTGCGGTTGAACGGTTCATACAGCTCCCGCATGCGCTCCACGGCGTAGTTGCTGTCGCTGCCGATGATGATTCGGTCGGGGCGCGTGCAGTCCGCCACCGCCGAACCTTCCTTCAGGAACTCGGGGTTGGAGATGACGTGGAACTCCACCTCAAGCCCACGGGACTTCAGTACCTCATCAACTTTCGCGCGGACTTTATCGGCTGTCCCTACCGGCACGGTCGACTTGTTAACAATGATCTTCGGCTCGGTCATGTTCTGTGCGATGGTCGCCGCCACGGAGAGCACGTACTTGATGTCGGCGCTGCCGTCGTCATCCGGCGGCGTGCCCACGGCGATGAATTGCACCTCGCCATGGCGCACGCCCTGGGCGGCATCGGTGGTGAAATGCAGGCGGCCGGCGTCATGGTTCTTCTGCACGAGGGCACTCAAGCCCGGCTCGAAGATCGGAATAATCCCGCTCTTGAGGTTCTCGACCTTGGTGGCGTCGATGTCCACGCAACACACTTCATGCCCCGCGTCAGCCAGCACTGCCGCCTGCACCAGGCCCACATAGCCGATTCCAAATACAGTTACATTCATTTCAATATTCCTTTAAACAAGCTCGAGGCGGCCATAGCGGTCTTCAAAGCGGATGATGTCGTCTTCGCCGAGGTAGGAGCCCGATTGAACTTCAATCAGCTCCAGCGGGATGCGTCCCGGGTTTTCGAGGGAGTGCACAACGCCAATGGGGATGTAGGTGGACTGGTTCTCGGTGAGCAGCACCTGCTTGTCGCCGATCTGCACGTTCGCGGTGCCGGACACCACGATCCAGTGCTCGGCGCGATGGTGGTGAAGCTGCACGGAAAGCTTGTGCCCCGGCTTCACCGTGATGCGCTTCACCTGGTACCGGTAACCCTGGTCCACCGAGTCGTACTTGCCCCACGGCCGATAGACTTCGCGATGACTCGCGCTTTCGATCCGGTGGTTTTTAGTCAGCTCGGTGACGATTTTCTTCACGTCCTGGGCATGCTCCTTGGTGGTCACCAGGATCGCGTCGGCGGTCTCGACCACCACCACATCACTGATGCCCGCCACGGTGACCAACCGATGGCTGGCGTGCACATAACTGTTGGTGACGTCTTGCAGCAAGACGTCGCCCTGGGTGCAGTTCTGGTTGGCATCCTTGGCGCCCGCCTCCCACACCGAGTCCCAGGCCCCCAGGTCGCTCCACGGGGAGTTGAGGATGACCACCGAGGCGATAGCGGTTTTTTCCATCACCGCATAATCAATCGATACGTTGGGCGCGTTCACAAAATCCACCTGGCTGAGCCGGGTGAAATCCTGGTCATGGGCCGCGTTGGACAGGGACAGCTCGGCGGCCACCATGATCTCCGGGCTCAAGCGCTCCAACTCCGCTTTCATCACCGAGGCGCGGAACATGAACATGCCGCTGTTCCAGAAGTAGTTGCCCTGGGCCAGGTAGCCTTGGGCGGTCGCCAGGTCAGGCTTTTCGACAAAGGCCTCGACATGCGCCGCGCCGTCGACCGCCGCCGCTTGAGTGCGGATATAGCCGTAGCCGGTTTCCGGCTTGGTGGGCACCACCCCGAAGGTGACGATCTTGCCTTTGTTGACCTCCGCCTTGGCCGACGTCAGGGCTGCGTTGAAGGCGTCCGTATCGCCGATGACATGGTCTGCCGCCAGCACCAGCAGGATCGGATCATCCCCGTCCGCCAGTGCCGAGAGCGTCGCGGCCGCGATGGCCGGGGCGGTATTGCGGGCAGTGGGTTCCAGGAGGATTTTCTGCGGGATCAAATCCAGCGAACGACTTTGTTCGGCCACGATGAACCGATGTTCTTCGTTACACACAATGATCGCAGGGCTGACGCTCTCGCCCTCGATGGACAAGTTCTTGATTCGCTCCAACGTGGCCTGAAACAAACTCAAGTCACCGTGCAGGGCAATAAACTGCTTGGGTTTAAGTGCTCTGGAAAGCGGCCACAGGCGCGTGCCTGAGCCGCCAGACAATATAACTGGGATCATAGCGATTACTCGATGATTAAAGGCAATAAGAGCTTATTGACAAGCAATCAGGACTTAAGAGGTAAATGACTTTACATAACTGATCAAACGATTTCTCTCAGTAAAGTCCAACGAACTTTCTGCACTGCTGTAGTTGAGCGCCGAATCAATCGCCGAAAAGAACCCATCTTTGTCATGGGCGATAAATACAGACGGCAGGTCTGAAAAGTTCTCGGCGGTATCGAACTGGTGATTATTGATATGTTCACCCCGTCGGCTGTCGCGCGG
Organism: Pseudomonas sp. BIGb0558; assembly: GCF_024807515.1. Classification (NCBI taxonomy): domain Bacteria; kingdom Pseudomonadati; phylum Pseudomonadota; class Gammaproteobacteria; order Pseudomonadales; family Pseudomonadaceae; genus Pseudomonas; species Pseudomonas sp. BIGb0558. The sequence goes on from NZ_JANUEW010000032.1 coordinate 52,644, forward strand.
AACGATAACGATGGGTTTGCCCAGTTCAAGGGAGCGAATGATATTGCCCATGCCCGCATGGGAAACGATCACCTTCGAGGCATTGAAGTTCTTGGAAAACAGCGGCTCGGCAATGGTCTTGTAGGCGGTAATACGGCCCAGGTCATTTTCGTTATTGCCCACCTGCGCCACAATCGGGACCTGGGGATTGGCATGGCTCCATTCATTCAGGTAGCCGAGCATTCTTTCAAACGGTGCTTGAGTGCCAACGCTGCAAAATATCATTTATACGATCCTCCCTTTGTATTGGGCCCGACTGTTTTGTGACAGCGAGGGCCACTGGGTGAGCAACTCGTCGACAAAGTAAACCGCGATTCTTCCAGACAAAGAGAGTTGCTTGGGGTTGGCGATGCTGTCGATCCACAGGGTCTTTTTGCCCATGAGTTTCCCCGCGATCAAACCCAGCAAACCCGGAGCGGCGCCCGTGGAGATCACGTATTTGGCTTTGCTGCGGTAGACGATCGCAAAGATCTGGCAAAAGCCCTTGATGATCTTCAAGGGTTCACTGCGGTTAAAGTCCGGAACTTGCGCAAACTTATGCAATGGGTACTGCGAGCCAATACTGACATCGACGGTGGCAATCGTAACTTTTTGACCCTCGAAGGCAGGCAGCAACTTGCTCATTTGCACCCAGTGTCCACCTCCAGAACAAATCAATAAAACATCACTTGATTGACTCATGACGGTTCCCTTCCTGTCAGAATTAATAGACATCATTAAATAGCAGCGGCAGTTCTTAACAATTGCGCCTGCCCTTCCCAGCGGGTAATTCGCTTGGCTTTGAGCAAGGCTGACTTTTCTTTATAAGTGTCTTGATTGGCGATGAGCTGTGAAACACCGGCCTTGATGGACAGCGGGTCCAGCGTCTCCACAAACACCGCCGCCTCGGAAAACAACGAGCGCAGCACCGTGGTGTTCGAAAGGGCCATGGGCCGCCCGGCGCTGACCGCTTCGTTGGCCACGCTCAACTGCACGTTGTCGCGGGTGGTGAGGCCGAGCACCACATTCGCGTTGCACAGCAACTGCTCGAAAGTCGCTTTGCTGAGGAAGCCGGTCAGCTTGATGTTCCCGGGTAGCGAGGCCACGAGTTCCTCGGAAAGCTTACCCTGATGCTTGCCGGTGATCAGGAAGTCGACCGCCGGCATTTCCCGGGCGGCGTTGATCACGATCTCGATCGGTTCATCGATATCAAAGGAGCAAGGGAACAGCACATACGGCCTCTCGCGCTCACTGGCGGGGGCCGCCGGAAAGTCGCACGGCAGGTCTTCCAGGATAAAGATGTTCGCGTCCTTGACCCCCAGGCCCGTCAACTCTTCCTTGACCTTGAAGTTATGTACGACCACCGCATCAATCCGGTTCAGCAGCGACACGGTTCCCGGAAAACCGATCCATTGTTTACGCAACAGGCTGTTGTGGGCGTCGGCAATAATCTTCAGGCGCCGGTTGAATACACACTTGTAGGCCAGTGCTATATGCAAGACCGGGCTCGGCGGCAGTTGCACCCAGAGCACTTCAGGCGAGCCGACCAACAGCGTCTTGAGGGTTTTGAACGACTTGATCAAATAGTCCAGCGGCCGGGCCGCTTTCTTCTTGAACCGGTTGGGCAGATGCAGAATGTCATACGCCCAATATTGCTTCATGGTATCGGCGCGTCGTTGATAGCCGATCCATGCAATCATTAATGATTTCACTTAAGAATCCTGCATAAATAAGGGTGGGCACACGGGGTGCTTTACAAGGCAAACCAGACAGGAAAGTCGGCGCGGTACAGAATGTTTTTATTTCGCGAGCGAATAGGTTTGGCCGGGTTGCCGCCCACGATCGAATAGGCTTCAACGTTGCGCGTCACCACGCTGCCCGGATAAACCACCGCGCCTTCGCCGATGGTGACGCCGGGCATCACCATCACATTGGGGAAGATCCAGGCGTTGTCTTCAATCACCACCGGCTTGCCCACCAGGCAACTCATCGGGTCATCAATATCGTGACCCAGGGTATAAATCCGGGTGTTATGGGAAATATTGACGTTGTCGCCGATGCGGATGCCGGCGCGGTTATCCAGGTAGCAGTCGTAATTGATCGTGCAGTTTTTGCCGATCGAGCAGTTGCCGAACGAGAACAGCACCACCTTGCGGTGAACCGTGGTATTGGCGCCCACCCGGCACCCGGTTGCCCGCAGCAGAAAACGCCGCAGGTTGAAAAACAGCGCCAGGCTGAGCAGCGTGTTGAACAGGGCCAAGGCGGCCTTCTTGATATTCAGTTTCAGGTTCTTCATCTAGTCGCCCTGCCCTGATGTATCCGTCACGCGCTGGGAACTCATCACAAAATTGCGGAAGCGGATATTGGTACTCACCGGTGTGGCGAACGAGGGGTTATTGCCGCCGAAGAACGTCGAAAACAGCAGGCCATCAATGGTGATGTCCGGGGTGTCCCTGAACGTCAGCCCGGTTTCGGTGTGCACCAGTTTTTTGTCGTACCAGATGGAAATCACCCCATCGGCCCTACCCGGCGTATTCAACTTCACGAGTTGTTCCAGGGTGTGCCATTGCCCGACGGTAAAGATCCACGTACCCAGGCCTACGGCGGTGCCCCAGGTTTTGCTGGTGGGCAGGTAGGCATAAATGGCCCCGGCACCCTTTTCTTTCCAGATGTAGCGCGTGGAAAAACCGTCATGGCCGTTGGGTATTTTCCCGCCCGTATTGCCGGTGCCCCCGTAGAGGCCCGGCAGCTTCCCGCCTTTTACGAAGTTGAAATTCTTGTCGAACTTCAACTCGTAGGTCAGCACCAGGCATTCCCGGCCCGGCGGCGGGAGCGGCGACTTGAATTCAATGCCCCCATAGGGCAAACCCAGGCGCACCATCGAGCCCGGGTCGTAGGAACCGGCCGGAAAGTGCACGGCGATGTCCTTGATCTTCTGGCTGTAGGCCTTGTTCGTCAGATTGGCGCTGCCCTTTATGCTGCGCTGCGCCTGGGGCCCGTCGATCATCTGCGAAACATCCGGCAGTGACGGGTAGATGTTCTTGATGGGTTGCTCGCAACGGTCGTTTAGCTCCGATGCGCCGCTGGCAGCCATCTGCAGCGCGCACGCCAAAGTGAGTAGCGTCGAGGTTGTCTTGTTCACGTCGGTTGCCCCTCAACTCTATTTTTCATCGACCCAGTTCAAAAAGTCGTCCACCGCTTTTTGTGCAAGGGCAGAACGCTGGGCGATCTCCTGCTTGAGGTGCTCGGCCATTTGCACTTTGGATTGCCTGAACTCAGCGATGGTCGAGAGGATCACCTCAGGGTCCGGGGTGCTGACGAGCCTGGTGCCGCGGGGCAGCATTTCATGGACTTTTTTCAGCTTGTTTTCGATCTCGACCGCGATGGTCGGAAAGCCCAGGGAAGCCGGCAGCAATACGCCGTGTGCACGGGCGCTGATGATCACGTCGGACTCGATGATCAGTTTCGCCATGAAGGTTTCAGGGGTTTCGCCGGCAGCGTCCCAGCACAGCCATTCGAACTGGTCGTACTTGTCGATCAGGTGCTGGTCACGCTCTTTGTAGAGCGAGACCAGGCGCACCTGCTCGCCGCGCCTGGCCAGTTGATCAGCGGCCTGCACCATCGCCTTGATGAACTGCTGCCCGTTCGCGTCATGGGGCCAGTCCCGCAGGATAAAGGACAGGTACTTGCCCTTCTTGAGGCTGCCGATTTCCAGGTCCTTGCTGGAGATCCACAAGTCGGAAAGCAGGCTGGGGTCGGTGTACACCTCGACGTCGGACTTGCCGAAGGTGTTGCAATGCTGCTGGCTGGTGCCGTCCCGCACAGAGATGTAGTCGCAGCGATTGATCACGCTGACGGCGCGGTCGAGCAACTTGCCACCGCCATCAAACGGGCCCAGGCCGATACAGAACGCCGCCAGACGCTGGTGAAAATAGATCCGGTCGACGCCGCCGCGCAGGCCGACATACAAACGCAGAAGCGTGGACTTCAGGTCGGTTTGCGCCTTGAGGCTCTTGTGCAGCTTCGCCACGATGCCCTGACGGGCGGTGGCGGCTTTGGCCGGCGGGATGAACGAGAAGAACTGGCCCCCGCCACCCAGCACCACCAGGTCGGCCTTGACCGGCTCCTTGATGTGCAGCCACTTGATACGCGGGTTGAAGTTGCGGGCGATCTCCGGATGATCGACACCCACGGCGATATCCGATTCCTTAAAGCGTTTTTTCAGAATATTGATCACGCATAGCATTAATACGTCATCACCCAAATTACCAGGACCGTATGCCCCCCGGATATATACTTTGCTGACATTCATGCTGGGCTTCCATTTTCCACGGGGTCGTTAAACACGGTATTCAAGGCAAACGTTGTTGCGAGAATGTAGATAAATATCAACGCCAGTATCATCAAGCGATAGACCATACTTTCGACGTAGGCACTTGAGATAAAACTGACAAAAGGCAATGTCCACAAGATCAATATCCTGGGAGAAACCAGCAACTCCAGCGGGAGTATTTTCTTGTAGACGAAATACGGCAGGCCGAGCAGGAAGTGGATGAACTGGGAGCCGATAAATGCCTTGGCAATCCCGACGGCGCCCTCCTCCCGGAGCCAGAGCGCCCCGGCGATGAATAACAGGCCCCACAGCACGTTACTCATGACACTGAACCAGGCCAGGTTCATCACGATCATCTTTCTTGAAATGCCGGACTTGAACGCACTGAGCAGCGAGCCAAGAATCACCAGGGTCAACGTCACTTCAAAATCCCGCCCCAGGAAACTACTGCCGTAGAGCTTGGCCAATAACTCGGGAAACATGATCACCGGCTGGATAATGACCAACACCACTAACCAGCCCGAGAGAAAGTTCAAGGCGTCCAACTTGCGATTCTTGCCGCCCAGCGCGGCCGCCAACATCGGTACCAATACCGAGCCCAATACCACGGAAACATGGGAGAAGATCGCGTTCCATTGCATGGCGGCGGCGTACATACCGAGCGCAGCCAGGCCGTTGCTGGTTTCCGCCAACAGCTTGTTCGCGAACCAGTTCATCGGGGCCACCATCAAGCCCGTCAACAACACCGGCAGGCCCACCGACAGCACCGCGTGTTTTTCAGTGATCGCGCCCTTGAAACTCAGCGTGGTGCCCCTGGCCTTGAGTACTTTCCAGCACGCCAACGCGCTGAAAAATACGATCAGCATTTGAGAACCGGCCAACCCCAACAGCGCGCCGCTCAAGCGGAACTGCACGGTCAGGAAATACGTGGCCGGGATCGCGACAATCGCGATGATTCCATTGATCGTCGCAATCGTGCGGTACTGCCCCCAGCCCGTCAGGCAGCCTTGGGTCCAACCCGACAAAATAATCAGGGTGATGGTGCACAACACGATCAGCGACGCGGCGTTCAGGCTGTCGGTGCCCAGGATGACGCTGGAGAAGAAATCCGGGAAAAACAGCGCTGTCCCGATGATCAGCGCACTGAACAACACCGAAAAAACCAGCGTCAGGGCGATGCCCTTGCCGGTTTTCTCGGGGCTCAGGTCCTTGAACTGCCCGATATGTTTGGCCGTCGCCGTGGTGGTGGCCTGGGCGGCGACGTTGGCAAGCATCACGATCGCGCTCTGGATCAGACCGTACTCGCCAAACGATTGCGCGCCCAATACACGCGCAACCAATATCCCGGTAATCACCACCGACACTTTCGTGGCGACGGCGGAGATGAAGCTCCAGGCCGTACTGGACACGAATTTTTTCAACAGTGTGCTGTTCATCCGGCATTCACCTGCAAGGGCGTGGTTATCAGCGGCTGACGCGGGCTGAGGATTTTTTTGCGTTGCCTGGCGGCGTGTTCGGCACACACCCGCAGGACGATGGCGCCATACGCGATGCCGATGGCGTAGGGCTGATACGGCGTGGCCGAAACGATGAACATCACGCCCAGGAAGATCCCGATTGAGACGGCCACCCGGCTGTTCATGTGCTGGGTGATCGAGGTGACAAATACGTACAACAAGTACAACCCGATCAGCCCGTACTTAACAAAATAAGTCAGGTAGGCACTGTCGATATTCGAGTTCTTGTCATCCAGGCCACGGTATTCAAACCACGGGATCTCGAACGGCGTCCCGGCTCCCAACCCCACAAAGTAGTGCATGGGGTTCATGCCCCGGATCAACTCCAGCGCAGGGCTGAAGCGCGTAGCCAGCTGCGCGGCCATGCCTTCAGACGACAAACCGTCATTGATGCGGTCGGCCCCGATCATAGTGCTGATGCCGATAAACGCCATCAGCACCACCGCGCCCGCCAGGGCGACACCGATCATGCGCGCCGGCTTTTGGTATTGGTGAATGATGATCGCCGCAAACACCGACACAAAAATGAACCGCGAGTTGGCGATAAACAAACAGATGAGCGAGGTCGCCAGGCAGATGCGTGCGAGCTTTTTGCGCTGCTCGAACAGCCGTGGGTCGATGAAGTAATAGATCAGGTAGGCAACCGCTGCGTAGGTACCCCCATCCAGGTAGCGATAGGCGTTTTCTTCGTAGTACACGTCCTGGAATTTGTACAACCCCAGCCGCAGCCAGGCGATGTCCAGCACGTTGAAAGCGGTCATCGCAATCAACAGCTTCAGCACCGTTTGCAGCTTCAGGGTTTTCGCGGCGAGGGTCGCGATATTCGTCAGCACGATAAACGACAGGATCATGATGAAAGGCCGAACGTCCTTCAGCAGGTACTTGTTCGAAGACTCCAGCAGACCGCAGGCGAGCAGCACCACATACAGGCCACAGCCGAAGAGAAGCGCGCCCGGCGCGGTCAGCTGGCTCTTCTGCGTGAGCACCTGCCTGATCAGCAACGCTCCCAGCCCGCCGACGATGTAAAAGTCGAAGAAGTAGATCCCCTTGAGGGAGATTATTTCGCTGTAGGAGTTGCCCGTGGGAATCACCGACAGCATCACCCCGAACAGCACAATGGAGTACTTCGGGCTTTTTGCCGCGAGCAAACCCGCAGACAGCGCGACAAGGGATAACAGGTAAAACATGGCTGGCTATTCTTCAGGCTGATTTGAATTTGGCACGCTACCGCCCCAGGATTTTTCGTTCATTTCCTGAAAACGGGGCTTCTATCCTGCTGATACTGCGTAGGACGATGGTGCGTAACGAGGTGAATCAGCTTCGATCAGCCTGGTACTCGTACTGGTAATACCCGTAGTTGCCGTAGCCATATTTGGCGGAGGCTTTCTTTTCCACGCCGTTGAAGATCGCGCCCCGCAGCACAATGCCGTTCTGGGCAAACCGGCGGATGGTGTGTTCGATTTCCTTGGCCGGGTTCAGGCCGTAGCGGGTGACGATCAGGTTGGTGCCCGACTGCCTGCCCACAATCGCCGCGTCGGTCACGGCCAGCAGCGGTGGCGTATCCAGGATGACCAGGTCATAGCGCTCGCTGACCTGCGACAACAGCTCGGTCAGGTTGCGGTGCATCAGCAATTCAGACGGGTTGGGCGGTATCTGCCCGCGACTGATGAGGTCGAGGTTTTCAATCCCGGTTTTGTGAATCGCGGTTTCAAGCGTGCATTGGTTGGAGAGGACGTCGGAAAGCCCACCCTTGGCGGACACACCCAACACCTTGTGCAGGTAGCCGCGGCGCATATCCACGTCAATCAACAACACGCGCTGCCCGGTTTGCGCGATCACTGCGGCCAGGTTGACCGAGACGAAGGTTTTACCCACCTCGGGGCTGGGGCCGGAGATCATGATCCGGTTATTCGGCGCCTCGAGCATCGCGAAGTGCAGGCTGGTACGCAAACTGCGCAAGGCCTCCACCGCGAGGTCAGTGGGGTGACTGATGGCGAGCAATGAAGACCCGGCATCGGTACGCCCACGGGCGCGGGTGATCTTGTCTTCTTCAACCTTTTGCAGAGAGCTGTAGGGAATCGACGCGTACACCGGCAAGCCCAGTTGCTCGATGGCTTCGGGGCTTTCCAGGCCGCGGTTCAGCGCCTTGCGCAGCAGCACCAGCGCCACCGCCAGGAAGCCACCCAGCAGGGTCGCGATCAGCACGATGAGGATCTTTTTCGGCTTGATCGGCTTGAGGTAATTGACGTCGGCGGTGTCGATCAGGCGTACGTTGCCCACGGTGCCGGCGCGCATCACGTCGAGCTCCTGGGACTTGTTCAGCAGTTGGGTATAAATCGCCGTACCCACCTCCACATCCCGGGTCAGGCTCAGCAGTTCCTGCTGGGTGGAAGGCAGGCTTTCGACCCGGCTTGCGAGGCTTTGCTGCTTGCTGGTCAACTCACCGATCTGGGTCAGCAACGCGCGATACGCCGGGTGCTGGCGGGTGAACTTGCGGTCCATCTCGGCCTGCTGCAACTTCAGCTCGGAGATGCTGGTGTCGAGCCCCACGATCTGGTCGAGAATCGCCTTGGTCTCAAGGGTGATGTCCACCGACTTGCTGCGGGTCTGGTATTCATTCAAGGCCTTGCCGGCTTTCTCCAGGTCCTTCTTGACCTCTGGCAGTTGCTCCTTGAGAAACGCCAGGCTTTGCGCCGCCTCAGCCGAGGTGCGCTCCACGTTTTGCCGCACGTAGATGGCCGCGATCTGATTGAGGATCTTGATCGCCTGGTCCGGGTCGGTGCTTTCCAGCGCCAGCCCGATCATGCCCGACTCCTTGCCCCGCTCAACCACGTCCAGGTTCTCCTGGTAGTCGAGGATGCTGCTCAGGCGGGGATTACGGATAACCCGGAAACGCGTGCCGGGTTTGGCGCGCAGTTCTTCGATCTGGAAGGCGACGCCGTTTTGCTCGATCAGTTGCCCGGCCTGGCCTGCAGCCAGGACCTGGTCGTCCTCATCCACCAGCGTGAATTGAGCGTTTTCACCCACGGTCAGGGTCAGCTTCTTGCCCAGTTGCCCGTCGGGCAAATCCAGCTTGAAGATCTTCAGCGACTCGCCGCCCCAGGCAAAGCTGTCCAGCCCCAGCAAGGGCTCGGCGATCACACCGGGGTTGGTCTTCTGAAAGCGGCGCGCCAGGAACTCGCCCACCACCGGGAAATACATCGGCTGTACGACGATATCGAGTTTCAGGTTATCGACGGTTTTGCCAATCACGTAGCGCGACTGGATCAGCTCGATCTCGGTGGCCGAGGGTGACTCTTTGCCCAGCATGCCGCCGATATCGGAGAAGCCCAGCAAGTCGTTCTTTTTCGCTTCGACCTGCAACAGGGCATTCGCCTGATAGACCGGGGTCGCCAGCACCGCATACGCGGCGCCGGTCACCATAAACGCGCCGGTAACCGCGGCGATCAACCATTTATGGTCGATCAGTGTTCCAAACAGACCGAGGAGATCGATCTCCTCGTTTTCGTCTTCCCGTGCGGTGACTGCTGGCGCTTGCTGCATAAGTCGGATTCTTAGCCTTTATATCGATTCAAAAAGTAGTGGCGATCAACGTGCTAGCCGCTGTGCCCATGCGTTTACGGCTTCTTCGATCAACGCATAAGCGTGCACAAATGCGGCCTTCCCTTGACGGTAGGGGTCGCTGATCTCTCGCTCGTTTTGCCATTTCCCCAGCAGCAAGACCTTGCCTCGTGCCTCGGGAGCCATGCCGAGCACCGCACTGATGTGCTGGCGCTCCATCACCAGGATCAGGTCGGCTTCGCTGATCGCCTGGGGCGCCAGCTGCACGGCCTGGTGCTCATCGGCGGGATGGCCATGAGCTTGGAGTACCGCACGTGCGGTGGTTTCAATCGGCTTGCCGACCAATGCGGCAATGCCTGCAGAACTGACCTTGATGTCGGAGCGCGCGAGTGCGCCACGTAAAAGACTTTCCGCGGTGGGACTACGGCAAATATTGCCAATACAGACGATCAACACTCTTTTAAACAAGGCGATATTCCCCGGGGCATCCATTACCCATGAAACAACTAGTAACTTCACGGCAGTATTTATTAACACGGAACTTTAATTTCCCCCAAAATTATCTCCGGACGAAAAATAACAACACCCACGCACAACCAGACAATTTATAACATTCGTGACTTTGCAGCATTTATCGGCTTTAAATTACCCAACTACGCACTATCGTTTTATATAGACAGAGGGACGCCCCATGAGCGCAAATGCCAACAAGGCCTGGTACCTGGTCCAGTGCAAATCCCGGCAGGATGAGCGCGCCGAGGAGCATCTGCAGCGCCAGGGCTATACCTGCTTTCGGTCGACCTATAAACGCGAACGGCTGTTGAAGGGCCAGCGCAGGACCACCCGCGAATCACTGTTTCCCGGCTACCTGTTTATTCAGATGAGCCTGCAGGACAGCTGGAGCTCCCTGCGCTCGACCCGCGGTGTGTCGCGGGTTGTGGGCTTTGGCGCACACCCGCTGCCCATCAGCGATGCCCTGGTGGACGAACTCCAGGAACGCGACCACCAGGCCGTGGTGGCCGCCCTGTTGAAGCCGGGGGAAAGCGTGCGCATCCATGAAGGCCCGTTTGCCGAGCTGGAGGCGGTCTTCCTGGCAATGGACGGCGAGGAGCGTGTGGTGTTGCTGATGAACTTCCTGCAACGGGAACAGCGCATCAGCCTGCCGTTGACGGACGTCAGTCGAGTTCAGGCAACTTATTGATATAAGCAATCCCAGACTAAAAATAACAATCAACTTGTTAACAGACTAAAAATAACATCGCCTTACTTTTTCGCCTCTTCAGAATAGAGTAATACCTGAATAAACAGCGAGGAACAGCCATGAAAAGTTCAAAGCTATTGGTAGAGCGTATCGGCCTGTTTCCTTCTTCGGGAAACATTCACGTCAAGGTAAATAGTTCAACCACCGTTGTAGAACGCATGCAGGTGTTGTACGCCGGCAACTCGCTGGACAGCGACGAATCCTGCTCGGGGCTTTCAATGGTCTTTGCCGACTGGCGCTTCAAGTTGCAGGTCAGCAATCCCCTGTCCGTTTGCCTGTGCGTGGAAAGCCGCGGCGACAGCCACCTGATGCAAACCAAGACAGCCGAATTGCTGGCCAATATTTCCTGCACCGAGGAGCGGCCATGAGCATCTATGGGGATTTGAAACGCGCCTATGCCCTGAAAGGGCTAACCACCGCGTTTGAAGGGTTCGCGGGCCTGGCGCCCAACGAGCACCTGCCGGCGGAGCAATATGCGCGCAACACCCAGGTCATGTCCCGCTGGCTGGATCATTTGCGAGGCAACTCGCCGCTGGACATTACCGACACGCTGTTCAAGCAAATGAGGCGCGCCCAGCGCCGTGGCGATGCCCGGCGCTTCAATTCCCAGACGGTGCTGCTGGGGCTGCTGGTGGAAAGCAACATGGCCGTGGACCTGGCCACTTACTCGGCGTTCAACAGGGTGGGAGCGGCCCGCCAGGAAGGCTCCTGATGGGCCTCGTCGGCCCCTGAAACGGCGACGGCCACATGATTGAGCAGCTTCTCGGCGTTGTACTTGGGCGCCATGGCACTTAACAACAGAATCACCATTCCCCCACCGATCAAGGATGGGGAAACCCTCACCTCCACCACCTCAAGGCGCCATAGAAACGCCAGCGCCGCCATCCCGCCCAGGAAGCCACCGGCCAGCGCCTCGTTGAGCGGATGAATATAGGGTGCCACGCAATAAGCACTGAACCAGCCGGCAATCAACATCCCGGCGATAGCCGCCGGCCAGCGCCAATCGGGATTGATCCGCCGCGCCACCAGGCTCATCGCCACCGGGACCATCAGCGAGGTATTCATCGCGTGACCGCTGAGCACGGCAATATCCAGCTGTTGCAGCGCCACGCCCCAGCCCTTGAACAGCAATTTGCTGAACGCCACGATGGAATAGGTGCAGGCGATTGTCATCAGCCACCACTTGACCGCCTGGGGCCGGGAATACCAGAGCCAGACGGCGATCACCACGGCGGCCGGAATCATGACGGTGATACCGCCATACTGCGCAAGTTCTTCCCGTATCACGTGCTGTTCCCTACTTGCGAGTTTTCCCGGGCCCATGAGACCTCAGACCCGGGCAAAACACAACGACTTCAGGGCGCGGCAGCCAACGATTGCGGCGAAAAAACCTCGGTATCGGTCAATGCCTGCACCTCTACCCGGTGCGGGAAAATCTTCTTTTCCACAAACAAATCATCCACCTGCTGCAACGCCTGCACGTCCCGTTCCTCGACCGGCAACAGCGACTCATCACCCCATTTGCGCAGCAACTGTGAAACCTCCAGCGGGATATCGTTGACCTTGGCAAACACCCGCGCGTATTCCTCGGGGTTCTGCTGCGCCCACTCGAAGGCCTTGGCGAAACGCTGCAAGACGTCACCCAACGCCTTGCGCTTGAGCGGGTCGGTGAGCACTTCGTCGGAGGCGGTGATAAAGGTCAGGCCGGTGTTGATGCCCTCCCCGCTGATCAGCACGCGCGCGCCCTTCTGCTCGGCGAATGCCTGGTACACCCCGAAGGTGGCCCAGGCTTCGATCTTGCCGGCGTTGAACGCGGGCAATGCATCGGTGGGCAGCACGAAGCCGACGTTGACGTCCTTCTCATCCACGCCGGCATTCTCCAGGGCGCGGATCAACAGGTACTGGGAGATGCTGCCACGGGCGGACGAGACCACCACATTGCGGCCTTTCAGGTCTGCCACGCTGTGGATCGGTGAATCGGGCGGCACCAGGATCGCAATACTGCGTGCCTGGCTTCGGCGCACGGCGACGATACGCAATGGCGTGCCTCCCGTGGCCGCCGCCAGCACCGGCGTATCCCCCGCCGGGCCGAGGTCCACGGCACCGGCGCGCAAGGCTTCGAACAGCGGCGCGGCGCCCTGGAAGTTGGCCCATTGCACCTTGTAATCGATGCCGTCCAGGGCGTGAGAGGCCTCCACCACCGTGCGCAAACCCTTGGCCTGGTCACCGAGGATCAAGGTCACGCCGGACAAATCCGAAGAAGACTTCGGGACTTCGGCGGCCTTTTCGCAGCCGCCCATCAATAACGCCGCTGCCAACAGCAGAACCGCCCTGAGCTCAACCATGGGCAAACCGCCGTACGCTGGCGTTTGCGGGCTGTGCCGCCGGGGCGTCCACTTCCACCCCGAGCAGGCTGAGCAAGCGCGCACGAATCGCCTGGAACCCGTCCTGGCCAGTATCCCGTGCACGCGGCAGATCGATGCTCAGTTGTTCGGCAATCTTGCCATCCGCCAGCACGATCACGCGGTCGGCCAGCAGGATCGCCTCGTCGACATCATGGGTCACCAGCAACACGGCCGGCGTGTGCTTGCGCCAGAGCTCGATGATCAGGCGATGCATCTTGATGCGGGTCAGCGCATCCAGGGCGGCGAAGGGTTCATCCAGCAACAGCAGCTTGGGCTCGCGCACCAGGCCGCGGGCCAATGCCACGCGCTGCGCTTCGCCGCCGGACAGGGTGGCGGGATAAGCCTCCAGCCGATGGGCCAGCCCGACTTCGGTCAACGCCTGCACGGCACGGGCCTTGGCGTCGGGCACCCGCAGGCCGAGGATCACGTTTTTCCAGGCGCGCTTCCAGGGCATCAGGCGCGGCTCCTGGAACACCGCCGCTCGAGCCTTGGGCACGCGCAGCTGGCCGCTGTCGATACTGTCCAGGCCCGCGAGGCTGCGCAGCAAGGTGGTCTTGCCGGAACCGCTGGCGCCCAGCAATGCGACAAACTCCCCGGGAGCGATGTCCAGGTCCAGGCCATCGATGACCCGTTGCTGGCCGAACTGGCGCACCACATTACGCAACTGCACCGGTGCTACTGAAGCTTCGAGAATCGACATGTCAGTTCCTCACAAACGATGGGCGCCAGGCCAGGGCAAAACGTTCCAGGGTGCGGATCAGGCCATCGATCAGCAGGCCCAGCACGCTGTAGATCAGCAGGCAGATCACGATCACGTCGGTGCGCATGAAGTCCCGTGCATCACTGGCCAGGTAGCCGATGCCGGCGGTGGTGTTGATCTGCTCGACGAACACCAGGGCCAGCCACGAAATGCCCAGGGAATAACGCAAGCCGACAAAAAACGACGGCAGCGAGCCCGGCAGAATCACATGCCAGATCAGCTCGCGACGGTTGAGGCCCAGGGTGTTGGCGGCCTCGATCAATTTGGGATCGATGTTGCGGATGCCGGCGAACAGGTTGAGGTACACCGGAAAGGTGGTGCCGGTGACGATCAGCGCGATCTTGGTGAACTCACCGATGCCGAACCAGAGGATGAACAACGGCACCAGCGCCAGGGACGGAATGGTGCGCAGCATCTGCATCGGCGAGTCGAGGATCACCTCGCCGCGCTTGGACAGGCCGGTGATCAACGCGGCCACCACCCCGATACTCACGCCGATGCTCAACCCCAGCAGCGCCCGTTGCAGGGACACCAGCAAGTGCTTGCCCAGCTCGCCGGAGACGATCATTGCCCACAAGGTGCCGCCAATCTGCGACGGCGCGGCAATGATCCGGGCCGGGATAAAACCCAGCTCGGAGGCCAGCTCCCACAGCAGCAACAACACAATCGGGCTGACCAGCCGCAGCAACACCTCGGGGGTGCGCCAGTTGCGCAGCCAGCGCGGAATCAAGCGGGATGCAACCCCGGCTTGACCCTCGGCCTTGTCGACGGAAAACGAACTGGCGTTAAGGGACTTTTCAGTCATCGGGCTTCCTTCCTCATCAAGAGCACGGCCAGGAGCGCCGCTGCGGTTTCATGCTATTCGCATAAAAAACCTCAGTGAAATTCTATTTGGGAATAACCTAATGCGATTAAAATGCGCATTACTGATAACTACATAAAAATATGATTCTGTATTTTTATAATTAGGATAGAACCAATCGGCATTTTACAGGCCCGGTTGCGGCCCCTATTTTCGATAGCAGCTTTATTCCTGCCCTCAACAAGGACTGACCATGAGCATCGAATTTATCGGCTATATCGGCGGCCACCACGCCTCCGAGATCCACCCTCGCAGCGGCCCGACCTTGCAGCCCGACTACGTGGAAACCGTGGCCCGCGCCCATGAAGAAGCCGGCTTCGACCGTGCGCTGGTGGCCTTCCACTCCAACAGCCCGGACAGCACCTTGATCGCCGCCCATGCGGCCAGCGTGACCCGTACGTTGAAGTTCCTGATTGCCCATCGACCAGGTTTTGCCCAACCCACCCTCGCCGCCCGGCAGTTCGCTACGCTGGATGTGTTCAACGGCGGGCGCACCGCCGTGCACATCATCACCGGCGGTGACGACCGTGAACTGCGGGCCGATGGCAGCCATATCGACAAGGACGAGCGTTATGCGCGCACCGACGAATATTTGAGTGTGGTGCGGCAGGAGTGGACCAGTGAAAAGCCCTTTGATCATCACGGCACTTACTATCAGTACGAGGGTGCGTTTTCCACGGTGAAGTCGCCGCAGCAGCCGCATATTCCGTTGTATTTTGGCGGGTCTTCGGCGGCGGCCATTGCGGTGGCGGGCAAGCATGCGGATGTGTATGCACTGTGGGGTGAGACCTACGAGCAGGTGAAGGAAGTGGTTACCCAGGTGCGCGCTGAAGCGGCCAGGCATGGGCGTACGGTTCGCTTCAGTTTGTCGTTGCGGCCGATTCTGGCAGAGACCGAGGCGCTGGCGTGGGAGCGTGCGGACAGCATCCTGGAGCAGGCGACGGCGTTGGCTGAGCAGAATGGGTTTGTGAGGCGTGAACCGCCGAATGAGGGGTCGCGTCGGTTGTTGGCGGCGGCGGCCCAGGGGTCACGGCTGGATAAGCGGTTGTGGACGGGGATTGCGGGGTTGCTGGGGGCTCAGGGGAATTCGACGTCGCTGGTGGGTACGGCTGATCAGGTGGCCGAGGCGTTGCTGGATTATTACGACTTGGGCATCACGACGTTTTTGATTCGCGGGTTTGATCCGCTTAATGATGCGGTTGATTACGGCAAGCGTCTGATTCCGCTGACTCGGCAGTTGGTGGCTGAGCGGGAGCGTCAGGCGGCTGAAAAAGTGGCCTAGATTTGGGGGTTGGGCCGGGTACATATCCGTTATTTAGGTAACGGCGGCTTATGGTTTCGCTCTTACAGCGAGTCACTTTGCAAAAGCGGCAAAGTAACCAAAACGCTCTGCCCCGCCTGTCGGCACCTCGC